>UQUG01000009.1 GCA_900544205.1 uncultured Collinsella sp.
TGGAGAGAGCGCTCCCGCAAACTGCCTCTTGACAACTTATAGGAGCGTCGGTTTTATTTAGGCCATTTTACTGTGGTCAGGCATCATCAATCTAGCCCCGTAATCCGCCCTACTTTTGATAGCAGCAAGTATGAAACGGGGCTATTTTTCCCACACTTTACCGCTATTGCGATCTCCACTCGCAGGACATCCTGAGTTGCGGTGAAATAAGGACTGTTTGGCGGATAGAAGCCGCTATTCAATCCCTATTTCACCGCAACTTAGTAGTTACTTGTGGATCAGGCGGGCGCAGAAGTGGCCGTCGTAGGAGTCGGCGTTTACCGGCACGCTTTGGAAAAGTCCTCGAGCGTTTTGGCGGACGGATACCAGCTTCTTGGCCTGATCGAACTCGGGAAGCTGCAGAATCTGTGCCTCTGAAAGCGGTGCCACGCTAAAGCCGGCACCCTCGGGAGAGGTGAGGAAGGCATCCACGACCTGCGTGTTCTCTTCATCAAACACCGAGCACGTCGCATACATGAGCTCACCGCCCGCAGCCACGCGCGCGGCTCCTTCTTTGAGCATCGTCAGCTGTAGCTTGGGCAGCTCGGTCGTCACGTCATTCTCGCTCAGGCGCCACGGAATCTCGGGATGACGGCGCATAGTCCCGGTACCCGAACACGGGGCATCGATAAACACTGTATCGAACAGGGCAGGTTTGCCAAGCATGGCATCAAAAGACGTCAGCACCTCATCGAGCTCGCAGGCATCACCCGAGACCGTGCGTACGCCCGTAATACCCGCCTTATGCAGGCGCGCGAGATTCAGATCGCACTTGCGATCATGCAGATCGAGCGCCGTATGCTGACGCTCATAGCCCGCACGCTTGGCCTGACACATCATCACAAAGGTCTTGGTGCCACGGCCGGCACCAATCTCCAGGCAACGCCCGGGACGCGTCGCCGCAGTGGCGATGAGCTGGGCGTTAAGGTCCGAGGCAACGGCAGCAGCGCGTTCAAACACGCCGGACGCAACCGTAACCTGCGCATCGACCGGCGCATGGCAGCCCGGGAAAACGGGTGCCACAAGCTGCGAAATGTACGGATCGGGTTTGGTTGCAAAGGCGTTCTCGTGCAGGGCCAGAGGCGCGGGGGCCAGATTGCCGGCAAAGTTAAGCGCACCCTCGGGCGTATCGAACGAGGCCATAATACGAGCGCACAGCCAGCGAGGAAGACCCATCAAACGCGAAAGACGAACCAAACGGCGCTCGGACTCATCCACGTCGGATGCCGTGGCAAAGTCCTCAACATTGTCCGCAACCTTATGCAGCACAGCGTTCGCCAGACCGGCGGCAGACTTAGCACCGATGCGCACGAGCTCAACGCCCTGGCTCACGGCAATGCGACCCGGCGTATGCAGGTAGAGCATCTCGAAGGCCGAGATACGAAGTGCCATGCGCACACGAGGCGCGACCTTTTTGGGCTTATCGAGAAACTGGTCGAGCAGCTCATCCAAAATGCCCTGGGTGGCCGCAACGCCAAGTGCCAAACGAGCGGCAAAAGCAGAATCGCGCTGGTCAATGGCCTTGGCCGAAGCACGGGACGAGAGCACGTCGCGCGCGTACATGCCGCGGCGATCGGCCTCCATCAAAACATCAAGCGCGAGCTTGCGCGCGGGGGAAAGCTTGCTCATGACAAAACACCCCACGAAAGATCCGCACCCTGCAGGCCGGCAGCCCAGGCAGAGGCAGCCATAGCACGCTTGCCATCGGGCTTAACCTCGAGTAGTTCGACCGCGCCATCGGACAGGCCCAGGTAGACGCGCTTGGCCTGAACGGCGACGAGTCCCTCGCCAAGCGACACATCTGCCGGTGCTGCATCGAGCACGCGAACGGTCTTGCCGGCAATCACGCAACGAGCGGGAGCGGTATCGGACGAGGCAAGCACATGACGCACGCAATCAAGCGCCGCCATCTGAGGATCCAGACGCATCTCCTGCTTAGAAATCTTGGCGGCGTGAGTGACGAGCGACTCATCCTGTTCAGTCCACACGGCGGTGCCATCGGCAAGCGAAGGAATCGTATCGGCAAGCAGCTTGCCGCCAAGCTCAGCAAGCTCCATGGTCAGTGCCTCGGCATGCTTACCGGCAACCGACGTGGAAGCCTGAGCACAATAAGCACCAGTATCCACGCCATGCCCGATGCGCATAATGGAAACGCCAGCAACCTCGTCACCAGCGAGAATCGCACGCTGAATAGGAGCAGCCCCACGCCAACGAGGCAGCAGCGAAGCATGAACATTCACAATGCCGAGCGGTGCCATATGCAGCACCTCATCGGGCAAAATGCAGCCATAAGCAGCCACACAGAAAATGTCAGCCTGGGCAGCCTGAAGTGCCTCAACAACCTCAGGCGTCATACGATTGGCCTCAACAACGAGCAACCCCAGCTCAAGCGCCTTGGCCTTAACAGGAGAAGGCTCAAGCTTCTTACCACGCCCACGAACAGCATCGGGACGAGTAATAACAAGCGCAATCTCGTTCCTAGCCTCAACAAGCGAAGTCAGCGAAGGCACAGCAAAATCAGGCGTACCCATAAACACAATACGCATAAAGAACGTCTCCCCTCAACCAAAGCCGAGACGGCTACAAACAACAGCGGAAAGCCAAGTACCCAGCCCATCCGCAATAACAATTCAACAAGAACAAATATACCCAAAACCAAAGAAAGAGCCGCAATAAAAGCAGCTCTCTCAACAAAGCACCTATCAGCGAAGACGCCCCTCCCTGGCCCAACGGCACCCGGGCGAAGAGGAGCACGAAAACGCAGTCCCCTTCCGCCGCAGGGCTTAGGTTATTGCTCCACGCGCAGTTCCGCACGAGCCGAAGAGCACTTAATGTGCTCTTCGCGCGAGCAGGACTGTTTGAGCATGGAGCAAAACCTAAGCCTGCGGCGGAAAGGGGACGGTGGGACCTACTCCGTCTCGCCCGGTCGAGCGCCGCGGGCCAGGGCGTCCTGGTACTCCTTGACCGCCTTGATGCGCTGCATCGGCTTCAGTCGCTCGAACATGGTATTGCCATGCAGGTGATCAATCTCGTGCTGCAAGCACACGCAGAACAGATCGCCCGTGGCCTCATAGCGAATCAGGTTGGCGTCAAGGTCGTACGCCTCAACGACAACGTGATCGGGACGCTCGATCTCGCAGCTAATGCCTGGAATGGACAGGCAGCCCTCGCTAAACGGCACCAGGTGATCGCTCTGCTCAACAATCACGGGGTTGATGAGCACGTACGGGTCGTAGTCGTTCTTGTCGCTGTAGTCGCAGTCGATGGTAACGAGCTGGATAAGCTCGCCGATCTGCGGGGCGGCAAGACCGCAACCGCCGTTCTCGAACATCATCTTCTTCATCTTCTCGGCAAGTGCCTCGATCGCCGGGGTGATCTCTTCGATGACGGCGCACTCCTGGCGCAGGCGAGGGTCGGGCGACAGTACGATTCCGCTGGCTTCCATGGCCATCCTTTCGGGTTGTTACATCAAATCATAGGCGTCGACGTCAACGCTCACGCTCACGCCGCGCACGGAGCCCACCTCTTTGAGACAGGCGTCGATATCATCAGAGACATGGTACCCTACCGGCGACTTTACAAGCAGATGGAAGCGGTAACGGTCCTTGGCTCTCTCGATTACACACGAAGCCGGACCAAGCACCTGGGGCACGGCGCTCCCCGCCCGCAAAAAATCGGGAGCGGCGGCATGCCAGCGACGCTTGAGGAGCTTCGCGATGCGACCGATGTAGTCCCACGCGTCACCCGCGTTCGTCGACCATACCAAGATGTTGACCAGGCGCACGAACGGCGGATACAGCGCGTCGCGGCGCTGGTCCAGGTCGTGGTCGGTAAAGATCGAGCGGTCGTGCTCGGCGACGGCGCGAATGACCGGGTCCTCGGGCAGGTAGGTCTGGATGATGACCTCGCCGGGACGATCGCCGCGGCCGGCGCGGCCAGCAACTTGCTCCAGCAGATCGTAGGCGCGCTCCCCTGCTCTAAAATCGGGCAGCTTGAGCGCAAAGTCGGCATTGACCACGCCCACGAGCGTGACCTCGGGAAAATCGAGGCCCTTGGCGATCATCTGGGTACCCAGCAGCACCGCGCAATCGGCGGCATCGAACTGCTCGAGCAGCTTTTTGTGTGCATCCTTGCCGCGCGTGGAGTCGGCGTCCATGCGAATGATGGCGACGTCGTCGGGCAGCATCTGGTGTAGGGCGTCCTCGATCTGCTGCGTGCCCAGCCCCATTTTTGCCAGGTAGCGGCTACCGCACTTGGGACAGCGACTCGAGGGCGCCGGATAAGGCTGCACGCGCCAGGACGATCCGCAGGTGTGGCACTGCAGCGTGTGCGTGCGCTCGTGGTACGTGAGCGCGGTAGAGCAGTGGTTGCAGGTGGGCACGCAGCCGCATTCGCGGCACATAAGAAACGGCGCAAAGCCGCGACGGTTGTGCAGCAACACGGCCTTTTCGCGGCGCTCGACTACACGCTCCAGCCCTTCCATCAGCGGTTTAGAGAACATGGAGCGACTGCCGTGTGCGAACTCGCGGCGCAGGTCGGCAATGCGAACCGTAGGCAGCACGGCGTGTCCCGGGCGCTCGGGCATCTCGACGCGCGTCCAGGTGGCACCGTTATACGTGCCGCGACGGCAGCGGTCGAGGGCCTCGGCCGAGGGCGTGGCGGAGCCCAACACGAGCGGACACCGATAACGCCGCGCCATCTCGGCAGCCACCTCGCGCGCATGGTAGCGCGGGCTGGAACCCTGCTTGTAGCTGGTCTCGTGCTCCTCGTCGATGATGATGAGGCCCAAGTCGGTGAGCGGGCAAAAGAGCGCCGAGCGGGCGCCCACGACCACGCGCGCGGCACCGCTGGCGACCATATCCCACTGATCCAGACGCTCGCCGGCGGAAAGACGCGAGTGGAACACAGCGACCGTCTCGCCAAAGCGCGAGCGGAAGCGGCCGACGGTCTGGGCCGTCAGCGAGATCTCGGGCACGAGCACGCAGGCCGAACGGCCGGCCGCCAGCACGCGCTCAATCGCCGAGAGGTAGACCTCGGTTTTGCCGGAACCGGTAACGCCATCGACCAGCACCACATCGCCGTGAGCGTCCAGGCGTGCGTGCTCAATCTGTGCGAGGGCCTGCTGCTGGCCGTTGGTAAGTGCCACCGGGGCCTTGCCACTCGCCGAGGACAGCGTGGTCTGCTCGCTGCACCCACGCCAGGCGCGGCGCTCCTCAACCACCACGACGCCGCGTTTTTCGAGCGCCTTAATGGTCGCCGACATACTGTTGTAGAGCAGGTTGAGGTCGCGCGTCGTGACCGGGCCGCATTGGAGTGCCTCGATGAGCTGACGCTGACGGACCGCGGTCTTGGGTGGCGTATAGTCGAAACCCTCGGGCGTGAGCATGACCCAGCGGTTTTGAATGGGCTTGACGGCGGGGCGTTCAACCGACCATGCGCCGTCATCGCCTTTGACCACGCGCGGGCTGCCGCCCGGAGGCAAAAACAGGCGCAGGCACTCGGAAAGTGTGGCGACGTACTCGCGGCTCATCCAGTGCGCGATGCGGGCAGCCTCGGCGGTAAAGAGCGGTTTACTGAGGATGGCTTCGACGGGCTTGATGCGCGAAGGGTCAAGGGCGTTGTTGCCTTGCAGGTCGCCCAGCTCGGGCGCAATATCGACGATATAGCCTGCGGCGGCACGGTTGCCAAAGTGGACCAGGACCGTCGATCCGACCTGGGCCTCGTTGGCAAGGGACTCGGGGACGCCGTAAGCAAACGGTTCGGACAGCGCACGGGTGGGGATGTCGAGAACCACGCTCGTGTAGGCGGCAATGGGCTCAAGTGCAGGCTCGGGCTTGGCCTGCTCGGCCGGGCGGACGGCCCTTACGGGAGCCCGCTCGGGTTCAGGTGAACCAAACAGTGACAGTTGCTCGGCCATGGCCCCAGCACCTCCTATCCCATTCGTCTACAGAAACAAGAGCCCCGCTCGAGGTGAACGGGGCTCGGGTACATACGTTTGCGCAGCGATTACAGCGCCATCGTGCGGGCGCGGTCGATGCGCGCCAGGCAGTCGTCGCGGCCGACGAGCGCCATGGTCTCGCCCAGCGGAGGGCTCACCATGTTGCCGCAGACGGCGACGCGCACGGCCTGGAACACCACGCGCTTCTTGAGGTCCATCTGCTCGGGCAGCGGCTCAAGCGCGGCGTCGATGTTCGCGGCGGTCCACTCGGTAACACCCTCGAGCGCGGCCTTGGCGGCGTCCAGAATGGCACCCATGCCCTCCTTGGCCAGGCCCTTGTTGACGGATTTCTCGTCATACTCGAGCGTCTCGGCCGTGGCAAAGATGGGAGCGGCGACGGTCACGGCGTCGGACGGCATCCTGGTGCGCGGCTTAACGATGGCGGCAAGCGCGTCGATCCAGTCCTCGCCGTACTCGACATTACCCTCGATGAGGCCTGCCTCGTGCAACTCGGGGACCATGATCTCGTCGGCAAACTGAGCATCGGACATGCCGTTGATGTACTCGGCATTGACCCAATCGAGCTTCTTGGGGTCGAAGGTCGCGGGATTCTTGGAGATGCGATCAAGCGAGAACTTGCTGGCCAGGACGTCGCGCGGGATGATCGTGGTCTCGCCGTCGAGCGACCAGCCGAGCAGCGCCAGGTAGTTGACGAAGGCGTCGGACAGGTAGCCGGCGTCGCGGTACTCCTCCACCGAGGTGGCGCCGTGGCGCTTGGAGAGCTTCTTGCCGTCGGCACCCAAGATCATGGAGATGTGGGCGAACGTAGGCACGGGCGCGCCGAGGGCCTCGTAGACCATGACCTGACGCGGGGTGTTGGACAGGTGGTCGTCGCCGCGGATGACATGGGTAATCTTCATCATGGCGTCGTCGACGACGGTCGCGAAGTTGTACGTGGGCGTGCCATCGGAGCGGAAGATGACAAAGTCGTCGAGCTCCTTGGCGTCGAAGGTCACCTCGCCGTGGACGGCGTCGTGGATGACGACGTCGCCGCGGTCCTCGGGCACCTTGATACGCAGGACGTAGGACTCGCCGGCCTCGATGCGGCGGCGGGCCTCCTCGGGATCAAGATCGCGGCAACGGCGCTGATAGCCCTGGAAGGGGTCCTTGCGCTCCTGCGCGGCCTTGCGGTCGGCGTCGAGCTGGTCCTTAGTGCAGAAGCAAGGATAGGCCTTGCCCTCGTCCCAAAGCTTCTGGGCGGCCTGCTTGTACAGGTCCAGGCGCTTGGTCTGGGCGTAGGGGCCATAGTCGCCGCCCACCTCGGGACCCTCGTCCCAGTCCAGGCCCAGCCAACGCATGGCGCGCAGAATGATCTGCGTGTTCTCGTCGGTGGAGCGGGTGGGGTCGGTGTCGTCGATGCGCAGGATGAACGTACCGCCGTTTGCACGGGCGAAAGCCCAGTTATAGATAGCGGTGCGGGCGCCGCCGATGTGCAGCTTGCCCGTCGGTGAGGGTGCAAAGCGGACGCGAACGTCTGATGCCATGGAAATCTCCTCGATTGCAGGATGGATGTCTAACCGCACCAGTATAAAGCATCAAAGCAGCCTCCGCACAAAGGTCACCTACCTACTCATTGGGGACAGACTTAAATGATCAGTCTTTGGGCAACCTGTCGGCACTTAGGTAAGGCTGATCATTTAAGTCTGTCCCCAATGAGTAGGTGCGGAAAGGGTGTGAATGTTTGATTTACGCGCTATGATGTGCCCTTGCATAGAGAGCCTGGCGGAATGGTAACGGTCGCCGGGACACGTTTTTTGAAAGGACAATCATGTCAGAAGAACTTCGTTCCATCCCGCCCCAACACGGGTCCTTTGTTTTTACGTCGGAGTCGGTGACCGAAGGTCATCCCGATAAGATCGCTGACCAGATCAGCGACGCCGTCCTCGATGCAATCCTCGCCAAAGAAATAGAGCTGCAGGAGCAGGGCTACATCGCCCCCAACGGCGTGCCTGCCAACGTGGAGAACGTCCGCTGCGCCTGCGAGACCCTCGTGACCACCGGCACCGTCATTGTCGCCGGCGAGATTCGCACCCAGGCCTACGTCGACGTACAGGAAATCGCCCGCGGCGTCATCCGCCGCATTGGCTACAACCGTGCCAAGTTCGGTTTTGACTGCGACACCTGCGGCGTCATGAGCCTCATCCACGAGCAGTCGCCTGATATCGCCCAGGGCGTTGACGAGTCCTTCGAGACCCAGACCGGCGCTACCACCGACCCGATCGACCTGATCGGTGCCGGCGACCAGGGCATGATGTTCGGTTATGCCTCCAACGAGACCAAGACCCTCATGCCCATGCCCCACTACCTGGCAAGCCGCCTGGCCGAGCGCCTGGCCGCCGTGCGTCACGACGGTACCCTCGCCTACCTGCGTCCCGACGGCAAGACTCAGGTCACCGTGCGCTACGAGGAAGGCAAGCCCGTCGAGGTCACGACCATCGTCATCTCCACGCAGCACGCCGCCGAGATCGAGGACATGGGCAAGATCAAGGCCGACCTCATCGAGCACGTCATCACCCCGGTCATGGCCGCCGAAAACATGCCGTGGAACAACGCGGACATCTACGTGAACCCCACCGGTCGCTTTGTCGTGGGCGGCCCCATGGGCGACACGGGCCTCACCGGCCGCAAGATCATCGTCGACACCTACGGCGGCTACGGCCGTCACGGCGGCGGTGCCTTTAGTGGCAAGGATTGCACCAAGGTCGACCGCTCCGCCGCGTATGCCGCGCGCTGGGTCGCCAAGAACGTGGTCGCCGCCGGCCTGGCCGACCGCTGCGAAGTCGAGCTTGCCTACGCCATCGGCGTTTCCAAGCCCCTCTCAATCATGGTCGACACCTTCGGTACCGCACATGTTGCCGAGGACAAGATCGTCGAGGCCGTAGAGAAGACCTTCGACCTGCGCCCGGGCGCAATCATCCGCGACCTGGACCTGCGCCGCCCCATCTACGAAAAGACGGCAGCCTACGGTCACTTCGGCCGAGAAGACGCCGACTTCACCTGGGAAAAAACCGACCGAGTCGAAGAACTCAAAGCAGCCTGCGGCCTGTAAGCTAACTCGAAAAGCTACAGCCAAATAACAACGCACCAAAAGTAGTACCGGCCCCAACCGGTACTTCTTTTTTATTTAAAGGTTGTGAAGATGAGCCTACCTGGGACATGGAATAAATCACAGGCCGATAAATTTTGCAGCAGAGCGACTCCAGCCATGTATCCTAAGTTCCGAGGGCTTTGGTATTTGGTCGGTCGCGAGTTCCGCACGAGCCGGAGGCCACTTAATGTGGCCTCCGTGCGAGCCAGGACTGTAGAGCAGGCGACCAAATACCAAAGCCCTCGGAACGACGGGACAAGTATGCCCCGCCCCTCGGAACGACGGGATAGAACAGGAGCACCCATGGCAGGCAAGCCACAAACACTAGCTACGACCTCGGCATTCGAGATCTTGGGCCCCGTCATGGTCGGCCCCAGCTCATCGCACACCGCCGGCGCCCTGCGGTGCGCCCAAGTTGCCGCCAGCCTGCTGGAAGGCCGCATCACCAAAGTCACCTTTGGCCTGTGGAACTCCTTCGCCCACACCTACCGCGGCCACGGCACCGACCGTGCGCTCGTCGCGGGCATCCTGGGCCTCGACACCGATGACGAGAACATCAAGCAGGCCTTCGACCTCGCACGCGAGCAGGGCCTCGAATATCACTTTGACATCAAGGGCGACGACGCCTCCATCCACCCCAACACCGTCGACATCGAAATGGTCGACGACACGGGCGCCACGGCACAGGTCCGCGGCGAGAGCCTGGGCGGCGGCAAGATGCGCATCAGCCGCATTAACGGCGTCGGCGTCGACATCTCAGGCATGTATTCCACGCTCTTCGTGGCGCACAAGGACGTCCCCGGCGTGCTCGCCGCGCTCACCAACCTGCTCGCCTACGCCCACGTAAACATCGCTTTCTGCCGCACCTACCGCACCGAAGTGGGCGGCCAGGCCTACTCCGTCTTTGAGACCGACGGCGCGCCCGACGACACCGTCGTCCCCATGCTGCGCAAGCTCGACAATGTCGATTACGCGACCTTTATCGAGCTCCCCGGTTCTGCCTCGTCGCTCTCTCCCGGCGTCTCGGCCAAGGAAATCTTCGACGACGGCGAGCAGCTGCTCGATGCGTGCGAGGAAATGGGGCTCAGCATCGGCGCCGTCATGGCCGTTCGTGAGGCGCGTCTGACCGGCGAGGCCCACGCCGTCGCCGCCATGCGCCGCGTACTCGACGTCATGCGCGAAGAGACCACAGCCCCCATTTCCAATCCACAGCGCTCGCTCGGCGGCCTCATCGGCGGCGAGGCAAAGCTTGTCGATGCCACCAGCCGAAACGATCTGAGCATAAGCCTGATGGGCGCCGTCCAGACCGACGCCGTGGCCCGCGCGATGGCCGTGCTCGAACGCTCCGCCACCATGGGCGTGATCGTCGCCGCCCCCACGGCAGGCTCCGCGGGTGTTGTGCCCGGCTGCGTGCTGGCACTCGCCGATCGCCTGCAGCTCGACGACGAGCAGGTCATGGATGCCCTCTACTGCGCCGCCGCAATCGGCCTCAACCTCACCACAAGCGCCTGCGTTGCCGGCGCCGAGGGCGGCTGTCAGGCCGAGGTCGGAAGCGCCGCCGCCATGGCAGCCGCCGCGCTGGTGCAGATGCTCGGCGGCACGCCCGAGCAGGCGCTCGATGCCAGCTCCATCGCACTGAGTAACCTGCTGGGCCTCGTTTGTGACCCCGTAGGCGGCCTCGTGGAGGTGCCCTGCCAAAACCGCAACGCCATCGGCGTGGCAGCGGCCTTTAGCTCGGCACAACTCGCCCTCGCCGGCATTAAGAGTCTGGTGCCGTTTGACCAAATGGCACACGTCATGCTCTCGGTGGGCCACGCGTTGCCGGCCACGCTGCGCGAGACGGCAAAGGGCGGCATCGCGCAGGCTCCGGCCGCACTTTCGGCCTGTGCAAAATGCGGTGTGTGCGGATAACGGCAAAGAATGACTCAAAGGTGGGACAAATGTCCCACCTCTTTTGAATGCCACCGTTTCCTTACCACAAACAGTAGGGCAATCGCTATAATGCAAGCCCAGTAAAAACACGATGAACCGCAAGGCGAAAATCGAAGGATATGCATACGATGTCGCAAAACGATCGAACTCAACTGATTCCCGATCCGCAGCAGCCGAGCAGGCACACCGGCGGCGTTCAGTCGCCGCGTCCTATCGCGCCGAGCCACGGTCAGCAGCGTGGTGCGGCAAACGCTTCCCAACGCCCGAACCAACAGCGACAGCAGCGTCAACAACGTCAGCAGCACCAGGCAAACGGTAATGCGCCCAAGCACCCCCCCACGCACGCTCGAGGCGATCGCGGCCCCGCGCGCAAGTCCGCCGGCAACAATAAGTCGGGCAAAAAGACGACGCTCTTTGTCGTCCTGGGTCTAATCGTCATTGTCTATATCGTAGGCGTCGTAGCATTTTCGCAGGTAGCCTACCCCAACACCACCATCGCCGGCGTCGACGTCTCGTTCTCCAACGCTTCGTCTGCCGCCACCAAGGTCAACTCGGCATGGAAGCACTATAAGCTCACCGTGACAGGCGATGACTTTAGCTGGACCTATCAGCCCGAGTCCGATGAGCCCATTGTCGACGGCGAAGCTGCCGCAAAAGAGATTATCAGCCACAACGAAGCCTTTGTATGGCCGGTCCGCCTTGTGGAATCCTTAAGCGGCAAGACCAAAACAACCGCTACCTCCAACGAAGTCGATCTTGATCAAGACGTCGACCTGTCCATGCTCTCCGACACCTTTGACCAAAAGCAGTTTGAGAAGGATCTGGGTGCCGCCATCGACGAGTTTAACGAGGGCCGTTCGGGCACGTTCGAGGCAAATAGCTCCTATGACGAGCAGGCCGGCAAGTTTACCGTCGAGAAGGCGCGCTCCAACGAAAAACTCAACCGCGAGCATGTCATTAAATATGCCGAGCTCGAGCTCGCCTCGCTGGCCGAGACCGTAGATCTTTCCAAGCTCGGCAACGATGCCTATGAGCCACTCAATGGAACGCTGACCGATGATCAGATTCAGGCCGCATGCGATGCCGCCAACAACTTCCTGGGCGTCAACGTGACCCTCAAGCTCAACGGCGAGGATGCCGGCAAAGTTGATGGCAGCTCCGTATTGCAGTGGATCAGCTTTGCCGATCCGGCCAACCCCACGCTCGATACTTCGCAGATCAGTAGCTGGGCAGCCGAGCTCGCCAACGGCTTTAATACCGTGGGCTCCACTCGCTGGTGGACGCGCGCCGATGGCAAGCAGTGCGCCGTCGAAGGCGGCGACTTTGGTTGGTCCATCGACAGCAGCTCGCTCGCCAAGCAGGTCGAGGACGCCATCAACAACAAGCAGACCGGCGAAATCGAGATCAAGTACTCCCAGAAGGCCGACACATTTACCGCCAAGGGCGAGCCCGACTGGAAGGCCTATATCGACGTCGACCTGTCCGAGCAGCATGCGCGCTACTACGACGAGAGCGGCAACATCGTGTGGGAGGCCAACTTTATTTCTGGCAAACCGGGCGAAGACGCCACCCCCGAGGGCGTATGGCAGATCAACAGCAACGATGGCGCCAGCAAACTCATCGGTGCCAAGGACCCCGAGACCGGCAAGCCCAAATACGAGAGCCCGGTAAGCTACTGGATGCCGTTCGAGGGCAATATGGTCGGATTCCACGACGCCACCTGGCAAAACGATTCGAGTTTCGATAACGCCGAATCGTACAAGTGGTGCGGTAGCCATGGTTGCATCAACCTGCGCCTGGCAGACGCCAAGGCACTTCACGACTGCATCAAAGTCGGCCTGTGCGTGGTTGTCCACTCGTAGTGCAACGCGCGCATTCCTACAACGTGGAACCGCTGCGACCAATCTAACAGTTCCGAAAGAAACCGTCCTATGCGCCCGCCCCAACCGGTGGGCGCATATAATTATCGAGGTTCTTTCTATAAAGGAGACGCTATGCCGAATGTCCCCACGATCACCCCGGGCCCAGATGATACCGAGCGCACGCCCGAAGGTGCCACCGAAACGTTTCCTCTGATTACAAACGTACATGCCGACAAGCAGAGCGGACGCGCGAACGATACGGCCGAGATTTCCGATGAAGAGGCATATGCCAAGCTCAAGGTAAAGCGCGCCGAACGCCGACGCAAAAAGCTGATTCGTCGCGGTATTGCCGCCGGCGTCGTGGGTGCCGTCGCGCTCATTGCCATTGTTGCAACCCTTGTTATCAATGTGCAGCCACAGGGCGCTAGCGGTCCTGTGACCGACATGGTGACCGAGGGCACGTTTACCACAACGGTCGAGGCGAAAGGCCAGCTCAAACCCATTTCGTCCTCAGTGGTCTCCCCTTCTGTCGACGGCACGGTCGATTCTATCAACGTGCAGGCAGGCCAATCCGTCAACGAGGGCGACGTGCTTATGACCATTAAAAACGACGAGCTCGATCGCAACGTTGCCGAGGCGCAGCGTGCAGTTGCTGCCGCTCAAGAAGACCTCGCCAACGCGCAGAAAGCCGCAACCGCCGCGCAGGCCACCCCGACGACGGACGCCGATGGAGCTTCCGCAGCGGCTGGCGTCTCCGCCGCATCGGCGGACACGAACGCCGTATCGGCCGCGCAGCGCAGCCTCGCATCGGCCCAGGCAAACCTAGACCAGGCGAACGCCAAGGCCGCCAGTCGCACGGTCACGGCCCCGAGCTCGGGTAGCATCGTGGAGCTCAACGCCAAGGTGGGCGCCACGGTAACAGGCGGCATGATCATGGGCGAAAGCGATACGAGCGGCGGCAAGCAGTGCATGCAGATCGCCGACCTATCTAAGATGAAGGTGACCGTGCAGGTGGGCGAAAAGGACATCGCCAAGATCGCCGTTGGACAGAGCGCCAACGTCACGTATCCCGCGTTTCCCGATATCGTGAGCCAGGGCACCGTCACGGCTATCGCGTCGGTGGCAAACTCCGATGCCGCCAACGGTGGCGGCGGCAGCGTAACCTTTAACGTCGACATCCTCATCGAGGCGCCCGACGCGCGCCTGAAGCCGGGCATGACGGCCGAGGTATCGGTGGTGACCGAGCAGCTCGACGACGTGGTGATGGTGCCGACGATGGCGCTCATGACCGAAGACGGCGAACACTATTACGTCAACGTGGCAACCGATGACGAGGGCAAGCAAACCCATCGCGTGAAGGTGGCCGTCGTGACGCAAAACGACAACGAAGCCGTAGTCGGCAAGACACAGGTCAAGCGCGACGACCAGGGCAACGAGATCAACCCCAACGTGCCGGTTACCAAGCTGCGCGATGGCGACACGCTCGTCATGGACACCGGAGCGGACGCAACGGCTGACGGCGGCTACAGCGCGGATTCGGGCAGTATGCCTGCCGATGAGGACATGTAATGCGTCCCGTTATCGACATCCGCAACGTGCACCGCATCTTTGAGAGCGAGGCGGGGTGCGCCCACATCCTGCACAACGTGAGCCTGGCGGTAGATCCCGGCGAGTTCGTCGCCATTACCGGCCCTTCGGGCTCGGGCAAGTCAACGCTCATGAACATCCTAGGCTGTCTGGACAAACCGACGGCGGGCGACTATTACCTGCAAGGGCTCAACGTGGCCGAGCTTGACGATGACGAGCTCACCGAAGTTCGCGCCCTGAGTATTGGCTTTGTCTTTCAGAGTTTCAACCTGCTGCCGCGCCTGTCGGTTATCGAAAACGTCATGCTGCCGCTGGCCTACACCAATGTGCCCCGTAGCCAGCGCGAAATGCGCGCCGTGCACGCGCTGCAGGCTGTCACGCTGCCCGTCGACCACTGGGACCACCGCATATCCGAGCTCTCGGGCGGCCAGATGCAGCGCGTCGCAATCGCGCGCGCCCTCGTCAATGACCCGCCCATCATTCTGGCCGACGAGCCGACGGGAAACCTGGACTCCGCCACTGGAGCGCTTGTGATGGAGACCTTCCATAAGCTCCAGAAGCGCGGCAAAACCATCGTGCTTATCACACACGACCCCAGCATCGCCGCCGAGGCCGACCGTGCCATGACCATCCGCGACGGTCGCATTCACGACGGCGCGTATATTCCACATGCACCGCGGACCCTGCGCAGCGCCGTAGATAGCCTGCCCATGATTTCCGCCTCCACCAACCCGCCGAAAGGAGTGGTGGCATGAGCGCCCGCGATCTCATCCAGGAAGCCCTTCACTCGCTCGAAGCCAACAAGGGGCGCAGCCTGCTCACCATCCTGGGCATTGTCATCGGCATCGCCTCGGTTATCGCCATGACTTCGCTCATCGGCGGTATCCAAAACAGCCTGGTCAACAGTCTGGGCCTCAATGCGGCACGCATGGTGCAAATCTATTCGTCGCAAGAACTCACCGAGTCGGACATCGAGAAGCTTCAAAAACTGGTGCCGCAGATAGAGCAGATCGGCATTGTCGACAGCGCGTATACCGAGTATAAGACCGGCGATAAAAGCTATACCGTCATGGCACAGGGTGTCGATAGCGACATGCTCGACGCCGTGGGGGCCAGCAAGCTCGTTGCGGGGCGCACCTATTCCCAGGCCGAGTCCCAATCAGGCTCGCGCGTGGCGCTCATCAGCCGCAACGGCGCCGATCAGCTTTACGGCAACGAACAGGATGCGCTGGGGAAAACCATCAAGGTGTCCAACGGCGAGGTGCAGATTGTAGGCGTGATTGATGGCGGCAGCGACTCCATGGGCTCGCTCACGCTGTATATGCCACGCGAAACTATCTCCGGACTGTTTGGCGACGAGAATCCTTCATTCCCCAGCGTGACGGCACTTGCCGCCGAGGGCACGGACATGGATGAGCTTTGTAAGACCATCGAGTCCAAGGTGCGCGCGATGAAGGACATCGAGGAGGAGGATGAGTACGACAGTGTATCGGCGACATCCATGAAAAGCGCCATCGATGCACTCAACTCCTTTATGGGCGCATTCTCGCTCATCACGGGCGCTGTCGCCAGCATCTCGCTGCTTGTCGGCGGTATCGGCATTATGAATATGATGCTCACCAACGTGACTGAGCGCATCCGCGAGATCGGTATTCGCCGTGCTCTGGGCGCCAGTCGTCGCGATATCACCGCGCAGTTTTTGGCCGAGTCTTCGGCGCTGTGCGTCACCGGCGGACTGTTGGGTGTCCTGATAGGCTATCTGCTAGCCTGGGGCCTCGCGATGTTTGCCTCCGGATCCGGGATTCTTGGCGAGCTCGGAGCCAGCGGGCAAATCACACCGAGCTTTTCAATCGCCACGGTGCTGCTGGCCTTCGCCGTCTCCGTCGGCATCGGCGTAATCTTTGGCTTCTACCCCGCTCGCCGCGCGGCAAAGCTCGACCCGGTGGAGTGCCTACGCTACCAGTAAGCAACCATCAACAAGTTGCGGTGAATTAGGGACTGAATGTGCTATCTAGCAGCAAAAACAAACACTATTTCACCGCAACTTATTGAAGGGCTGCTTGCGCCAGTTCCGCGCGTCGTCCTCGAGCTTTTGGCGGATGACGGGCTTGTACGGGTCGAGCTTACTCGGGGCGCTCCTCCTCGCGGGCGGGAGGGCACGCAGGCGCGGCGAGCGCCTAGCGCGCGAACTCCCGTAAGAGCGCGTCTTCCACTTCCCGAAGCGAAAGGGCCCCGTCTCCCTCGGCGGGACGGGCGACCACGATACAGCGCGCTCCCACGTCGCGCGCGGAAGCGATCTTCTCGGCCGTGCCGCCTACGGTTCCCGAGTCCTTGGTCACAAGCCACTGGGCTCCCACCTGCCGAAGCATCGCCTCGTTGAGCTCGCGGGTGAAGGGCCCCTGCATGCCGATGACGTGCGATGGCGAAAACCCCGCGTCGATGCACTTCGTTATAGCACCGGGCAGCGGGAGCACACGCACGAAGAAGCGCTCCGCGAAATCGGCGACGCGCGTGTAGGGAGCAAGCTCCTTGCTCCCCGTCGTGAGAAGCGCGCGACCCGGGTTCTCGGAGAGAAAGCGCGCCGCGCAGGCGATCGACGCGACCGAAACGACGCCCTTGGGCAGCGCCTCGACCGGGCGCGCAAGGCGCAGGCATCGTGCACCCACGGCGAGCGAAGCGGCCCGGATGTTGCCGCTTGCGAGCGTAGCAAAGGGATGCGTAGCGTCGACGACGATGCGCGCGCCGGAAAGCTCGCGCTCCATGTCGGCCTCGTCGAGCCTGCCCGCATGCACCTCGATGCCCGGAAGCTCGCCCAAAAGCTCACCTCCGTACTCGGTTGCCGCGTAGGCACGGGCGGGGATGCCCGCCCCGCTCGCCCATTCGCACAGGAGGCGGCCCTCGGTGGTGCCGGCGAAGATGCGCAGCGCCGGCGCGGATGCGGGCGCCGTCACTTCGGGCCGCCTGGGCGCGTGATCTGGTAGAGCAGCGCGTTCATAATGGCGGCCGCCACGGTCGAACCGCCCTTGCGACCCCTCGCGACGATGGCCGGCACGCGTCGCGCGAGTAGCTCCTCTTTCGCCTCGACCACGTTCACAAACCCGACCGGCACCCCAACGACGAGCGCAGGCGCGATCTTCCCCGCGTCCATGAGCTCGGCGAGGCGCAGAAGAGCTGTGGGAGCGTTGCCGACGGCCACGATAAGCGGACCCTCGATGCCGCAAGCTTTGTCCATGCTCGCAACGGCGCGAGTCGTGCCCGCGGCGCGCGCAGCCGCGGCGACATCAGGGTCGGCCATGTAGCACACGGCCTTGCAGCCGATCTTCGCGAGCGCGGGCTTGCTTATGCCTGCGAGCGCCATGTTCGTGTCGGTGAGCACCGTGGCCCCTGCGCGCAGTGCGTCGAGCGCACAGTGCGCGGCATCATGGGTGAACACGAGGGAATCGGCGTACGAGAAGTCGGCAGTGGTGTGGATGACGCGCTTCACGACGGGCTCTTCGAGCGGCGGGAACGTGCGGCCGCCGAGCTCTTCGGTGATGATCTCGAAGCTGCGCCGCTCGATGTCGCCGGGCGCCATCTCCTTGGAATCCATCTAGTACTCCACTCCTTCCCTTGCACATATCCCCTGAGCGTAGGGGTGTTTCTCGCACCGCATCTCGGTTATGTAGTCGGCCTTCTCCACGATCTTGCGGGAAGGCGCGCGCCCGGTGAGCGCTACTTCGACGCCGCGCGCGGACATATCGAGCGCGCGGTCCACGAGCGCCTCGTCGACAAGCCCCTTCGAAAGCGCATCGAGCGCCTCGTCGAGCACGAGCAGCCCCTCCTGCGCGCCCTCGAGCTCGGAGAGCGCGGAAGCGAGGTTCCCATCGTGCAGCTCGCGCGTCGCGGCAAGTTCTTCCGACGTCATCGACCAGGTAAACTTGTCCGACGCCTTCCCCGCGAAAACGGGCACGCCGAAACGCTCGGCGAGCAGGCGCGCCTCCCCACTTTCGCCGTCTTTCAGAAACTGCACGACGACGACGCGGCGGCCTGCGGCGAGCATGCGAAGGGCGAGGCCCATCGCCGCCGTGGTCTTGCCTTTGCCGTCGCCATGATACACGTGGATCATACGCCCTCCTCGATAATGCGGTAGACATACTCCATGTCGAGCGCCCCGCGCACGACATCGGCCAGGCGGTCGAACTCGCGCACACGGTGATCGGCCGCGGACGCCGCGCCCGCAGCACCCACGACGCTATCGGGCAGGCCGCGCATGCGCGCGAGCGAGCGCGCGAGGGCGAGCGCCACCCCCGGTTCGTCGAACAGGCCGTGGAGATAGGTTCCGAACACGTTTCCGCAGGCCGCGCCTTCTGGTTTGCCTCCAATCGTGCCCGCAGGGGCGCAGGAGACGGTCGTTTCGCCGTCGTGAATCTCGTACCCGCGCGCCGTCATGCCGTTCCACACCGAAAACGCGCCTTGGGCGCCCGTGATTCGCAGCTCCGACTGGGCGAGGCGCTTTTCCTCCTTGAACACCGTACTTGCAGGGATGAGCCCGAGCCCGCGCGCGGTGCCAGCGCCTTCCCTGCCGTGCGGATCGGAAAGCTCGTCTCCCAAAAGCTGGTAGCCTCCGCATATGCCGAGCACCGGCGTGCCCGCGCCCGAAAGCGCGCGTACACAGGCTCCGATGCCGCTAGCCGCAAGCCAGCGCGCGTCGTCGAGCGTGGTCTTCGAGCCGGGGAGCACCACCAGGTCGGGTCGGCCCAGATCGGTCGACGAGGAAACGTAGCGCACGCCCACGCCGGGCACGCGCGAAAGCGGGTCGAAGTCGGTGAAGTTCGACAGATGCGGAAGGCGCACGACGGCGACGTCGATGACGCCGCGCGCCTCGCGGGCAGATAGGCGCGGCGCGAGCGAGTCCTCGTCGTCCAGGTCGAGCGTAAGATACGGCACGACCCCCACGACGGGGGCCCCGCACATCTTCTCAAGCGGGGCAAAACCCGGGCGCAGGATTTCTACATCGCCGCGGAACTTATTTACTACAAGCCCCCGCAAAAGCGCGCGGTCCTCGGGCGCAAGGAGCGCGACCGTGCCGTAAAGCTGGGCAAACACCCCGCCTGGGTCGATGTCGCCCGCGAGCAGCACGGGGGAGGACACGGCGCGCGCGAGCCCCATGTTGACGATGTCGTTTTCGGCAAGGTTGATTTCGGCGGGGCTGCCGGCGCCCTCGATAACGATGACGTCATTTTCCTCCGCGAGCGAATCGAACGCCTCCAAAATCTGCGGCATGAGCGCCTTCTTTCGCGCGAAGTAGTCCCTCGCAGCGAAGGCTCCCTGCTCCTTGCCGGCCACGATGAGCTGGCTTCGGTGGCCGCTTTCGGGCTTGAGCAGGATGGGGTTCATGCGCACGTCGGGCGCGATGCTGCACGCCTCGGCCTGCATGATCTGGGCGCGCCCCATCTCGAGCCCGTCGGCCGTGACACCGCTGTTGAGCGCCATGTTCTGGCTCTTGAAGGGAGCCACGCGCAGGCCGTCCTGCGAAAGCACACGGCACAGCCCCGCCGCAAGCAGGCTCTTCCCCGCGTTCGACATGGTGCCCTGGATCATGATGGGCTTCGCCCTACCCACGGGTATCGACCTCCTTCGTCGAGCCTCGGCCATACGCGCCCGCCATAGCGCCGCTGCAAGAAGCGCAGCCCCGTTCGTCGGGTTCGCCTTCGCCCGATGCGCCTTCCGCCCGAAGCGCGCGGCTGAACGCCATCGCAAGCCGGGCATTCTCCTTGCGCGTGCGCACCGCGACGCGGCACCAGAAACGGGACAGTACCGAAAACGAGTCGCACGTGCGGACCAAAACCCCCTGTTTATACAGGCGCTCGGGGATGTCTTTCGCCGGTGTGCGGACTAAAAGGAAGTTCGCATCCGACGGCACGACGGAAAGCCCGAGCGAGGAGAGCTCGTGGGAAAGCCACGCTCGCTCGCCCGCCAATACATCGCGCGTGCGCGAGACGTATTCGACGTCTTCCAGGGCGGCGATACCCGCGGCCTCGGCGACCGAGGAGACGGGCCACGCCTGCCCCGCCCGGCGAATCCCCTCGAGGAGTTGGGCGTTTCCGCTGATCAGATATCCTAACCGCAACCCCGCCATTCCGTAGAGCTTGGTGAACGCGGAGAGCACGGCCACATGGCGCGAACACGCGGCGCGTGCGGCCACGCTCCTTTCGCGGGCGTCGGGCGCAAATCCGAGGAAGCACTCGTCCACGACGAGCAGCGCGCCCACCTGCTCGCAGCGGCAAGCCGCGGCATCGATCACGCGGGGGTCGACGAGGCGCCCCGTCGGGTTGTTCGGATTGCAGAGGTACGCCACGTCTCCCGGCCCCTCGATCGCGCGGGCGAAGGAGGCAGGCACGTCGAAGTCGTCCGCTTCGGAGAGCGGGAACTCCTGCACGCATGCGCCGTAGTAAGATGCCGCCTCCGCATATTCAGAGAACGTCGGCGCGCACACGACGATGCGTTTCGGGCGCACCGCCGCAGCGAGCCGCCAGATGATGTCGGACGCGCCCGCGCCGCAGACGATAGTATCTTCGGGAATGCCCTGGGCGCGCGCTAGGGCGCGAACGAGGGCGAGGCTTTCCCTATCGGGGTAGGCGTCGATTCGAGAAAGCGACTTGCAAGCTGCGGCGACGGCGCGCGGCGAGGGGCCTGCCGGATTCACGTTCACCGAGAAGTCGATGAGATCGGAGGCGCCCCCTTCGCAACCGATGCCGAGCGATTGCGCGCTGCCCCCATGCGTACGGGCGCGCAGGATTCCCCCGGCAGCCCGGAGCGCGGCGTGGTCTTCCCTCATGCCATCGCCCCCAAGGCGAGCACGACCGCCGCGCGCGCGGCGCCGAAGACGACGAGCGCGCATACGGACGCGGCGAGCATGAGCCTTGTCGCCCGGGCGATGTCGCCCCACTCGATTTCGCGGGACGCGTCGCCTATCGTCGGTTTCTCAACGAGCTTGCCGAAATACACCGCGGGTCCTGCCAGGCGCAGCCCGAGCGCGCCCGCACACGCTGACTCGGTCTGCGCCGAGTTGGGGCTCGCATGGCGACGCCTGTCGCGGCGCCAGATGCGCGCCGCCCCGCGCGCGTCGAGCCCGACGATCGGGCACACGGCGATCATGAACAGGGCCGATAAGCGCGAGGGAATCCAGTTCACCGCATCGTCGAGGCGCGCCGAGGCGCGACCGAAGTCGATGTAGCGCTCGTTTTTGTAGCCCACCATGCTGTCGAGCGTGTTCACCGCCTTGTACGCCATGCCCAAGGGCGCACCCCCGATCATAAGGTAGAAAAGTGGCGCGATGACGCCGTCGCTCGCGTTCTCCGCCACCGTTTCCACGGCGGCGCGCGCGACGCCCTGCTCGTCGAGAACAGACGTGTCGCGTCCCACGATGAGCCCGACGGCTTCGCGCGCCGCGACAAGGCCGCCCTTCGAGAACGCGTGGGCCACGGCCAGGCTCTGGCGGCGCAGCTCGCATGTCGCGAGAACCTGATAGCTCGCCCATGCCTCGGCCACGAAGCGCAAGCCGGAGTGAACCATGCCGCAAAGGTGTAGGATACCCCAGGTCAAAAGCCCACACGCAAGCGGAAGCGCCACGGCGAGCACAAGCCCTGCGGCACGCGTGCCCGCGGACGTTTGCGGGAATGCGCCTCGAAGGCGGCCTTCGGCCCACGTGATCGCGCGCCCCATGGCGACGACGGGATGGGGAAGCCAGCGCGGGTCGCCGAAGGCAAGGTCGGCCGCGAACCCGGCGGCGACGGCAAGAATCGTCATCACCGGGCATCGCCCCCCGAAGCGGGGCGAACGTCGCGAAGGCAGCGCCCATCCCAGGTGGCGGCCCATGCGCCGCCCGGCTCGGTATGCACGTCGAAATATCCCATTTTCGGGACAGCTAGCTCGGAGAGTAGCGCTTTCACGGTACCCGCGTGAACGACGAAGACGGCGCGCCCACTCCCCTGGGCGCGCTCCGATTCGCACGCCTCCCGAAACGCCGCGACGACGCGGCGGGTGAAATCGCTCTTGCCCTCGCCATGCGGGCAGCGCGTCTCGCACCAGGAGTCTACCCAGGCGTGGTAGCGCACATCCTCTTTAAGCTCGGCGGCGCTTCGCCCCTCGAAGTCACCGAAATCCATCTCGCGCAGACCGGGGCACGCCATAAGCTCCGCGTTCGGGAAGAGGATGCGAGCCGTCTGGTCGGTGCGGGCCATGCCGCTCGTGATAACACGGAACACGTCACGATCGCACGCGAGGTCGCGCAAAGCGCGCTCGCCCGCACTCGACAGGGGCTCGTCGGTGCCCGCCCCGCTGTAGCGATGGTCTTCCGTGCCCGCCGTGGCACCATGGCGCACGAAGACGACTTCCAAAGGCGCGCCCGCGCCCTGCGTCCCTCGAGGCGCATCGGCAAGGTTTCCTTTGATGACCTGGGGAATCCCGCACGTCATGCGCACGACGACGTCGGCGCGCGCAGCGAGCGCGCATCCCAGGCGCCCCGCGCGCTCGCGCCATTGGGCGTCTTCCGCACGCATGGGGACGACCCCCGAGCCGACCAAGGGCAGAATCACTGCGTCAAAGCCGATCAGCCGCTCGAGCGCCCGGTCAGCGTCGAGCGCGCGTACGAGTTCCTCAGCACGGTACGCGACACGGCCGGCAAAAGCCGCGGGCACGCCGCCCTCCGCAAGCTGCGCCGCGTCGACGAAATCGTCCGCCGCGAACCCGAGCCTTTCGCGCACGAAGGTCCTCTTCCCCGAATGCGCGCCACCTACCACAAGAATCATAGGAGCATGCCCCCCGCCACCAGCATGGCAAGCATCGCGAGCTCGGCCCATTGCAGAAACCATCCGGCCAAATCACCCGTCACCCCGCCGAAGCGGGACAGGGCAACATGGCGGTACCACGCGAGCGCCAAAAGCCCCGCCACCGCCATAAGGGCGCCGACGGCCTGAGCGCACGCGACCATCCCTGCAGCCGAAGCCGCAGCGAAAGCGCAAAGCGGCACGACGATCGCCGCGCGCTTCTTCGCAGGCGAGAGCCCCACGGCCATGCCGTCCGCCCGCGCGGCAGGCCAGCATTCTACGGCGAGCCCCGAAAGCGCGCGGGAGAACACGAGCGAGCACAGAAGCGCGAGGAACGCCCCCGCCGTAAGCGGCAGCGCGGTGAACAGGGAAAACTGCAGAATAAGGTACACGACAACACCGATGACCCCGAAGGCGCCCGCCCGCGGGTCGTGCATGATCTCGAGCTTTCGCTCGCGCGGGGCCCAACTTGCAAGCGCATCGGAGGTGTCGCAGAGCCCGTCTAGGTGGATGCCTCCCGTCACCGCCACAGGCAACGCCACGAGCACGGCCGCGACGATGGTCGCGGACACGCCGAGCAGGTTCGCCACGTGCCCCCACGCCGTCATGAGGAAGCCTTCCGCAAGGCCCACCAGGGGAAACGCGGCAAGCGCATGGGTTGACCCGAAATCGGTCCAGGCCGATTTCGGGACGGGGATGCGCGAGAACGTTCCGAACGCCGCGCCGATTGCCTCTGCTATCTTCACCTTGTAGGTCCTTCGCCTTTCATCCACACGGGAATCCCGCATACCACTTCGACTGCGCGGTCGGCCAGCGCCGCCACGCCCGCGTTCACGCGCGCGAGCGCGCGCCTCCATGCCTCGGTCCCCTCATCGTAGCGCATCCCATCGGCGAACACGTCGACGGTGACCACCACCGTATACGCAGCGGCCTGAGCGAGCCGTTCGATGCCTCCGAGCACCTCGCGCGCCGCAGCGTCGGGGTCACGTGGGGACAAGCCACCTTCCGCGAAGAGCTCGTTCGCAACCAGGTTGCCCACGTCCTCCAAAAGAAGCGTGCAGCCGCACGGAAGCCCGGACGCTGCGGCGCCCACGTCACGCGTGCGCTCGAGGGTGGAAAACCCCTTGCCCTCGCGCAGCGCCCGATGGCGCGCGATGCGGCGGGCGCCCTCTTCCCCGAAGGGCTCCATCGTTGCCAGGTACACGCGGGGGCCGTCGTGCCCGAGGCACAGGGACTCGGCATAGGCGCTCTTGCCGCTCGCGGCGGCGCCGATGACGAGTGTCACCGTCATTTCCCAGCCTCGAAATGCTCGTAAGCAGCCATGCCAGTCGCCGTGAACGTCTTCCCATCCCGGTACACGCGCAGCGCCGAATCCAGAAGGGGCAGATACGCCATGGCGCCCGCGCCCTCGCCCAAGTGCATGCCTGCGACGAGGGGTGCCTTTATACCGAGCTCGCGAAGGAGCTCCTGGCTTGCGGGTTCACTTGATGCGTGGGTGCCCACGAGGTAGCCCAAGGCGTTGGGGCACAGGCGCGCCGCGCACAGGGCCGCCGTGCAGGATATGACCCCGTCGAGGAGCGCCGGCGCCTTCGAGGCCGCGGCCCCCAGGTAGAAGCCGCACATCGCCGCGATGTCGAAGCCGCCCACCTTCGAGAGCACGTCGATCGGGTCGGCGGGATCGGGCGAGTTCGCGTCGATAGCGCGCTCGACCACGTCGCGCTTGCGCGCGAGCGAGGCGTCCGAGAGCCCCGCGCCGCGCCCGACGAGGCTCCGCGCGTCCGCCCGGATGAGCACTGCGGCCACCGCCGCCGAGGTGGTCGTGTTGCCGATGCCCATCTCGCCCGCGGCGAGAAGGCGCACGCCGGCGCGGGCGAGCCCGCACGCGACGGCGATTCCGACCTCGATCGCGCGCACGGCCCCATCGCGAGACATAGCGGAGCCGTGCGCGATGTTGCCGCTCCCCCGCCGCACGTTCGCGCGCACCATGCGCGCGTCATCTATGCCCCGGACCATACCCACGTCGACGGGCACGACCTCGGCACCCGCGAACGCCGCCATGCGGCAGGCGCTCGTGGCCCCCTCGCACATGTTGCGCGCGACGGCCCGCGTCACGTCTTGCCCGCTTTGCGACACGCCTTCGGCAACGACCCCGTTGTCGGAGAAGAATACCGCGAGCGCACGGGGAAACTCGGCCACCTCGGCGCTCCCCTGAGCTGCGGCGATACACGCGACGGCGTCTTCAAAGTCGCCCAATCCCCCCAAGGGGTGCGCGATGGAGTCCCACGCGGCGTACGCGGCGGCGCGGGCACACCCGTCTGCGGGCGCGATCCGGGAGAGCGCGGCTTCGAGCACGGCGCCCGGCGCCGACGAAAACGCGCGCTCGACTTCCTCGCGGATGCAGGCAAACGCGGTTTCGGTTGCTTCAGCCATGCCGTCTCCTCTCTACGAACGACGCTGCGGCAGACGCGAACGCGCGCGCAACGTCGGGGTTCGCAGGATAGTACACATGCGGGAAGCCCGCAACCAGGGACGGGGTGGTCGTCATGCACGGCCAGCCCTTGTCGCGCCGGGGCTTCTGCGCCCAGAAGTCGCCGCCCGGGCAGGTGGACTGCCAGTAGTGGAACTCGTGCGCGCGGATGCGTGTGCCGCGCGGCCCGTAGAGCCCGTCGCGTTGAGAAGTGAGCTCCACGTACCCGAAATGGGACAGCCTTCCCCCGTTCTCGCTTGCGCCCTCAAGGGCGCCCGCAACAGGCCAGCGCCGCCCCTCGCTATCGGCGATTTCGCGCTGCAGGTACAGAAACCCACCGCATTCGGCGACCGTCGGCATGCCGGATTCCACCGCGCGCCGCACCGCCTCGCGCATCGGCGCGTTCTCGGAGAGCTGTCGCGCATGGAGCTCCGGGTAGCCGCCTCCCAGATAGAGGGCGCTTGTCCCCCGGGGCAACTCGCTATCACACAGGGGGCTGAAAAAGGCCAGCTCGCAACCCAGGTCCTCGAGCGCGCGCAGGTTCTCCTCGTAGTAGAACGAGAACGCCTCGTCACGCGCGACGGCGACGATGGGCCGCGCTCCCGCGATCGGCTCCAACCGGTAAGGTTCCTCGCGGATATCGGGTGCCGTCGCCGCTATTTCGAGCAAGCGGTCGACGTCGACGCTCTTTTCCACCAGCTCGGCCATCTTGTCAATGCGCGCGGAGAGCTGCTTGACTTCGTCGGCGGTCACAAGCCCCAGATGCCGGCTTTCGAGCGAGAACGCCTCGTCGGCGGGGATATTACCCAAAACCGCGACGCCCGTGTGCTTCTCGATCGCAGGCGCCGCGTAGGCGCAGGCAGCGGCGCTCGTCTTGTTCAGCACGACGCCGCGCACGTTCGCACAGGGCAGGAACTCGGCGATGCCGCGGATTACGGCGGCGAGCGATAAAGACGCCCCGCGCCCGTTCACCACTAAAACGACCGGCGTTTCCGTGTCACGCGCAACCTGGTAGCTGCTCGCGTCGGCCACGCCGGGCGCCATGCCGTCGTAGAAGCCCATGACCCCCTCGAGCACCGCGACATCCGCGCCCGCGGCGCCGCGTGCGAGTAGGGCGCGCAGCGTCGGGGCGTCGGTGAAGAAACCGTCTAAGTTGCCCGAGCGCGCACCCACGACGCGGCGATGAAAGAGCGGGTCAATGTAGTCGGGGCCGCATTTGAAGGCCGCGCATGCAAGGCCGCGGCGCGCGAGCGCGCGCAGGAGCGCACACGTTACGACCGTCTTGCCGCTCCCACTCGAGGGCGCAGCGACCATGAAGCGCGGGATGGACGTGCTCACCGGGCGCCGCCTTCCCCACCTGCACCACGCGCGCTGACGAGGAACACGGGGTTTTGCGCCTTCATAAGATGGTGCGAGCCTACAGCCTCGGCGCGGGCGGCCGACACCTGGCACGCCTCGAACCCCTTAAAGCGCGAACCCGAGAGGAGCGCGCACGCCTCGGTGAGCGTCTCAACGGTGACGCATGGCACGCACAGGCGAACCTGCGAGTTCTTCTCGAGCGCCGCCTCCACGATGGAGGGAAGCTCGCCCGCGCTCCCGCCGACGAACACGGCGTCGGGGACGGGCAGTTTCGCGAGCGCTTCGGGGGCGACGCCGGGGACCGCATGCACGTTGCCGCACCCGAATGCATCCGCGTTCTCCCGGATGAGCCGCACGCCGGCCGCGTTGCGCTCAACCGCCCATACCGACCCCGCTCGCGCGACGAGCGCCGCCTCGATCGACACGCTCCCCGTGCCGGCGCCTACGTCCCACACGGTGTCGGTCGCGGTAAGGCGCAGTTTCGCGAGCGCGACGGCGCGCACCTCCTGCTTGGTCATGGGAACGTCGCCGCGGATGAAGAGCTCGTCGGGAATGCCCGAGGAAGCGTACGGCCAGCGGGAGCTCGCGGCACGGGATGCGCTAGAGCCCACAGGCGACCCGGCGCCGCCTGCGAAATCGATAAGCATCACGTTCAAGTCGTCGAACGTCTGACCTGCGATTTCACTTGCGGTCGCGCAGGTGATGCGCTCGTCGGGGTACGACAGGCGCTCGGCCACCGTCACGCGCGCATCCCCGAAGCCCGCCTGCACAAGCTCGCCCGAAAGCCGCGAGGGGTCTTCCCCGCCCGACGTGACGAGAAAGAGCTCACCTGCGCGCTCGGCCTCGACCACGATGTCGCACGCCACGCCGTGAGCGCTCGCGAAGCGCCAATCCTGCCATGGACGCGCGAGGCGCGCGGCGAGATAAGACGCTGAGCTTATGCCAGGAACGACGCGCACGTCCACCTGCGCGTCGCCGGAGAGCGCCTCCACCAGGCGGCGCGCGCCGCTGAACAGCCCCACATCGCCCGTCATCACGACCACGGCGCGCCGCCACGACGCCGCATCGGTGAGCGCGGCGACGATGTCCGCCGTCTTCACGAGCTCGCATCTCACCACGTCGGGCGGCACGTCGATGCCGGCAAGCGCGCGATGAGCGCCGATGACCACGTCGGCGAAGTCGATAGCGTCGAGCGCCGCGCGCGAGAGCAAGTCGGGGTTTCCGGGCCCCGCCCCGATGATCGTTACCTTTCGCATGGAATCTCCCGATACCCGCGCGGCGTGACCATACGGCCGCCTACGAACTTCGTGTTCGCGTTGCCGACGAACACGGTGGTGAACATGTCGGCGTCGATTTCCCCCAGCTCAGAGAGCCTACACATGCCCGACTGCTGCCCCTCGCGCCCGATGTTGCGTACCCAGCCGCAGAGCGTGTCGGGGGCCTTCCATTCGAGCATAATCTTCGCCGCGCGTGAGAGCCTGTCGGCGCGCTTTCTGCTGCGCGGGTTGTACAAACAGATGCAGAAGTCGGCGCTCGCCACGGCGGCGAGCCTGCGCTCGATGACCTCCCATGGCGTGAGCAGGTCGGAGAGCGACACGACCGCGAAGTCGTGGGCAAGCGGGGCGCCGAGCACCGCCGACCCGCTCTGAGCCGCGGTGGCCCCGGCGATAACTTCCACGTCTACATCGGGGTAGTCCTCCGCAAGCTCCAGCACGGGGCTCGCCATGCCGTACACGCCCGCGTCACCGCTGCACACGAGCGCCACGGCTTCTCCGCTCTGCGCGCGCGAAAGCGCCAGGCGGCATCGTTCGACCTCGTGCATCATCGGCGTCGCGAGATGCGCCGCGTCGGGCACGGCGGCGAGCGCAAGCTCCACGTATTTCGTGTACCCCACAACGATGTCGGCCGCCTCGAGCGCGCGCCGGGCCGCAATCGTCATGCCGTCGGGGCCGCCCGGGCCGATCCCCACCACGAAGAGCTTTCCCATCACCGCTCCTTAAACGAAAGTTCGATAGTTACCTTGGAAAACGCGACGGTCACGCCGCTGTGAGCGAGCTTCGGGAAGATAAGTTTGCCCCCGTCCGCGAGCGCCGCGCGCTCGCACACGTTGTCGACCCCCACCGTCGCGCGCACGAAATCAGATGGCGAAACGCTGCCTTCGACCCGCGACAACTCATCTGCGGAATACGTCGCAAGCGGAATATTGCGCGCGCGGCAGAAGGCGAGCAGACCCTCCTCGTGCGCCTTCACGTCGATCGTCGCCGCCTTGCGCACGGCCGAAGGCGAGATACCCGCCTGCCCGCACGCGAGAAGAAACGCCTCCTCGATCGCTTCGGCGCACGCACCGCGACGGCACCCTATGCCCGCAACGATGCAGGGCACGACAAGGCGAAGCGGCTCGGACGCAGGCGCCTGCGCCCGCACGCCCGCCGGCTTCCCCGTCTCACCGGCGAGCACGACCTCGCCCGTTGTCTCCGCCGCGCAAACGGACGCACCTGCGTTCGCGCCAGCGAACGGCGACACGACGATATCGGCCCGAGCGCGGTCTGACGCAATGTCAACCCCCTCAGGCGGCTGTCCCGAAATCGGCATGTCGGAATAGAGCGCCACGCGCCCGCCCGAAAGCAGCCGCGCTGACACTCGCTTGATGGCCTCGGGATTCGAAACGGCGAGCCCCACACGGCGCGCCCACGTATCCACCGCCCACACGCCGCGGACGTCAGTCGCCGTGGTGATAACGGGGATGACCCCTGCCACGCGTGCCACAGTTTGCGCCAGCTCGTTCGCACCGCCCAAATGCCCCGACAAAAGCGGGACGGCAAAGCGCCCCGCCTCGTCGATCGCCGCAACCGCGGGATCGTTTGCCTTCGAGGCGACATACGGTGCGATAGCCCGCACGGCGATGCCCGCCGCGCCCACGAACAGAAGCGCGTCCGACGCTTCCCACGCGAGCGCCGTCCATGCGCGCAGGTCGACCTTCCCCTCGCCGAACCCGCGCGAAACGGAAACGTCCCAGCCAGGGTCATCTTCACCTGTCTGCGCGCAATCGGAAAGCGCGCGTGCGGTGCGCTCCGCCAACGCATACCCCCTCTCAGTGAACGCTATGCAGGAAACCCTCATCTAGCGCACCACCATCGTCGAGAAGTAGCTGCCCCGATCGGGCACATCGTCAAGCGAGCGGTACACGCGCTCGCCCGGAAGCCCACAGTCCTCTACGAGCTCGGCACCGTCGAAGGCGCCCTCCTCGCAAAGAAAGCGCTTCGTGTCCGCAAGCGAGCGGCGCGCCTTCATGACCACCTTCGTCTCCGGCCAGCCGATTGCGCGGCCCACCCCATACAGAACGCCTTTACTCATACGTCGCCCCCAATTCCCCGATAACTGCATCGGCGCCCGACGTGCGGAAAAGCTCGCGGCGCTCGGCGTCGAACACGACCGCGGCGATGTCGCATGCGCCCGCCGCGCGGCGGCGCAACCTGTCCTCGATTGCCGCAGCGAGCGAGGCGCGCACAGCGTCCCCCACGCCGGCGGCCTCGATTACCTCGAGCGCCGCCGTGGTCGTGACCGACGACATGATCTCGCGCACGATCTTCGCGCCCGCGCCGGCCATGGCCGCGTGGGCGGCCAGAATCTCCGCGCGGCAGTCGGCGGTACGCGAATGGGTGTCCATGATGCCGCCCGCGACCTTCACTAACTTGCCGATGTGTCCTACAAGAAGGACATTGGTGAATCCCTCGCGAACGCAGCAATCAATCGCATCGCCCACAAAGTTGGAGATGAAGACCACCGGCGCACCGTTTAGGTGGAAATGCCCCGAGATGAACTGCCCGCCGTAGTTGCCGGGCGTGAGCACGACTCCGCGCCGCCCCATAGCCGCATGCTGCCGGATCTCGAGCTCGATGCTGTCGCGCAAGGCAGCGAGGCTGCGCGGCTCGACGATGCCCGTCGTGCCCAGGATGGAGATGCCGTCCTCTATCCCCAGGTGCGGGTTGAAGGTCTTTTCGGCAAGGGCAACACCCTCGGGTACCGAAATCGTCACAGCAATGTTTCCAGAAAAGCCGTGCGCGGCGCACACCTCGCGCACCGCCGAAGTGATCATCGCGCGCGGCGTCGCGTTGATGGCGGCCGCCCCCACCGGCTGCTCGAGCCCGGGCAACGTCACGCGCCCCACGCCCACGCCGCCATCGACGGAAACTTCCGATTCGCGCGTGGGCACGCCCTTGCTGCCCGCAGCGCCCGTGCCCGACCCCGCATGTTCCACGCGCGCGTACACGAGCACGCCGTCGGTCACATCGGCATCGTCGCCTGCGTCCTTTCGCACGGCGCACTGGGCGCACCCCTCGCCGATGCATGCGTCGACCACGTTCGCCTCGACGGGCAGCCCGCCGGGGGTGACGATCGACACGCGGCCGACGGGCTTTCGTGACAAGAGCATCTCGCAGGCCGCCTTCGCCGCCAGCGCGGCACAGCTCCCCGTGGTGTAGCCACAGCGCAGGCGGGTCGTCCCGGTATATATGTAGTGCTCGAAGGCCACGCTAGCTACTCGCCTTCCGATACCCCGTGGCAAACGAAGGGTCGTAAAGCTTGCTGCGCTCGTACGACCCCGCTTGCGCACCGTTGTGCGCAAGCCCGCCGCGAGCTCCGAGCACGCGGCCCACCACCACGAGCGCCGTGCGGTCGATGCCCTCTCGCGCGCCCGCATCGGCGAGCGTGCCCACTGTGCAGCGCACCACGCGCTCCTCAGGCCAGGTCGCCTTGTACACGAGCGCCGCCGGCTCATCGGAGCTGCGGCCCGCGGCCAAAAGCTCGGCGGAAAGATCGGCGAGCATACCCGAGCTCAGGAAGATGACCATAGTCGAGCCGCTTTCCGCCATGGTGCGCATGCCCTCGCCCGCAGGCATGGGGGTGCGCCCGGAAAGCCGCGTGATCACGACCGACTGGCTGATTCCCGGCAGCGTGTATTCCTGGCGAAGCGCCGCCGCGGCACCGCAAAAGCTCGACACGCCGGGCACCACCTCGTAGTCCACGCCGCGCGCGTCGAGCGCGTCCATCTGCTCCTGGATGGCGCCGTACAGGCACGGGTCGCCCGTGTGCAGGCGCACCACTTCCTCGCCCCGCGCATCTGCCGCGCACATCACGTCGAGCACTTCCTCCAAGGTCATGTGCGCGCTGTCGTAGACGATGCAGGATTCCTTGCACTCAGCGAGCAGCTCGGGGTTCACAAGGCTTCCCGCCCAAACGACCACGTCGGCTGCGCGCAGAAGGCGCGCCCCGCGCAGCGTGATAAGGTCGGCGGCGCCCGAGCCTGCGCCAACGATATGAATCATCCGAGCCTTCCCTTCCCGTTTCTCATCGCAACCGTTTACGCCGCCATTCGCGCGGCGGGCAAAACACGGCGCCTGCGGCGGCAATCGGCGCAAATACGCAGGCAGGAGGCGCAATGCCGCCCGCCCTGGCTTTGACACGTTCACAAGTGCCCACTATCATAGTAAAAGATTCGGCAACGAGCATATGACAATCGGATAAAAGGAAATGACCGGCGCGGCGCCCGCACAGCCCGCGCTGGCTTGCGGAGGGAACCAGGTGGGAATCCTGGGCAAGGGACATTACTGTGTAGGACGCGCAGGCGAACCGTCTCGCGCCCCAAGCCAGACTGCTTCGCCTTTTCCTCACGGCATCGCCGTGGCGTTAGCTCCTTGTGAACCCCGAGGGGCGCGCTTTTCTTTCGCTTGTGCCGACAAGCAACTGTCGCCGGGGGACCGGCAAACCGAGGAAAGGAAAAACCATGTCCGACCAGATGTCACGCCGCGGCTTCATGGGCGCCGCAGCAACCGGAGCTTTCGCGCTCGCCGGAGTCGCGCTCGCGGGCTGCTCCAGCACCTCCGCGAGTTCCGAGAAATCGAGCGAAAAGGAGAAGGCCGTGAAGCCGGTCATCCTCGTCACGAGCTTCGGCACGAGCTACAACGACTCGCGCCACATCACCATCGGCGCCATCGAAGACGCTATCCGCGAGAAGTACTGGCAGGACTACGACATCCGCCGCGCCTTCACCGCGCAGATCATCATCGACAAGCTGAAGAAGCGCGACGGCATCACGATCGACAACATGACCGAGGCGCTCGACCGCTGCGTGGAAGACGGCGTGAAGGAAATTGTCGTGCAGCCGACGCATCTCATGGCTGGCCTGGAATACGCCGACGTGAAAGACGAGCTCGACAAGTACGCCGACAAGTTCGACAAGATCTCGCTCGGCGACCCGCTGCTCACCTCCGACGACGACTACAAGAAGGTGGCCGCAGCCATTAAGGAGAACATGGCGTCCTTCGACGACGGCAAGACGGCGCTGTGCCTCATGGGCCACGGCACCGAAGCCGATTCCAACGCCGACTATGCCAAGATGCAGGAAGTGTTCAAGAACGAGGGCTTGACGCAGTTCTTCGTCGGTACCGTCGAGGCTGAGCCGACCTGCGAGGATGTTATCGCCGCCGCGAGCGCCACAGGGTACAAGAAGGCCGTGCTCGCGCCGTTCATGGTGGTCGCGGGCGACCACGCGAACAACGACATGGCAGACGAGACCGACCCCGACAGCTGGGCTGCAAAGTTCGTGGCCGCTGGCTTCGAAGTGACGTGCCTGCTCCAGGGTCTGGGACAGAACGCCGCGGTCGACGACATCTACGTCTCGCACGTGGACGACGCCATCGCCAAGCTGTAAACTCGCCGCGCACGGGGGCGCCGGTCGCGTCCCCGTGCAACGGGCATGCGCCTTCCCCGACCGACGGCGCATGCCCGTTGCATTCGCATCCCGCCCGCCCACCGCACGGCGCGGGCGGTCGAAGCGATTGAAAGGAACCCCCTCCATGTTGAAGAAAACCCTCGCCTTCGCCCTGTCGGCGGCGCTTTTCGCGTTCTCGCTCGCCGGCTGCGGCGGAAATTCAATCGACAGCGCAAAGGCAAGCGATGCCGATTCCCAGGAAAAGACCGAACAGGCGGCCGATGCGCCCGAGGGCGCAAGCGCTGCCCCCATCACCGCCGACAAGGTGGCCGACGGCACCTATCCGATCACCGTAGATTCCAGCTCGAACATGTTCAGGATTGTGGACGCCCAGCTCATCGTGGAAAACGGCTCCATGCACTGCGTGATGACGCTTTCCGGCACGGGCTACGGCAAGCTCTTCATGGGCACGGGCGACGAGGCTGCCGCCGCGAGCGAGGCCGACTTCATCCCCTATGTGGAAAACGCAGAAGGCAAGTACACCTACGACGTGCCCGTTGAAGCGCTCGACGAGGACACCGCCTGCGCCGCGTGGAGTATTAGAAAAGAGCAGTGGTACGACCGCACGCTCGTGTTCGAATCCGCTGGCGTCGATCTGCGCGCCGACGCACTGAAGTAACGCCATGCGGTCGATTCTTCCCAAGGGGGAAAGCAGGAAGCGTCGCAGCATCGCGGTGCGCGCGATCGCCTGCGTTCTCGTCGCCCTGCTCGCGCTTCCCTTCGCGGGGTGCAGTGCGAGCCCGAACGCGACCGGTGGCACGGAAGGCTCTCAGGAATACACTGTGAGCGTCTCGCTCTCCGGCGGGTCAGGGCGCGCAAGCATCGCCTCACCAACCACAATTGTGAAGGATGGCGACACCTACACCGCGACCATCACCTGGTCGAGTTCGAACTACGACAAGATGACCGTCGACGGCGTGGACTACGCGCCCATAAACGACGGCGGCAACTCCACGTTCGAGATACCCGTCACGCTCGACGAGGACATCGCCGTGTCGGCCGAAACCGTCGCCATGTCGACGCCGCACACCATCGACTACACGCTCCACTTCGACTCATCCACCATGAAGGAGAAATCGGGCGACGAAGCAAGCGGCGGCTCCCCTGCGAGAACGGCTTCAAGCGCCGCGGCCGACTTCCACAACGCCGATTTGGGCTGCGGCTGGAAGCCGACGGGGACGCTTCAGCTTGAATACGCCGAGCACTTCACTGTCGACGAGTTCGAAGGCGGCCTGCGGCTTATCTGCATTTCGAACGGGGAGCGCTTCCTCGTGGTGCCGCAAGATGCGAAGGTACCTGATGGGTTGAGCTCCGACATCGCGGTCATAAGGCGTCCCGCCGACAAGGTGTACCTCGTGTCGTCGGCGACGATGTGCCTGGTCGACGCGCTCGATGCGAACGACAATATCATCATGTCGGGCACGAAGGCCGACGATTGCTCGGTCGCGGGCTTCAAAAGCGCGCTCGAAAGTGGGGCGATCGCCTACGGCGGCAAGTACAGCGCGCCCGACTACGAGCGAATATCGGCCTCGGGCTGCACGCTCGCCATCGAGAACACCATGATCAACCACACACCCGATGTGAAGGAAAAGCTGCAGAAACTCGGGCTCGTCGTGCTCACCGAACAGTCGTCGAGCGAGCCCGAAGCACTCGGGCGCGTCGAGTGGATTAAGCTTTTCGGCGTCCTGTTCGACAAGGAAGACGAAGCCGCGCACCTGTTCAACGAGCAGAAGGCCCGCGTCGAGCAAACGTCGGGGCTCGCGTCGTCAGGTAAAACCGTGGCGTATTTCTACATTAACTCGAACGGGGCCGCCGTCACGCGGCGGGCGGGCGACTACGTGGCACAGATGATCGAGCTTGCAGGCGGCAACTACGCGCTCGATGACGCGCAGACGGCGTCGACGTCAGGTTCGTCAGTAACGCTCGAAATGGAACGCTTCTACGCGACGGCGAAGGATGCCGACATCATCGTCTACAACGGCACCATCGACGAATCGGTTGCCACCTTGAACGACTTCGTAGGCAAAAACGCGCTATTGTCGCAGTTCAAAGCCGTGAAGAACGGCAACGTCTGGGTCACAAGCGCCGACATGTACCAGCAGATGACTTCTACCGCCGACATTATCGACGAGCTGCACGGGGCGTTCACCGGCGATGACGCGAGCGACTTCCATTATCTGAGGAAGCTCGGCTAGCGTCATGAGAAGCCGGCTTTCCATGACATACGACGAATCGGGGCGCGCCGCGCGGTGTCGCGTCGTGACGGCGCTGCTCGCTGTTGCCCTCATCGTGCTCGTCGGGGCCAACCTGTGCATCGGGAGCGTGCTCGTGCCCGCAGACCACATCCCCGGCATCCTTTCGGGCGGCGCGGCCAATTCCATGGAAAGCCAAGTCATCTGGGAGATTCGCCTGCCGCGCGTGCTTTCAGCCGTGCTTCTCGGCGGGGCACTTTCGCTCTCCGGGTTCCTGCTGCAGACGTTTTTCAACAATCCCATCGCCGACCCGTTCATCTTGGGCGTCTCCTCGGGCGCAAAGTTCGTCGTCGCACTTACGATGATCGTGCTTCTGGGCGCGAACCAGGCCATGTCCTCGCCGGCCATGGTGGCCGCAGCGTTTCTGGGATCGCTTATCACCATCGGCTTCGTGCTCCTCATCGCACGGCGCATAAGTTCCATGGCCATGCTCATCGTGGCGGGCGTCATGGTGGGATACATCTGCTCGGCGGCGACGAACTTTCTCATCGCCTTCGCCGACGACCAGTCCATCGTGAACCTGCACAACTGGTCTTTGGGTAGCTTCTCGGGTTCGAGCTGGGACGACATCGCGGTCATCGCGGTCGTGGTGATCACCGTGAGCGCATGCGTATTCGCGATATCGAAGCCCCTTTCCGCCTTCCAGCTGGGAGAAGCCTACGCGAAAAGCGTCGGCGTGAACGTCGCACGCTTCCGCGTGGTGCTCGTCCTTCTAGCGAGCATGCTCTCCGCCTGCGTGACCGCGTTCGCTGGTCCGGTGTCGTTCGTAGGCATCGCGGTTCCGCATCTCGTGAAGTCGGCGCTGAAGTCGTCGAAGCCCATCTGCGTGATTCCTGCGTGCTTCTTGGGAGGCGCCATCTTCTGCGCGGGTTGCGATTTGATCGCGCGCACGCTGTTCTCTCCCGTCGAGCTTTCCATCAGCGCCGTCACTGCCATCTTCGGCGCGCCGGTGGTTATCGCGCTCATGCTGAAGAAGCGGGTGAGGTAGATGGGGGAATTCGTGCCGCGGCCCAAAACGCTCGGAGGGGACATTCCATGCTTAGACAGTCCTGAGCTCGCACGAAAGCGCCAGAAGACACTTTCGGCTCGTGCGGAACTGCGTGCGGAACGCCTCCTTCGAGCGGAGTCGAACCTCGAAACCCCGGTCGAAACGCAGGCTGACGGAGCGCCGCTTTTCCGCATAAGCGACCTGTCGGCGGGCTACGACAAGAAGGTCGTAGTCGAAGGCGTCGATCTGGAGGTTCGCGCGGGCGACGTCGTGGCGCTCATCGGGCCGAACGGCTCGGGCAAGTCGACCATCTTGAAAACCATCACACGCCATCTGGCACCGCTTGCCGGCGCGGTCGAGCTCGACGGGCGGGAGATTTCCCGATGGAAGACGGCGGAGTTCGCAAGGAACCTTGCCGTTATGCTGACAGATCGCCCCCGGACCGAGCTCCTCACCTGCCGCGATATCGTAGAGGCGGGAAGGCATCCCTACACCGGGCGAATGGGCACACTCTCGCCCGACGACCATAGTCGGGTCGACGAGGCCATGAAAACCGCACATGTGGAAGAGCTCGCCGAGCGCGACTTCATGCAGATAAGCGACGGGCAACGCCAGCGCGTCATGCTCGCACGCGCCATCGCGCAGGATCCGCGCGTGCTCGTGCTCGACGAGCCCACGTCGTATCTCGATATCCGCTACCAGATCGACCTGCTGCGAATACTTCGCCACCTTGCGAAATCGCGGAATGTGGCTATCATCATGTCCATCCACGAACTCGAGCTCGCGCAGAAAAGCGCCGACAAGGTGATTTGCGTGAAGGACGGCCGGGTCTTCCGCGCCGGCGCACCCGAGGACATATTCACGCGCGAGACGATTGGCGAGCTCTACGGCCTTAAACATGGCACCTTCAACGAGCGCTTCGGCAGCGTGGAAATTGGGCGCCCGCACGGCGATGCGCACACGTTCGTCATCGCCGGCGCGGGTACGGGGTCGGCTGTGTTTCGCCAGCTCATCCGGCAGGGCAAGGCGTTCTACGCGGGCGTTCTGCACGAAGGGGACATCGACTGTGAGCTCGCGCGCGACCTGGCGGCGGAATGCGTGGCCGAGCGCGCCTTCGAGCCTATCGGGGATAAAACCATAGCCCACGCCAAAGAGCTCCTCGTCCACTGTGCGCGCCTTATCGTGTGCCCCGCCGCCTTCGGCACCATAAACGCCCGCAACGCAGAGCTCGTCGAGTTCGCACGCTCGCATGGTATCGAGGTCATGCGAGCGTGCGAAGGCGCATCGGAGGATTCCCAATTGGAGTGGGAAGGATAAACTGGACTTTTTTAAGGATCCTCAGGCTACAGCTCCTACGCCGGCGAGGTCTCCAAGGCGCCGGAGAACCTCGTGAACAGGAATTTCCACGCCGACGAGCCCAACTAGGCCTAATCCAAGCGAGATTCCAGACTCGAAAGGCCGTTGAGCGTGAGGTCGTTGGCAACCTCCGAGACGCGCTCGATAGGAACCGAGCCATCAGACAATGCCCACGTGCGATAGATACCGATAATACCCGACAGCAAAAACGACAGATAGTAGTCGAACATCTCGTCCTTGAGACCTTGAGGCAGCAGATCGCGCTCGGCAATCTCGTGCTCGAGCGGCGCGCGAAGACGAGCCATAAAATCATCGAGCGGAATGTTCTCGATAAGTTGACGATTAAGCACCAAGTTGTTGCACAGTGCCTCGTTAACGGTTTTAAAGAAGGTCGCCGCCGCGCCAAGAGCGCGCTCGTTGGTGTCGCCGTCCATTGAAGCAAGCGTTTTCTCGACCGAGTCGACAATCATCTCCACCACATCGACGGCAATGGCATCGAGCAGGCCGTCAACCGTACCAAAGTGAACGTAAAAGGTCTTGCGGTCGACATTGGCCTCGCGCGCAACAGCACTCACCGTAATGTCTGCCAGCGGCTTTTCCATGAGCAGGCGCTCGAAAGCCGAAAGGATGGCATTACGGCTGCGAACGATGCGACGATCAAGACGCGGTTTGCTGGTTGCCATGGGCGTGTCCCTTCGATATGCGAGCATTCATCAACAGATGAGAGATAATCTACGTAAGAGGATTATCCCCCATACAGCACAAATATGCCTCGCATCATGAAGAACGCACGACTGCCCTACTGCGACTTAGGGTGCTTCTTCTTATTGAGTGCCGACGGAGATACGCGAATACCGTCTCCTGTCTGACGCACATAGGCCTTATGAGCCGGCTTTGCGGTCCCAGAAGCCTTCTGAGCGTGCTTCTTGGGATCAACGGTAACAGCATTCGTGGGGTGCGGCTTAGTGGGCGCAGAGGGCGTCTGAGGCGTGCGGCCGAGCTTGCGCATCACGCGATCCCAGCGCGCATGGATGCTCTCGTTGTGGGCGCTCTTAAGTCCCAGCAGGGGCGCAGCCAAAATGGTAGGCGCAATAAACGTAATGAGACGCCACAGCAGATAGCCGGCGGTCGAAGCCGAACCGAAGAAATGACCCAAGAACAATGCAAAGCCGCCCTCAGCGCCACCAGTTCCACCGGGCAAGGGAACCGCAGAGCTTAACAGCTGGACAAAGGCGCTCGCGGCCATGACCGAGAAAAAGTCGACCTCGTGGTGGCCAAAGGCAAGCATCAGGAAATACGGAACCAGATAGAAAAACGCGAGCTGCAGCATGGTGATAAACACGGTGAGCAGCATGGAAGAAAAATGTCCGGCCGAAAGCTTGAACTTCTCGGAGAAGGAGTAGATCTCGCCATCGACAAACGTGCGCCAACTCTCGATCTTAGTGGCCGAGACACCAATGCGCTCGAGCCAATTGATGATGCAATGGGCGACGCGCGTGACGGTCTTAGGCATGAGCGCGACGGCGAAGATGCCAAGCAAGATGCAGCAGTGTCCACCAAAGCTAAAGACGCACAGCAGCGTCATGTCGCCGTAGCGTTCGGCAAAAAACGGCATACGGGCGAGCAGCAGGATAGCGCCCCAGGCGACCAGGCCAAACTGGTACACGATAAAACGCGTGAATTGCGTGGCGCCGGCCTCGCCCACGTTTTGGCCGGCCTTGGTCAGGCGATAGATCTGAGCCGGGGTGGAGCCCATCATCATGGGCGTCAGGTTGCCAAAGAAGATGCCACTCGCCTCGACCGAGATCAGGTCGCGGATGCCGACGGGCGAATTGGGATCGAGCCAGACGGCGATCGCATAGGCCACAATGCCAAAGAACAGGTACATGAACATGCAAAGACACGCGACAACGAGCCATGACGCCTGGACGCTCGACATAGCGGCCCAGAACTGCCCCATCTGCCCGGTTACCACCAGATAGACGATATAACCTACCAGCACGACGCCGATAAAGATGGCGCCGCGGCGTGCGCTCTTATTGTCATCTCCGCCCGAGGCCTCAACCTCGACCTGGGGCTTAGACGTATGCTGAGAGGACTCCGTCATGAGACTCCTTCTAACAGTCAAAATATCTTGGATATTGTACCCGTAAGGGCCATAGGCAGAACGCAAAGCTCTGGTTCAAACGGGAATTGCAGACGGTTGTTTGAAAATAAAAAACCCGGCCTTCCATAGGAAGTCCGGGTATCAGATGCGTGGTAGCCCGTACCAGATTCGAACTGGTGATCTCCGCCTTGAGAGGGCGGCGTC
>UQUG01000010.1 GCA_900544205.1 uncultured Collinsella sp.
GGACTTGCAGCGACGGACCTCAGGACACTCTTACACCACGTCTGCGCGCGCGACCAGTTAGCGCCGAATTGGAAGTCGATGGTCACTCATTAACGTACAGCTCTTATAACTTTGTTCATTATTTTCCACACCTAAAATGAAACGCCGTTTGTGACAGTACTCACAAACGGCGTTTTTTGACCACGGGGGCATCTGGCAGGGGGCCAGTAGCACCCTGATCCGAGTTTCGAACGCATCCAAACCGGTTCTGGTGTCTGTTTTCGAGCTTTTACTCGTCCTTGGACGCGGGGTGCTTGCAGACCACGCTCATGTAGATCATGCCGAGCACGGCGGCAGTGACCGAACCGGCAAGGATGGCGGCCTTGGCAGCCAGAACCTCGAACTGGGCCGTCGGGAAGGCGAGACCGCTGATGAGAATCGACATGGTAAAGCCGATGCCGCCCAGAATACCCACGCCGGCAATCATGTGCCAGTTGACGTTGCGCGGTAGCTCGCAGGCCTTGAGCTTGACCAAGGCGAACGTCATGCCAAAGATGCCGATCGGCTTGCCCAGCAGCATGCCAAAGTACACGCCGAGCGTCACCGGGTCGGTGAGCAGCGTGCTCATGTCCACGCCCACTAGGCGAACCTGCGCGTTCACGAACGCAAAGATCGGCAGGATCACAAAGTTGACCGGCGTGGAAATCAGACGCTCCATGCGGATGAGCGGCGGGGTCACGCGGTGCATGACGCGCTCGACCTTGGTGGTCGAGACGGTAAAGTCATGCTGGCCCAGGATGTGCGCCTCGTCGTCGTAGCGGTCGTCGAGCAGCGGCAGGCACTCGCCCAGCCAGTCGGTCAGACTATCGAGCTTGACGCCGCACTTGGCCGGGATGGTAAAGGCCAAGATGACGCCAGCAAGCGTGGCATGCACGCCGCTCTTGAACATGCAGAACCACAACAGCAGGCCCAGTACCGAATACGGGGCAAGGCGGTAATGCTGCGTCTTGTTGAGCCACACGAGCGCGCAGGTCACAAGCGCGGCGGCGCCCAACCAAAACGGATTGGGGCTCTGGCCGTAGAAGATGGCGATGGCGGCGATGGAGATGAGGTCGTCGGCGATGGCGAGCGTCGAGAAGAACACGCGCACGCCGTTGGGCACACGGTTGCCCAAAAGCGACAGCACGCCCAGCGCAAAGGCAATATCGGTTGCCATGGGAATGGCCCAGCCGTTGTGCGCGCCGGCATGGTTAAAGATCAGATAGATGCAGGCGGGAACGACGACGCCGCCCACGGCCGCCAGCATGGGAAGCATGGCCTGGCGCGGGTTTTTGAGCTCGCCGACCGTCATCTCGTACTTGAGCTCAATGCCCACCAGCAAAAAGAAAATCGCCATGAGGAAGTCGTTGACGAATAGCTCGACGGTGAGACCGGCCGTAAGGTTGCCCAGGCCCACATACAGCGGGGTCTCCAAAAAGTGATGGATGGCCTCGTAGGCATCGGTATTGGCGCAAATGACGGCGGCGATGGCGGCGAAGACCATGACGGCGGCGGAAATCGTGCCGTTCTCGGCGATGCGCTCCCAGATGTCGTGACGTTCAAAGCGCTTGCGCTCACGAACGTTGAACAGCTGCTCAGTTGCTGCCATGGGCGGCTCCTTTCACGGGAAAGCTCCCGTCTTAAAAAAGCACGGCCCGCCCAAGTGGCGGCGCCGCGCTCTAACGTATTACGCTTGCATCTAGCCTACCCTGCACGACAAGCACGCAGGCGTGGCCGAAAAGCGGAACCACAGGTTGAACATTATTTGTTCAACGGCACGGGCATACCTGTCCAAGAGACGACGCGGCGCCGTGCACAAAAAACGACCGGAGCGCGGGGCATCCGCGATCCGGTCGTGGCGTTTGGTCAACTAAACCTAGCAGGCGGCCATGATGGGGGCTGCGACCTGCTTCTTACGGGAGAGGACGCCCGGCATCCAGACGCCGTCGTGCTCGTCGGCAATGCCCAGGCCCTTCTGAGCGGCCTCGGTCTCGCCCTCGAGCAGGACCTGCGAGCCTTCCTCCATGATGTCGGTGATGCACAGAACGATGCCGTCGGCACCCTTCTCGGCGGCGTAGGCGCGCATGGCCTCGCGAATCTCGTCGATCATGCCGAGTGCGCGGGTCTTGTCGACAGTCTCGTACTGGCCGATGAGCAGCTTCTTGCCGGCGGGCTCGAACATCTTGATGTCGTTACCGACCATCTCGGCTGCGGTGAAGGAGCCGGACGGACGGGTGAGGAAGACCTCCATGCCAAACTTGACCGGGTCGACGCCCACCTGCTCGCCGAGCTTGGCGGCGACGGCGCGGTCGACATCGGTGGTGGTGGGGCTCTTGAGCATGAGCGTGTCAGTCATCATGGCCGAGAGCAGCAGCTTGGCCTGAACGTCGGAAAGCTCAACGCCGAGCACGCCGGCGAGCTTGGTGACGATGGTGCAGCTGGAGCCCCAGGGCAGGCAGATGTAGTGCAGCGGGCCGGCGGTCTCGAAGTCGCCGATGCGGTGATGGTCGACAACGCCAAAGACCGTGGCGTCCTTAAGGCCGGCGACGGACTGGGCAGACTCGTTGTGGTCGGTGAGGACGACGAGCTGACCGGCCTCGACGGACTCGATCACACGGGGCCCGGCAATGCCGGCGTCGGCGAGCAGCTTGGCGGACTCGGCCGGAAGCTGACCAAGGGCGCAGGCCTCGTAGGTGTTGCCGGCATACTCAACCTGGTTGAGCAACTGGGACAGGACGACGGCGCTCATGATAGCGTCGTTATCGGGGTTCTGGTGACCAAAGACAAGAACGTTTGCCATGGGTATCCTCCACTTGATATGTGTACTTAGACGTAGCTATGGTAGCACGCTGGCAGCTGGCCTTTGGGGACGGAAGAGTCGCAGTCCGCATTGGTGCAAAGCAACCTGTCCCCCATGCACCAACCCACCCTTTACGGCACGCGGCGTCCTAGCGCCGGGCGTGATTGCGCTCCTTGCATTCATACATCCGTCGATCGGCCAGAATACGAACCTCTCCCGAGCCGCCATCGTCCGGATAAACCGCCCAACCGCAGCTCGCGCCAACCTCGATCTTAACGCCGTCGATATCGAAAGGAAGCCGCACTGCCCCGTCAATTCGGTCAATCATCTTATGACACAGAGCGTCATCCATGTTGCCGTTCATGACCAGTGCAAACTCATCGCCGCCAATCCTAAAGGCAAAATCGGTTTGGCGTACACAGTCGCGCAATCGACCCGCCACCGCCTTGAGCAGCTTATCGCCCATGTCATGCCCATACGTATCATTGACGGGCTTAAAGCGATCAAGGTCAAGATAGAACAAAGTGAATGGCTTGGCCTGCATCTCGTACCCATGCAAAACACTGCTAAAGTACCGCTCATTGAACAGGCCCGTAAGTCCGTCAGTGTTCGCCATAGTCTCGAGCTCTACCCTTTGGCCAATATCTTGAGATATGGCCAAAAGACGCGTGACCATGCCGTCGGGCCCCCATTCTATCGGAACGATGCTGAGATCCTTGTAGGCGTTTCCGCTTCGCGCGCAGTACTCAATTTTGATAACGTTATTGCTCGTCCCCACCATCTCACGCAGTCGCTCGGGCGCAAGCAGATTTGCGAGCTCGGTATCCTTGGTCTCGGAGAAGACAACGTAGCGGGCAGAGACCTCCTTCAGCAGGTCTGCATAATCACCCTTTAGGGCATACTGCGGCTCCCGTTTCTGATTCTCGCGGTATTCATAAGTACCGTCGACAAGATCGACCACGACAAAACGATCGACGATGCGCTCCATGCCGCCCAACAGCTGGCTAATAGCTCGCCGCTGTCGCTCGACCGCCTGCCGCTCCTCATCCTTAAGCCTCGCATCTGCGCGCTCGCGTCTGACGACTATCGTTACCACCAGCGCCGTGATAATCACGCCGACCACTCCAATGGCAACCGTGCTGATGAGCTGGACCTCATTCATGCCGGAATCCACGACATCGGAACGCACCATGCCGACGATTGACCAATCGCCAATTCCCGCCGGCTGATAGACCAGATAGTACCCGCGCCCGTTAAGCGTGCAAAAGGCGCTACCCACCTTACCGTGGCCGACCTGGCGTTGGATTTCGTCGAAACTCCCTCGCGAAAAAGAAGCATGTTCGCTCAGATAGGCCATAATGTTTGAAACAAATGGTTTGATCTCGCTTTTTGGTTACAGCGAAAACACCACATCACCCGATTGGTGGACCACATAGCAATCGCTCTTGCCGCGGTATACATCGCCCGCGACCATGTCCATGACCGTGTCGTCGTCATAACTCACGGCGAGACCGGTATACGTCACGCCCTCAAAGGTAAAGGGCTGACTTAGCGGCAGAGCAAAGACGATTCGTCGCGTCCCGTCCGAGGCGATATAGCTCGAAATCCAAGACGTGCCCTTTTCGTACATCTCCTGAAATACGCCATCGATGCTGACGGCCTTGCCCGAGCGCCCGCCGTCGGTGATAAAGTCATTATTCTGGTTAAAGAGATAGACGTCGTGATACCTCCAGGAGTCCTTGTGGCTCCGCGCCCGGATCCAGACGTTCTCGATATGGCCGTCTTCGGTCGCCGCCGCCAGTAGTGCATCCCAATCAGCCAGAACATTCCAGTTGCGCTGCGCAAACAGCTCAAACGTTTTGCCCATCTGCTCATAGGTCGAGATTAGATTCTCGGTATTCTCATCATAGATTTTCTGAGCCATAAAACCGTGGTAGGCGAATCCCAGAGCGACAATAAGAACGGCTGCGACAGCGGTCGCAAGGACCTTGAATCGGCTGCTTTTCATCGTCCGCCCTCCTCAGCTCATAGCCTGATTTTACCAGTACCGTCATTTTTTTCTTTTAGCACCAGGCAACCGATTAGGTCTGGGCGATTCCATAAAAAATAGGGCGTCAAACGATCCATGCTGCGCAAAAAAGCCCGGGCGACAACGGCCCGGGCTCCATGCGACTCCCGCCGAGGAGCCATATTCAGTTTGCCGCGCTAAACCTTGGTGCAAAGCATCCTGTCCCCCTTGCACCAGCTATTTACCGGCGGCGCGCAGGGCTACGTAGGCGGCACCGATGATGCCGGCGTCGTTTCCGAGCGAAGCGACCTTAATGGGCGTCTCGCGCGAGGCAGAAAGCGCGTACTGCTTAAAGTGCTCGCGAACCTTGTCGAGGTAGACATCGGCCGAGGCGGAGGCGCCGCCGCCGATGAGGAACATCTCGGGGTCGACCACGTTGGCGATAAGTGCCAGGGCGCGACCGAGATAGTCGGCCATGGTATCGGCCGCGGCCAGCGCGAGCTTGTCGCCCTCGCGGCAGGCTTGGAACACGTCCTTGGAATCGGAGGGGCCGGTGAGCTCGATGGGCTCGACGCCAGCCTTCTTGCACTCGGCAAGGTAGTTGCTCACCACACCGGTGGCGCTGGAATACTGCTCCAGGTGGCCATGGCCGCCGCAGCCGCAGGTGCGCTCCTCAGCCGGATTCAGGCACATGTGGCCGATCTCGCCGCCGGCACCCACAACGCCCGACACCACGTCGCCGTTGACGATAACGCCGCCGCCCACGCCGGTACCGATGGTGACCATCACCACGTTCTGCACGCCCTTGGCAGAGCCGAGCCAGGCCTCGCCCATGGCGGCGGCGTTGGCATCGTTCTCGTACTTAACGACCGCGTCGGGGCAGTGCTCCTGAATGGCGACTCTCAGCTCAGGCAGGTTAATGGCAATGTTGGCCTTGACCTTGGCATCGCCCGATGCCGGGATGGGGCACGGAACGGCCAGGCCAATACCCGCCACAAAGGCGCGCGGAATCTGGGCCTTGGCGACCACCTGGTCGATAGCCTCGGTCACCGCGGCAAAGCCCGCGGCGTCAACGATGGGAGGCGTGGGCACGCTGGCCTTGGCCAGCAGGTTGCCGTCCTCGTCGAACAGGCCCTCCTTAACCGAAGTGCCGCCGACGTCGATGCCGATGTAATACTGCTTAGGTTCCATGGGAGCCCGCCTTTCTCGTTTAAACATTGCCTGTATGGTACCGCTCCCAAGGCAAAAACCTACCAAAAAGGACAGGTTTGTTTTGGCAGGTTTTATCTGGGGAAGCGCAGAGTACGAGATTCGGTTCGCTGGGTGTTATATCGGTTCGGCCCGTCCTCGGACCGATCATTTCTCAACACGACACTACTCAGATGTTTATCATTTAAAACGCTCTAATTTTACAAGCGGGGCGACTTTTAATTTTATCTTTCTCGAACTTTTCAATAACTCAATAGAGATACTTAGGTGTTGACTATACTTTCTTTTATTCTCAATCAAGTTGGAAAGGAGGTTCCTTGATTCCCAAATACGAGGCGATAGCTGCAGATATTCGTCGAAGCATCGAGGATGGCGCTCTTAAACCGGGCGACAAGCTTCCTACCGTGGTTGAGTTCTGCAAGCTCTATAACGTTTCCAAAATCACCGTCAAACGAGCTCTTGAACAAATCACCGAAGAAGGTCTTATTACCAGCCGGCGTGGATCGGGTACCTACGTTAAGGACACGGCGGGGCTTCCCGGCCAGGCGTTTTTCCAGGGCAAAAACGACCGTACCCAGGGTTTTTCGTATGAGCACCGCGGGGAGAAGGTGACCTCGGTGGTCTACGATTTCTCGATTGTTAATCCACCAGCAGACATCGCAGCCCAGCTAGGAATTGCCGAGGATGACTTTGCCTATCACGTCGTGCGCGTGCGTCAGGCCGATGAGAAGCCCATCGTTATCGAGTACACCTACATGCCCCTCGAGCTGATTCCGGGGCTGAAAAAGAAGGACCTGTACGGATCGCTCTACCGCTTCATCCGAGAGCAATGCGGGCTGAAGATTTCGAGCTTTCACCGTACCATTCGCGCCGTGGCAGCAACCGAGGAAGAAGCCGAGCGTCTGGACACCAAACCTGGCTCTCCCCTGCTCGAGCTCACCCAGATTGGCTTTTTGGATAGCGGCGCCGCCTTTGAGTATTCGGTCTCGCGCAACGTTGGCGACCGCTTTGAGTTGCACAGTGTAACGTTGGCATAGGTTTTTGTAGTCATGCGGGCGCTCGTTTTGAGCAGTTTTACGCGGCGCCCACGCAGCACAATGGGAGTATGAACATGTCCGATTTGATTAAACTGACGCCGATCTTCCACGAGAAGATCTGGGGCGGCCGCCAGCTGGAGACCGTGTTTGGCTACGACATTCCCGAGGGTCCCATCGGTGAGTGCTGGGCCATCTCGGCACACCCCAACGGCGACTGCCAGATCGCTGAGGGCCCGTATGCCGGTCACACGCTGTCATGGCTGTGGGCCGAGCACCGCGAGCTCTTTGGCAACTGCGAGGGCAAGGAGTTCCCGCTGCTCATTAAGATTCTGGACGCCAAGGACGACCTTTCGATCCAGATTCATCCCAACGACGAGTACGCCGCCAAGCACGAAAACGGCAGCCTGGGCAAAACCGAGTGCTGGTATGTGCTGGACTGCGAGCCCGGCGCCACAATCATCGTCGGCCAGCGCGCGCATGACCGCGCCGAGGCCGCACAGATGATCGAGGAAGGCCGTTGGGGCGACATGCTCAACGTACTGCCGATCCACAAGGGCGACTTTTTCCAGATTGATTCCGGCACTGTGCACGCCATCAAGACCGGCACGCTCATTTTGGAGACGCAGCAGTCGAGCGACGTGACGTATCGCCTGTACGACTACGACCGTCCCGGCACCGATGGCAAGCTGCGCCCCCTGCACATTGAGCAGAGCCTCGACTGCATCGACTTTGGTGCTCAGGCTCCGACCGACGGCACGGTGACCGCGCCCGAGGTCGACGGCGTGACCGAGCTCGAGTCCAACCCCTGCTACACCGTCGATCGCGTACGCGTCGACGGCAGCAAGACCCTCGACCAGCGCTGGCCCTTCATGTGCCTGTCGGTCATCGACGGCAAAGGCACCATCTGCGGCGACCCCGTCCACAAGGGAAGCAACCTGCTGGCCCCGAGCACCGTCAGCTCCATTGACCTCGAAGGCCAGATGGAACTGATCGTCAGCCACCTCTAGGTCGCAACAACAACCAAAACGAAACAAGGGGCTCCCCCGTTCTTCAACGAGGGAGCCCCTTGCCATGTCTAAGTATTCAGCCCACCCGGCTCTCCAGATCAAAAAGCGAACGAGCAAAGCGACGTTCGTCCAGCAACGTTACCCAAGGACCTGGGCGGGCGTATAGGGCAACATCGATCGCGAGTTCCGCACGAGCCGGAGAGCACTTAATGTGCTCTCCGTGCGAGCAGGACTGCCCGAGCAGGCGATGTTGCCCTATACGCCCGCCCAGGTCCGCCGGGATCACGACAGCTTAACGATCGGTGCAAAACCTTTCATAAGCTTTTTGGTCTGGCCGGTCTTTTCGAATTGAACCTCGATCATGTCTCCAGCGACCGAGATCACGGTACCCGTGCCAAAGGTCTTGTGGCTCACGGTATCGCCCGCGGCAAAGTCCTGCGATGCGCTGGCACGATCGACCTTGCGCTCCACCGTCGGGGATACCTTGGATGACGGCTTTTTGGCTCGCGGCGCGCCCGAGCCAAAAGTCGAGGCAACACGGCCGGCGTCGGGCGAAACCCCACGATGGCGCTCGGTGCCATAAGTGTTGCCGCCAAAGAAGTCATCGAAGCTCGATCCGCTGCGCGATCCAGAGCCGCCGGTCGAGCGCGTATGCGAGCCAAACACCTTGCCGCCATACATGTCCGAGCCCATACCCGAGCCAAACGTGCCGTGACGGTCGCCGCGCTTCTCCCAGCCCGTGCCCTCAAAACCGGCAGAACCGATACCGCTAAACTCGATATCCTCAAACGGAATCTCGTTGAGGAAGCGCGAGCGCGGGTTGGCAGAGGTCGAGCCGTAGGTGCGACGCGTGGCCGCATAGGTCAGGAACAGGCGCTTGCGAGCACGCGTGATGGCGACGTAGGCCAAGCGGCGCTCCTCCTCGAGCTTGCCCGGATCGTCACTGCCGCCAAAGTCGTGCACGTGCGGGAAGATACCCTCCTCCATGCCGGCCACGAACACCGCCGGGAACTCCAGGCCCTTGGCGGAGTGGATGGTCATCATGGTGATGGCATGCGTCTCGCCGGCCAGGGAATCCAAGTCGGAGCGCAGGGCCAGCCACTCCATGAGTGCCGGCAGCGCCTTACAGGTGAGCGGACCGTAGGTGCGCTCGATCTCGTCGGCATGCACGGCGCCCGCCGGCAGCTCAGTCGGCGCGGCATACGCGTTGCCCGCGATGGCGGCAGCCAGGGCATCCTGCGGCGAGAGCGCCGGGGCCGCCAGGCTATCGAGCGGATTGGAACCCGCGGCATCACGCGCGCCAACGAGCGCCTCAAACGAAGACACGGGCGCAGACGGGCCGGGCTCGGGCGCAGGCGCGCTCACCACAACGGGCTCGGGCTCAACGTCGGCGGGCACATCGGCAACACCAGCAGCGCGCAGCTCTTCCAAGCTCTCGAGCGTGCCTTCGATATCCTCGTGCGTCTCCTCAAATTCGGCAGCGACGCCCAGGAATTCCTGGATGTTCTCGGCGCGACTCTCGGACTCCATGGTGCCCTCGGCGCGGAAAGCCTGCAGCAGGCCCGTCTTATCGACAATCATCTCGACGACGTCCTTGAGCTCGCCGTCCATGCGGCGACCCTCGCGCACCAGCGACACAAAGCTCGACAGGCCATTGCGCACCTTGGCGCTAAACATGCCGGTTTCGGCGCACGCGATCTCGCAAGCCTGGAAGAACGAGCAACGGTTGTCGCGCGCCAGCTGCTCAATCTTTTGGATCGAGGTGGAGCCGATGCCGCGGCGCGGCGTGTTGATGACGCGCTTGACGCTCATCTCGTCGGCCGGGTTCACGATCATCTTGAGGTAGGCCATGACGTCGCGGATCTCGGCACGGTCGAAGAATCGCGTGCCGCCCACAATCTTGTAGGGCACGCCTGCGCGCAGGAACATATCTTCGAGGATACGCGACTGGGCGTTGGTGCGGTAGAACACGGCGATATCGTCGTAACTCGTGCCCTTGGAGTGCAGCTTTTCGATCTCGCCGGCAATCCAGCGGCCCTCGTCGCGCTCATCGCTTGCCTGGAAGGCCTGGATCTTCTCGCCGTCGCCCTCGGCCGTAAACAGGCGCTTGTCCTTGCGTTGCGAGTTGTGGCGCACCACGGCATTGGCGGCGCTCAGGATGTGACCCGTAGAGCGGTAGTTCTGCTCCAGCTTGACGGTCTTGCAGTTTTTAAAGTCCTTCTCAAAGTCCAGGATGTTGGTGATGTCGGCGCCACGCCAGCTGTAAATGGACTGGTCATCGTCGCCCACGACCATGAGGTTTTGGTACTTGGCGGCCAGCAGGTTGGCGATCTCGTACTGGACGTGGTTGGTGTCCTGATACTCGTCGACGCTAATGTAGCGGAAACGCTCTTGGTACTTGTCGAGCACCTCGGGGCGGGTGCGCAGCAGCTCGAGCGTGCGCACGAGCAGGTCGTCGAAGTCCATCGCGTTGGCGGCGCGCAGGCGGCGTTCCAGCTCCAGGTAGACCTGCGCGGCCTTTTTGTCGTTGGGGCTGTCGGCGGATTTGAGCATGTCCTCGGGGCCGATCATGGCGTTTTTGGCCGAACTGATCTTGCTGCGGATCATATTGATGGGGAATTGCTTTTGCTCGATACCGAGCGCCTGCATAATATCGCGCACCATGCGCTTGGAATCGTCATCATCGTAGATGGTGAACTGACCGGTGTAGCCCAGCAGGTCAGCGTCCTCGCGCAGCATGCGCACGCACATGGCATGGAAGGTGCACACCCACATGCCGCGGGTACCGCTGGGGATGAGTGCCGCCAGACGCTCGCGCATCTCGGCCGCGGCCTTGTTGGTAAACGTGATGGCAAGGATCTGCCAGGGCTTAACGCCCAGGTCGCCGAGCATATGTGCGATGCGGAAGGTCAAGACGCGGGTCTTGCCCGAGCCGGCGCCGGCAAGCACCAGCAACGGACCCTCGGTGGTCAGGACCGCCTCGCGCTGGGCGGGATTAAGGCTGTCGATGTCGACGAGCGGCTTGGGTGCCGGCGCGGGAGCGTCGTAGATGTCGAGCGGGACGAGCTCGGGTTCCGGCGCGGGCGACACGGGTACCGCGGCGTTCTTTTCCCAGGGCAAGGGCTGGGTCATGGGCGACTCCTCATCTGACGGACGGCGCGCCTGCGGGCGGCGCCATAGTTTGAGCCGTACCAGTATACCGAGCCGCGCGGACACCGACGCAAATCACACCACGACTCCGTGCGTCACCGTCAGGCCCTCCCCAGCGGATCTGGCGCAATGGGGTCAGGTTACTTTGCACCAATCTATTGACAATCACGAAACCACCGATGTCATAGCAGCAGCAGCGAGCGGCGGCCAGGGCGAACAAATTGGCATGAAAAGGGGGCGGCATAGACCTTTTGGTCATGCCACCCCCTTTGAATGACAAGTTGTCGCCCTGACTGCCGCGCAGCGTCAACCAAGTTACAGGCCGAGCATGGGCTCCAAGACGAAGAAGTACGCAAGCACCACGATGCCCAGAATGATGCGGTAGACGCCGAAGCACTTGAAGTCGTGACGGCGGACGAAGCCCATGAGCCACTTGATAGCGATGAGCGAAACCACAAAGGCCACAACGCAGCCCACGCCCAGGATGGCGACCTCGTTGGCACCGAACGTACCGCCCTTGATGAAATACTTGACCAGCTTGAGCGCACTCGCGCCAAACATGACAGGGATGGCCAGGAAGAACGTAAACTTGGACGCCACCGAACGCGTGCAGCCCAAAAGCAGGCCGCCGATGATGGTGGAACCGGAGCGCGACGTGCCCGGAATCAGCGAGAGCACCTGGAAGCATCCGATGCCCAGTGCGGTCTTCCAACTTAGGTCCTCGAGCGTGGTGATGGAACCAAAGTCCAGATCCTCGTCATCGTCCCCGTCCTCGGCAACATCTGCCGCGGGCGCCGCAAAGTGCGCACCGGCGGGACGTCCACCCGACACCACAGCACGCGAACCAAACGAACCGGCAACGGCCATTTCCTCGCGCTTGCTCGCGCGCCAGTTCTCGATCACGATAAACAGCACGCCGTACACAATGAGCGCCAGCGCCACGACGGGAGCATTGTAGAAATGCTCCTCCATCCAGTCGTTGAGCGGCAGGCCGATCGCCGCGGCGGGAATACAGCCGAGCACGATCTTGCCCCACAGCACCCAGGTGTCGCGACGGCCCTCCTTGCCCTTGCTAGGCGAGAACGGGTTGAGCTCGTGGAAGAACAGCACACAGACGGCCAAAATGGCGCCGAGCTGAATCACGACCAGGAACATATTCCAGAACGTCTCGCTCACGTTCATCTTGACGAACTCGTCCACCAAGATCATGTGGCCCGTCGACGAAACCGGCAACCATTCGGTGATGCCCTCGACCAGGCCCATGAAGGCAGATTTTAGAAGCTCGATAATATCCAAAGGGACCCCCTCGTTAGACACCCGCCGGTAGATGTTCTGCGGACGGTGCGGGCGATGTCCCATTATCAACCGTTGGCGGCGCGCCTGCGCCTACCCTTACCAAAAAACTCGCCCGTTCACAGAATTGCGAGCGGTCAAACCCAAATCCTTGGGTATAACTGCAACAAGATAAAGTGTCCGGCGGCCAACGCGCCCGCGCCCGCCCGATGCACGAGCCCCGCGCCCGTGCGATAGACCAAGGAGGAAACCATGAACGAGGGCTACACCAAGGTATTTGTTTCACTCGACGGTACTGAGCAGCAGGATTTTGTGCTCGCACGCGCCATCAAGGTCGCCGCGAACAACGGCGCCAAGCTAATCATCGGCCACGTTATCGATTCCACGGCGCTCGAGAGCGCCGGTTCCTATCCGGTCGATCTGGTCAACGGCCTAGAGGAGGCATTTAAGAACTCCATCGCCAAGCAGCTCGAAGAGGCCAAGGCCAATCCCGATATTCCCGAGGTCGAGGTCATGATTCGCGCCGGCCGCATTCGCGAGACGCTCAAGGACGAGATGCTCGACGTGGTTAAGCCCGACCTGGTGCTCTGCGGCGCCCGCGGCCTGTCCTCGATCAAGTATGCGCTCCTGGGTTCGATTTCGACGTTCCTGCTGCGCAATACGGACTGCGACATTTTGGTCGTGAAGTAGCGTTGCTCCCACCGGCCGCGGGGCCTGCGGGGTTTCCACGGGCACGTCCTCGCCGCGTTGCGGCTGCGGGATGTGCCCTTAGGAAACCCCTCCCGGCCCCGCGGCCTTCGCAGCCTCACTTCAACGAGTTGTCTGATAGAAAAATGGCGTGCCGCCCCGGTTGGGGCGGCACGTTTTGTTTGAGGCGGCACGTTTTTGTTTGGGCGGGCGTCTGCCGCGTGCGTTACTCAAAGTATTGGAACTTGTTGGTTGAGAAGGCAAACGTTACGACGAAGCCTTTGCCGGAATCGGATGCTGCGGTGACGTCGATGCCCATCTTGGAGCACAGGCGCGCCACCAGGTAGAGGCCGATGCCCGTTGCGCGCTTGGTGGTGCGGCCGTTGTCGCCGGTAAAGCCCTTCTCGAACACGCGCGGCAGGTCGGCCGCGCTCACGCCGCAGCCGTTGTCCGCAACGGTGAGCTCGATGCGCTCGCTTGCCAGACCTTCGTCCAACAACGCGCCCGAAAACACAATCTTCGCACCGTCCTCACGCGCATATTTAATGCTGTTCTGAATGAGCTGGCCCAGAATAAACTCGAGCCACTTTTCGTCGGTAAAGACCTCAAAGTCGAGGTTCTCGCACACCGGCGCCACGTGTGCCGCGATGAGCTCACGCGCATTGGCCTTGATTGCGCCCGTCACCAGAGCCTTGAGGTTCCAGCGTCGAATCAGGTAATCGCGCTCCACAACCTCCGAGCGCGCGTAGTACAGCGCCTGGTCGATATAGCGCTCCACGCGAGCCAGCTCGCGACCGAGGTCATCTACGCGCGACAGGTCATCTTCGCTGCCGTCCAGGTTTTCCAAAATCAGATGGGCTGCCGCCAGGGGCAGCTTGGCCTCGTGGACCCAGCTCTCGATATAGTCGCGATAGTCATCGGTCTGGCGCCTGCCTTCGGCAACCTCGTCACAAGCGGCTTTGCCCACCCGGCGCAAGACCTCGTACTCGAGCTCGCCCTCGGCATAGGTCGGGCATTGCACCATCTCCTGCACCCATGCGGGACTCTCGAGCTCCTCTGCCGCGCGCTCCAACTGACGCAGAAAACGGCGACGGCGAACGTACTCGATCACGATGCCGAGCATACCGAAGATAAAGGACACGCCGACCGCCACGACCACGATAGAAACGGGTGCGCCGGCGACCGTCAGCACAAAGCAGCTCAGCAGCACGCCGCACGTCCACACGGCGACGGGAAGCAGCGCATCTTTGAAGAATTTGGCAAACGACATAGCCGGCCCCTAAACCGAATAGCCCTGGCCGCGGTGCGTCGTCAAATACCCCTTGATGCCGATTTTTTCGAGCGTGGTGCGCAGGCGGTTGATGTTGACGGTGAGCGTGTTGTCGTCCACGAAGGCGTCGGAGTCCCACAGGTCCTGCATGATGGCCGAGCGCGAGACGATCTTGCCCGCGCGACCCAAGAGCAGCGAGAGAATACGCAGCTCGTTTTTGGTGAGCTCGGTGCTGGTGCCGGTTTGCGTGTTGGTGACCGTAGAACGGGCGAGGTCGAGTTCCAGTCCCTTGTGGACGAGCGTGCTGCGCTCACCTGCCGCCGTGGTGCGGCGCAGCAGGGCATTGATACGAGCCACGAGCACGCGCGCGCTGTAGGGCTTGGGCACAAAGTCGTCCGCGCCGAGCGTTATGGCCATGACCTCGTCGATCTCGGTCGTGCGCGAGGTAAGCACGATGATGGGGACCTCGGATTCGCGACGAACCTCGTGGCAGATGTGCTGGCCGTCTTTGACGGGAAGCGTCAGGTCGAGCAGCACCAGATCGGGCGCGGCGGCAAGGATATCGCGCGAGACATGCTCAAACGACTCACAGGCCTCGACCCCAAAACCGGCACGGGCAAGGATATCGGCAAGCTCGCGACGAATGGGCTCGTCGTCCTCAACGATATAGATCAGCGCCATGGATTCCGCTCCCCTCTTGGTTGTCTTGCCCCATTATGACCGCGGAGCCGCAGGTACGCGCCTCGCGCGGCATCAAGGTGACAGAACTGTTCGCGAGCGGCAGAGGCTCGCAACGAGCACGGGAATTAAATGAGTTTTTAATCCCCGTCCCAGAAAAATCATTTAGCGGCGGGCACGGAGCTTTTCGTAGCCTTCGGCGAAGAAGGCGACCGTCGCGGCGTCGGCCTCGGCGGCGTCCGTCTCAGTTGCGGGGACCACGCCGTGCTCGTCGCTCACCAGGAACAACGCGCCCTTAAGCTGCGCGGGAATGTCTACACGCGTGACCGGGATGCCCTTGGTCTGGGCCAGCTGCTCAATGAGCGTCGCCGTGCCGCACAGGCACTCGTCCGCCGGCGCCACAAAGGCAAGCTCGCCGTTATCGACGGCGGCGAGCAGCTCGGGCGCCACGCCGGTCTCGTCGGCCTCGGAGCGGGCCTCGGCGGAGCGGGCACGTAGCGCCTTGGCCGACGTATCGGTTAGCGGCTCGTACTCCCCCACCGTCATGGCGGCGTTGCCGTTGACGTCGATCACCAGCATGAGCACGCCGTCGCGTGCAGTGTAATCGCCCTCGGCAAGCGACCACTCAACGTGCTGCTTGGCCCAACTGAGCATGTTATGGGTAAGCGGCTCGCCCTGCACCAAGCGCTCGGACAGTGCGCGAATGTGGCGGTTGAGCATGGGCACCTTTTTATTGGACATGCGCCAACGACAGACAAGCGCGGGCTTGTCGAGCGTAAACTTCTCGACCGCCTCCTGATTGGCGCAAAAGTCCTCGTACGCACGCTGATCCTCGGCATTGCCAAACAGCTCGGCATCATCAATCTGGGGCATGGTTGTACCTTTCGTGTTAGTCATTCCGTCCTCTTATACCAAAAAGACGGCCCTCCAAACGGAGCAGCCGTCTTTTGCAGAGATTATTTTGTCCCAAGGCGGAACTTAGTGGCGGAAGTGGCGGGCGCCCGTAAACACCATAGCAATATTGTGCTCGTTGCAGGCCTGGACGCTCTCGTCGTCGCGCTTGGAGCCGCCGGGCTGGATGATGCAGGTCACGCCGTGCGCGGCAAGCACGTCGACGTTGTCGCGGAACGGGAAGAACGCGTCGCTTGCACAGGCAAAGCCGCCCTTCTCCACGCCCTCGCGCTCGCAGAAGTCCTCGGCACGCTCGCAGGCAAGCAGCGCAGAGTCAACGCGGTTAGGCTGACCCGGGCCCATGCCAATGCCGGCCTTGCCCTTGGAAACCAAGATGGCGTTGGACTTAACGCCCTTGCAGACCTTCCAGGCAAACTCGAGCTCGGCCATCTCGGCGTCGGTGGGCTTGCGGTCGGTGGGGAACGTAAAGGTCGCGGGATCCTCGGTCACGTGGTCGACTTCCTGCACCAGCATGCCGCCGTCAATGGAGCGCAGCTCCACCTGGGCGCCGTGGTCCACGCCGCCGGTGGCCAGCACGCGCAGGTTGGGGCGCTTGGCCATGCGCTCGAGCGCCTCGGCAGTGTAGCTCGGGGCGATGATAACCTCGACGAACTGCTTGTTCTGATCGGCAAAGTGCTCGACTAGCTCATAGGGAACCTCGCGGTTGCAGGCGATGATGCCGCCAAAGGCGCTCTTGGGATCGCAGGCGAAGGCACGGTCGTAGGCGTCCGTGATGTCCTCGGCAACGGCGGAACCGCAGGGGTTCTGGTGCTTGAGGATCACGCAGGCCGGCTCGTCGAACTCGCGGACCAGGTTCCAAGCGGCGTCGGCATCCAGATAGTTGTTGTAGCTGAGCGGCTTGCCCTGGATCTGCTTGGAGCCCACGAGCGGGAACTGCGAGCTCGCGGTGTTCTCGCAGCCCTCGGCAAAGCGATAGACTGTGGCTTTCTGCTGCGGGTTCTCGCCATAGCGCAGGTCGTCGACCTTCTCCAGCGAGATCTCGAGCTTGGCAGAGGTGTCCGCCACGTCGCTTGCCTGGGCGGCAAGCCAACGGGAGATAGCCGTATCGTAGGCGGCGGTGGTCTGGTAGACCTTCACCTGCAGGCGACGACGGGTGGAAAGCGTGGTGCAGCCACCGGTCTCGTGCATCTCGGCCAGGACGGCATCATAGTCGGCCGGGTCGGAAATGACGGTAACGCTCGTGGCGTTCTTGGCGGCAGAGCGCAGCATGGAGGGGCCACCGATGTCGATGTGCTCGATGGCGTCCGCGAAGGTGACCTCGGGGTTGGCGACGGTCTTCTCGAACTCGTACAGGTTGACGACGACCAGGTCGATCAGCTTAATGCCGTGCTGAGCCGCCTCCTGCATGTGCTGCTCGGAATCGCGGCGGGCCAGCAGCGCGCCATGAACCTTGGGGTGCAGGGTCTTAACGCGGCCGTCCATCATCTCGGGATAGCCCGTGAACTCCTCGATGGGGGTTACGGGAATGCCCGCGTCCTCGATGGCACGAGCCGTGCCGCCCGTAGAGATGATCTCGACGCCAAAGTCGTCAACCAGCGTCCGTGCGAAATCGACGACGCCCGTCTTATCGGTAACCGAGATCAACGCGCGTGCGATCTTCACATCAGATCCCATGCAGTCCTCCTGTCTGGTACGCCGCCGTGCTCTGTGAGTCGGTGATACGTCGATCTGCAGCGCTCGCGCAGCGGCATTGAAAATACTGATTTAATGTAGCGCATCGAGCGCATCGATGCACCCCGCAACGGGCGCATGTGCAGAAAAAGTTTGCGAGCGGAGGGGATGGGCATGGCACCGGGCACGGTGAGTTCATGGAACACAGGGGCACCATAATTAGATGCCAATGGCGTGGTAGAACTGTGCTCGATATGCATCCGCAAAAGAAAGAGGCACCATGGTCTCGCGGGTTCTCTACCGACCGTTTGATACCGAAGACTTCGACGCCATCGCGCTGATTCTGCAGCAGCTTTGGCATAACAATTCGGATAACGATGAGTACAACCGCCTTGAGGCCGCGTGCGACCTCGCCTATTGCCTTTCGTCGTCGACGTTTTCGCAGGTTGCCGTAATCGACGGCCAGGCACGCGGCATTGCGCTTGCACGCGCAGGACAGAGCTCCGGCGCCACCGTTAAGGAACATTGGATGGATACCGAACGCGCGCTGCTATCGCAGATGCGTGAGCTGGAGCCCGATGCCTGCGCCGAGTACCTCTCGTTTGTGCGCGCAACCATCCGGACCAACAACCGCCTACTCGAGAGCAGCCCGTTGCCGCACGACAACGAGGTCACGCTGCTTGCCGTGGATCGCGATGTCCATGGCCTGGGCGTTGGCACGGTTCTGCTCGATGCCGCGGTCTCGCACCTGTCCTCACTTGGAGCGACGAGGGCGCACCTGTACACCGACTCCAACTGCTCGTGGAAGTTCTACGAGCTGCACGGCTTTAAGCGCACGGCCACGCACCGCGCTAACCGCGAAGAGCGCCGTCACGACATGCCGCGCGATAGCTTCCTCTACGAACTCGACCTAACAGCCTAAACCTGGCAGCCATACCTAGTCATTTAGGAACGTCCCCAGTGACTAGTCGTTGGGGACAGTCTTCGTAGGTAGCGCATAAAAATGGGATGGATCCGTCGGCAGTCGCCAGAGAAGATCCATCCCAAAAATCAGAACTCGCTAGAACGTTCCGCCGCCGCCTCCGCCGACGCCGCCGCCTCCGCCGCCCGAGAAGCCACCGCCTCCGCCGCCGCTCGAGCTATCGGAACTCGACGCCAGCTCACGGATGGTCTCGTGATACACGTCATCGAATGAATCGAGCGGGGACTCGGTACCGTAATGATGGTAGTACCACCAGTAGCAGGGGTAGTTGTCGTAGAAATCGTCGCTGTTGCGCAGGTCCGCAGGCACGGCCTCGGCCAGCTGTCGCAGCACTTCTTTCGAAACGCCCAGGGCAACGCCCATCACCAGCAGCTTGTTCCACAGCACCAGATCGCCCGGGACGGCTTCCTTTAGACGAGTGAAGTCCTCGAGCCAATGCTTAAGTGCCTTGCAGCGAGCCGCCACCTCGGCGCCCTCCGGCGTAAAGCGGCGGAACGTAAGGCCCACGCCGATACCCACCAACACAATCGGCACCGAGATAACCGCGGCGGTAATGTTCGCCTGTGCGCCATCGGTAAAGAAGATGGATCCCACGGGAACAAAGGCAATCAGGATACCAAGAACCAGGCAAAACACCATTGCAACAATGCCGTCTGAGGCAACGTACTCGCTATCGGCCAGCTTGCCCTTAACGGTGTTCTGATAGTCCTCGAGCTTGTCGCCCACGGGTGTAGCGTGCTGCTTGACGTAGTGCTGCAGCTCGTCGAACGTGCGCGAGCGATCGCCGTTCTCGTCAGGCTTAGTACCGGCAAAGAAGACCTTGAGCACCATGTGGTCAATGCCCTTGGCCGACTTCCAGCCCGCATCACTCACCGTCACGCGATACGTCTGCTCTTCTTTTTCACGCCCCAACAGACCCTTCTTGGCCTTGGTCACGGTCGCCTGCTCCAGCTTGATCACACGGTCGTCAGTGAGCTTCATGAGCGTGGCGATATATGCCTGATCGGGCACCTCGTTCCAGCTCATGAGGGCCGAAAGCACGGCGGGATGGTCGGCCGAAGGCACATCGCGGAAATATTCGTCCTGGAAAAGCGGCTTGGGCTTGCGCTTGCGCAGCTTGAGCATAACGATTGTGCCGGTAAAGGCCACCGCCGCAACAACACTTAGCACGGCAAGTGCATTGGCAATCATGCGAGCGTGAGCGCGGCGGGCGTTAGCTTCGTCGGCCCATTCCTTCTCTTCGCTCAGGATCGTTGACATGCGCTCTTCGCCCGAAGCGGCAAGCTGCGGCACCCAGTCGCTAGGGAAGGCGATGCGTGCCTCGGCGAATTCGCCCTGGTGCACGCAGGGAATGGTATAGGTGACCATGGGCTCGTCCTCATCGAGCGACACGTCGCCCGTCAGCGGACCATGGCCCCATGCGCGGAAGTTATCGCCCTTGACGGCCGCCGTCCCGGCAGCGGCATTCGCGAAGCACACTTCCATCTCGACGTCATCGGAATCCGCAGACCAGCCGTCACCTACGAACTTCCAGTAGAGCTCGGCGGTATCGGCCCAGTTCATAACCGCACCGGTCATGGTGTAGCTCACGTAATAGATCGCACTGTCGCCGCTCTCGTGAGGGCTGAAAACCTTGATCTTTACGCCGCCGTCGGACTGCTCAACCGTATAGACGCCGCTGTCGCCTTTGTTTGCATAGTCGACCCTGTTAAACGCGGCATCGTCCTCCTCGACGCTCAGCACGTCGACACCCGCCGCGCCGCCCTGCTGGTTGGTGCCCGCATTGATCTCCCAAAACACGCCGTTGATGTCGTCATCGAAATCAAACTGGCGTCCCTCGACAACGGTCAACGACCCATCGGCCTCGACCGTGACGCCGATGTAGGTTTGGCTCATGGAGTAGCCGTCGGCGTGCGCGGCGGCAGGCAGCAGTAACAACGCAAGCGCGACGAGCGCGCAGACGGAAGCGAATCGCGCGAATAGGCGGCGCTGCCGACAGGTCTTGGCAACGGGGGCGTTCATAGGCACATCCTTTGTCTGTGATACCAACAGCGCCATTGTCCCACGTTTACGGGCACACATGACGAATATCTAGGCGACCGGAGCGCCAAATGGGACAAAAGTCCCACCCGAGCCTGGCACTTAGGGACGTTCCTTATCTGCCGGCAGTTTGGGACACTCCTTGGCATGGCCTGCACCAACGATAGATACCACTTCACAGCTCCGTCACAGGTGTAGCGGCTTTGTGTGGGCGCGGCATGCGCTGATTGAGCCGCCAGCCGAGGGGCATAAAGCAGTTGAGCGAAAACGGTTTGCCCCTTTGCCGTTCGCTCGAGGATCATGTCCCCCTTTTCCGCGGAAACCCCGGCAGTTGCGAAGAGCTGCCGGGGTTTCTGTCGTTTATGAGGCTGAGTCAGTGCGCGGCGATCGAGACGTTGAGCCGCAAACCCGCCGCGCGCAATGCGCAGCGCCGCCAACTTGCGAGCCACGACAACGCCTTCCCTACCGCGTCCCGCGCTATACTCGTCCGCATGGATATCAAAACACGCAACATATCAACGCCCTCCGCGGACGCGCCAACGACGCTGCCCGCCTCCGCTCCTGCGCCTGTCGTGGGTCGCTTTGCCCCGTCGCCCTCGGGCCGCATGCACCTGGGCAACGTGTTCAGCTGCCTGTGCGCGTGGCTTTCGGCCCGCAGCCAGGGCGGCAGCATCGTGTTGCGCATCGAGGACCTGGACGATCGCTGCAAGCGCCCGGAACTTGCCGCTCAGCTGATCGACGACCTGGCATGGCTAGGGCTCGAGTGGGACGAAGGCCCCTACTACCAGCACGATCGCCTGGACTTGTACGAGGACGCCCTGCACCAACTGCAAGACGCCGGCCTCACCTACCCCTGCTTTTGCACGCGCGCCGAGCTCCACGCCGCGAGCGCGCCGCACGCCAGCGACGGCACGCCCATCTACCGAGGCGCCTGCCGAGGCCTTTCGGCCGAAGAGGTCGCCCGCCGCAGTGCCCTGCGCGCCCCGGCCACGCGCCTGCGCGTGCCCGACATCGACGACCTCGCGGGCGACGTGATCGAATTCGTGGACCGCACGTACGGGGCCCAATGCGAAGCACTCGCCACCGAATGCGGCGACTTTTTGGTACGCCGCAGCGACGGCGTGTTTGCCTACCAGCTGGCCGTGGTGGTCGACGACGCCGCCATGGGCGTCACCGAGGTCGTGCGCGGATGCGACCTGCTTGGCTCCACACCGCGCCAAATCTACCTGCAGCATCTGCTGGGACTTCCCACGCCGCACTACGCGCACATTCCGCTGCTCATGTCGCCGGATGGCCGCCGCCTTTCCAAGCGCGATCGCGATCTGGACCTGGGCGAGCTCCGCGCCCGCTTTGGCACACCCGAGGCACTGCTGGGCTGGCTCGCCGGGCAAACAGGCATCGCGCCGGACACCACACCGCGCTCTGCCGAGCAGCTGGTCGAGCACTTTAGCTGGGATGTTATCCGAGCGCACCGGGAGAACATCGTTATGGGTGAAAGGACGAGTATGGAACAGACAGTAGCCCATCCTGACGAGCGCCTCGATAGCGACATTGCCAAAGTATCAACAACCCATCTCTCGCCAGAGGGGTTCGACGCGTTTTGCGAAATACTTGACTCCCCTGCACCTGAAGCCACGAACACGTTACTCAAGCGCAAGTCAGCTTGGGAGTAACTCCCTTAGCAAGCCGGTTTCGCTTCATCACGAAGCTCATGTGTACTCACCTCTACGCAGCGTCCCAGGGCTGGAGTTCGTCGCCTAGGCGAACGATGCAGTCGTAGAGCACGGTGTGACGCTCGGCCGGGTTGGCATCCCGATGAAAATGTCCGTAGTACCAGCGCTTGTAGCCCAGGCGATCTTCCAGCTCATCGAAAAACGCTGTAAGCCGATCGACTTCGGGGTAATTCCAGCCAGGTGCCGGATAGAGCGTGGGTGAGAGCATACGCGTGGAGCAGGTGTGGGTGATCACGTAGTCGACTCTCCAGCCCACGCTGTCGAGCTTTGTCCGCGCTTCCTCAAAGTTGCGCTCACCCGGCAGCTCCTGCGGCCACCAGCTGGAATACGGAATGCGGTATTCCTTGTCCACGCTCGTGGCGCCGCCCATGGTAAAGACCGTTGAGCCGTCGAGCTCAAAAACCTCGCCGCGCGTCAGGCGCCGTATGGGGGAAGTATCCGACAGGCGCTGCGTCAGCCCACCGTGCCACAGCTCCATGGGGCGCTCTGTCCAATGGTCGTAGCGTTCGTGGTTGCCGTCGACGAACAGCACGGTATAGGGGCGCGACTCCAGCCAAGCGATATCGGCACATTCCTCGGCAGAAAAATCCCACGGAAAGCCAAAGTCGCCCGCGACAATCAGATAGTCGTCGCTCGTCAAGCTATCCCCAAAGTCCCAATCGCGCAGCTTTTGCATGTCGAGGCCGCCGTGAATATCGCCCGTCACATAGACCGTCATCGGACCACCACTTCCCTCTTATAGGCTTCGAGATCGCGCTCGACCTGTTCATCGTCCGTGACGTTGACCCACCACGGCCACTTAACGCAACACACCGGCTCGTCTAACTGCGCAAACCATAACTTGAGCTCATCCAAACTTACCGGGGCGTAGCCGTTGGCATCCACGCCCACGTCATAGCGCAGCAGCCCCTGCCGAAGGTTGAACGTGTTGTACGCGCCGCCGCAGCTGTGGATATGTCCGTGAAGATGCCAGCCGCCGTGCGACATGCCTTGCCAGTCGACCATGGGATAGTGGCTCAGCACGATTTTTTGACGGTCGATCTTGAGCACGCAAATGGGCGGCTCGACGATAAAGGCATCCGCCACCGCAGGCTGCGTCCAGTCTTTGTCGTGGTTGCCGGACAGCAAATGGACGCGCTTGCATGCGATGCTTTTGCGCAGCTCGTAGCCATCTTGGACCGTCATCTTAAAGCTGAAGTCACCCAAAATGTAAAGCTCGTCATCCGCAGCGACCTTGCTGTTAATGTTGGCGACCATGACATCGTTCATCTGCGCAACAGTCGACCAAGGCCTGTCGGCGAGCCGGAGCATGTTCTCGTGTCCAAAGTGCGTATCGCTGGTAAACCAGATCATGGGGACCTCCTAACGCTTTTGCTCAAAATAGCCACTCGAAGTCTCACCCCGCTTGTCGGTACATCGCACTTCGATCGGCACAATATCTTGGTAGATAAGGCGATGCTTGTCATCGCGCCATTCATCGTCATGGTAATGGCCAAAAAACCAGGTGCGGTAGTCGAGCCGCCCGTCGAGCTCGCCCAAAAAGGCCTGTAGCGAATCATCGTAGAACTCGCGATTGCACTCCATGCACAGTTCGTCCGCCAAATCGACCGGTGCCTCGTGCGTCACAACATAGTCGACCTTCCAGCCCACGCGGTCGAGCGAGGCGCGGCAATGGTTCATCTCGCGCTCGCTCGGCATCTCCTCGGGCCACCACGTCTTTCCCTCCTGGCGCCACTGTTTGTCATGGCTCGCGGCGCCACCCATGGCGAGCACTGTGGCCCCCGCGATGTCGAACACCTCGCCGCGCATCAGGTGCAGCACGTGTGGGCGAGCCTTGTGAACGAGACCCCCATTCCACTCTCGCATCGGCAGCCCCGCCAGCAGACGATGGTTCTCGTGATTGCCGTCGACAAAGCACGTGGTCCAGGGCTTGGACTCAAACCAGTCGAGCCAGTATTTGTCGGTGTTCGAGCCGCTCCATATAAAGCCAAAGTCACCGGCAACGATCACCACGTCATCGCGTGTCAGCGTTCGACCCAATGGCCAAGCGCGCGACGAGAAGCGGCTCGCACCGTACTCGGCAACACCGTGAACGTCTCCGGTAACGAAAATGGACATCTAGCAACACCTCCGCGCTGTGCGGCTCTGGGCAAATCGATAGCAGAAATTGCAGGCAGGCCCCGATATCTACACCCCTTAGGGCTTACCCCTCGTTCTTCCACCCAAACGGGTCAAACACCCAAAAGATCAGATCGAGCACGCCGCCGGTCATCATGGCGCCGGCAAGGGCCATGCAAACGTGCAGAGAGCTGGCACTTCGGAGCACGTCGAACGGCCCCAAAACAGCCAGCAGCGCGACCGCTGCGCCGGCAAAGCATAGCGCGAGGCACGGCCCCGCGTCCTTGACGCACTTCTTTGCGAGATGTTTGGTGTTGTCACTCATTGGTATCGAACTCCTTAGAGGGTCGTTCTTCAGATGCATGCCGCCGCGACGGAGCATGGCGGCAGGGTAAGTGTCACATGTCGTGCGGACACATTTGAGTTACCCTACAAATTATTAGATTTGATAGAATGTAGGGTAACTACTTGAAAGGGAGGCTCCATGTCCGTCTTAGAAGATGTCCTAGAAGAGGAATACGCACGCTCGATCCACCTTCTGGGCCTCATGGAGCAGGAAATTGGCCTCCTTCCAAAGGGCAGCATCCGCATGCGAAACATAAAGGGTCGCGAGTACTGCTACCTCAACTATCGAGTCGGCGACAAGGTCAAAAGTGACTATGTCCCTGCTGCAAAGGTTGATGAGCTACGAGCCAAAATCGAACGTCGAAGGGCTCTTGTGACCGCCATCAGAGAACAGAAGCAATCTCAAAAGCAAATCATACGTGCGTTGGGAAGGATACCGAATGCCGACTGAGCAGCAACAAGCTTTCTCAAAAGTACTTGACCTGGTCGAGGAAGCAGGATGCATAGAGCACGTTGTCCTCATCGGGTCTTGGGCGGAATTTGCCTACAGAGAAGCCGATGTACTTCCAGGCTTTTGCCCAAATATCAAAACAATGGATGTCGACTTCCTCGTTCGAAACCTGCGACGCCCCAGTCCAGCGGCGCGCCTGACCGCCCTTGCAAAAGAACGAGGTTTCTTTGTCGAATCCGATCGCATGACCGGAACAACAAAGTTGCTAGATATTACCGGCCTTGAAGTTGAATTTCTCATCAGAAAAATGGGTGAGGGAAAAGAGCCTGCTCTCAAGACGAACATCGGGGTGACGGCCCAAGCTCTATGGCACATGGACGTCATTCTGAAAAACACCATCGACGTGCGCTGTCTGAACCACATTGTGACCGTTCCGACCCCTGAGGCTTATGCGATCCACAAGATGACAATCAACGGCGAACGCGGCAAAAAGGCCGAGAAGGACGCCCATGCCGTAGAAAACATGCTTCCGCTGTTAGACGAGGAAAAGTTCGCCATAGTATTCAGCTCGTTACCTAAAAAAGAGAAAGCAAGGGTCCGTGCGTTTGCAGAAACCCATGGCGTTGCAGAGCATATCTTGGGAATCGCCTAGGACGTTGGCGGGCAACATGTTGGGCAGGGCGTCTTGCCTCGTTTGAGTGCGGTCGCTAATGGCACGCTTGTTTTAATAGCGTTCCGGGGAAGGCTTTTGCATCCCGCACGATGATAAATCTTGCCGTTCTTGGTAACGATTACCTTGATTTTTGAGGCATCTACGCTGCGAGGCTCGATGGGCGCGGCCACCTCTAGAGGAACCGATGCCGTTTTCCAAGGCTTGCTTCTCGAAAAACCAGAATCGCGGTATCGATTAATGTAGCCGTCAAAGCACCCGTCGAACAGCAGCCCCGTTGCCAGGCCCGCCATGAATCCGCAAGCAATCGCGGCCTCTCCTCTAATTTGCATATGTCCCTCCTTAATCAATCTCGAAGGTGAAAGTGGCGCGCTCCGCAGAGCCCATGCCCTTGCGGTGCGCGCCAAAAACAGCGCGCTTCCCTGTCCCTAACGGATCAGCTGGCGGCGCTTATCGGACAGGAATACGCCGGCGGCCACCAGGACCGCGCCGCCGATCACGAAGGTCTCACCCAGCAGCTCGGACGCATCGCCCGTGGCGGGCATCGCCGTCTGCCAAGTCGTGGCCTCGGTCTTTGCCTCCGCATGCTTGGCCTGATACGTAACTTGCGTGACGGGCTGGGTCTGCTCGCCGTTTCCGCGGTCGGCGGCCTCTTGGCGAGCGATCTCGGCGTTAAGCTCGGCAATAGCCTGGTCGAGTTCGGCCTTGGCGGCGGTATAGTTGGCAAGCGCCTCCAGGTAGGCAGGTGCCACAGCATCCGTCGCAGCTGCGGCGTCATCGAGTTCGGCCTTGGCGGTCGCGGCGCGCTCGGCGGCATCGTGAGCTGCGGCGATCTTAGCGTTGAGCGCCTCGTCTGCATCGTCAGCGCTGCCGTTGACGATGGCTTCGGCAAGATTGATCCTGCGCAGACGGGTGACCGCGGCGGCAGAGGCATCGCGGGCGGCGGCCGCATCCGTCACGGCATCGTCAGCCTCCACCAAGTCGTACTCGGCATCGCTCACGGCCATCTCCGCAGCATCAAGCGCAGCATCGGCAGCGAGCTTGTCCTCAGTAGCCCTGGAAAGTGCTGCAGCGGCATTCTTAAGCTGGGAGGCACGCGCGGCAGCTGCATCAGACATTGCCTGAGCCGTTGTCGCGGCAGTGCCAGCATCGCTCGCAGCCTGCTGGGCCATATCGAGCTCCGCCTGAGCGCCAGCAGCATCGATGGCTGCCTGATCGGCATCGCCCTGGGCGACAGCAAGTTCAGCCTCCGCCTCACGCTGATTGGCACGTGCGTCTTCGAGCGTAGACGATGCCGCATCAAACGCACGCTGAGCAGCAGCGATATCGGCCGAATACGCCGCCAGCTCATCCTGGGCCGCGGCAAGTGCATCCTGCTTGTCGCCGACACCGACACGAGCGGCATCCAGTGCGCGCTTGGCAGCAGCCACCTTGCCCTTGGCAATGTCGAGCTCGCCAGACTTGGCGGCCACGGCGTCCTGAGCCGCCGCAACTGCGGCGTTGGCAGCGCTCAAATCGGCGCGGGCATCGCTGACAGCACGCGCGGCGACGTCAGCTGCAGCCTGCTTTTGCTCCACAGAAGCCTGAGCCTCCGAGACCTTGGCAGTCGCGACATCAACGTCAGCGACAGCGCGCTCAACCTGAGCTTGCTTTGCCGCAACGGTCTGCGATGCTGCGTCCACCTTGTTGCCGGCATCGTCGGCAACGCCCTGCGCCGTAGCAAGCTCCTTGCGTGCCGTGTCAACGCCCTGCTCGGGATTTGCCAGAGAGTCGCACCACGCGTTCAGCGCAGCCTCATACTCAGCAACCGTCATCGGATTGGCGGCATTCGTGTACCATCCTCCAGACATAGAGAACGTCTGCGCCTGCGTAAGCCAACGGTTCATCGTCCCGCGCGTGCAAACCCCCATGCCCGTCACGGTGTAATCGGGATCGATCACATTCATGTAGTGACCGACTGTATGCACGTTCCCGCCATGCGCGGCAACGTAGCGGTCCACTTCATCACCATGCTGACGATAAAAATCGAAAGCAGCCTTTCCCCTAAGGCCCGTCGCCCCCAGCGTAGCCGCAGCGCGGTCAAAGACAGCCTTTTCCTGATCGACCCACTGGATGAACGGATCGCTTCCGTAGTTCCACGCCACGTTTTCGCCCACGTTGAACTGCTGAGCATGGGCAACCTTGGTGTCGGAATAGTTCGCGTCGGCAATGGCAGTCGCCATCATGCTGTACGTCACCTTGAGCTCACTCAAGCCGACGCTCTTGCGGTACTCGTTGCACGCCTTGAGCCACACAATCGCTTGCTTCATGTTGGTCAGACTCGTCGCGTCAACTTCCTCGCCCACCTTGGTAAGGCTGGCATATTTGCAGTTGAGGATCAGGTCCGCCGCATCGTCGGCACCCACGCTCTTAAAGAACGCAATAGCACCCTGGCGGTAGTTTTCCGCCGAGGCGTTCGCCGTAGCCTGGGCAGCGTCGAGCTTGGCCTGCGCCTGTGCCACAGCCTGATCGGCCTGCTGCTTTTGAGCCTTTGCCTGGTCGAGCGCCTTGCCGGCAGCGTTCTTCTCGTCCTTAGCGGCCGAGAGCTTGGCCTGGGCATCGGCCAGCGCCGCGAGCGCACTGGCATGATCGGTCTTGGCCTGACCGAGGGCGGTGTCTGCCGCGGTCGCAGTAGCCGTGGCAGCGTCCAACTTGGACTGCGCATCAGCCGCAGTCTGCTGCTGGACGGCGAGCGCCTGCTGAGCAGCCTGCACCTCACCCTCGGCAGTGGTCACTTCCTGCGAGGCAGCAGCGAGTTCGCCCTCGCGCTGCGCCTGCACTGACTTGGCGGCGTCCAGCGTGGCAGCGGCGGCGTCCACCTTGGCCTTGGCAGCCTCGTACTCCGGGCCCGCCGCACCCTGCTCGGCTCGATCCAAATCTGCCTTGGCAGCGTCATAGCTCGCCTGAGCGGCATTCACATCCGTATCGGCCGCATCCTTTGCCTGCTGAGCTGCCGAAAGCTTGTCCTGTGTGTCCTGCTTTTTAGCCGCGGCGGCGTCAGCGGCAGCCTGGGCATCCACGAGCCTAGCCTGAGCGTCAGCCGCCTGCTGCGTGGCCTGAGCCAGCTCGCTCGCAGCCTGATCAGCTGCAGCCTGGGCAGCGGCCACGGCCTCGGGCGTGGCATCGGATGCGGCAGCCTGAGCAGCCTCAAGCGCAGCCTGAGCATCGTCTGACGCCTTCTGGGCGGTGGCCAGAGCTTCGTCCTTGTCCGCCAGGTTCTTCTTAGCGGCACCAAGCGCAGCCTGAGCGTCCTCAAGCGTCTTCACATCCGCATCGACCTTGTCCTGCGCAGCGCCCATCTGCTTTTCCAGCTCGGTCGAAGCCGCAGAAGTGGCAGCGTCGCTTGCACCATGGGCCGCGTCGTAGGCACCCTGCGCCTGCTGCTGGTTGGCAGCGGCAGCGTCGTAAGGAGCGGCGGCTGCTTCCAGATCGGCCTTGGCGGCAGCGGCCTTAGCACGAGCCGCATCGACCGCAGCCTGCAGGTTGGCGACCTTCTGCGCCGCCGACACCGTGCCCGCGCCAGTACTAGCAGCGGCCGCGCTCGTCAACGGAGACAGCACCGCAGCCGGCTTCCCAGTAGCGTCGGCACCGTTCGCGCCCTGTGCCACCGCGGTCAGTGGAGACAGCAGCGACCCGCCCGTCATGGCGATCGTCGCCGCGGCAACCGTCGCTATGCGCCCGGCGGCCTTCGCCTTACCCACAGCGCCGCCATTGATGTTCTTATTCACGTTCTTGCTCATTGCCGATTCCTTCCCACGATGAGCTGATGTCTGACACACATAGTCGATCTAACGTGCCCCGCTAAAAAGAGGTGATAACGGGGTAATTAAATCGGAGGAGTTGGAGACAAGCCCACATCCATCAGCGGATGCCGAGCTCATACTCTCGCTCGCGCTCAATATCATTCAGGTACTCATAATCTTCGGAGCTAAGCTCTAAATCATCTTGAGCGAACATGTAGTTCTCAGCCTTAGAACAAATACTGTAACCGCAGATGGTATTGAAATCGATATGGTCGGTATTGTCGTTGTAAAGGGGGAAAATTCTGCTGGTCATGCTCAAATACCTCTCAACATAAACTGAAAACTCGTTTGCTTGGTCTCTTTTTGAGACCCCATCTGATGTGCTATAGCTGCAGTATATGTTCTCCCCTTTTACAATGCAAGCATAATTTCAAAAAGTTCTAGGAGCGATAATTGCGCAACACCATCACTTGCCGCCACCGCCATCCCCCACCGCGCCCTCACGCGCAGCGCACTCGTTGAGATACTTGACCGGAATCGGCCACCTGGAGGGAGCTCCGTAGCGCGAAAGCCCCACATTGACCAGCTGAACCAGCAGCTCGGACAGATCATCACCTTCGAGCACCTCAATCGAGCGTACATGGATCGCCGTTGCCACATCCTCTTTGGTGCCGTTGTTGACTCCGACAAAGTAGCAGGTCATCCCTGCGCGTTCGAACGTTCCAATGCCGTAATAGGGCGAGTTGTAACTCTCGAAAAACTCCTTCTTACGACCCGCCTTACCCGTAAGCTGGTAATCGCGCACCAAGTTCACGAAGTCGCTAGAGAAGGTCGTCAAGCCCGTATCCCGCACGCGTGCGAGCATAGCGCGTCCGTCCGCCCGCACGTCAAAGATATAGGCGTCCTTGTCGAGCTTACCCTCGGCCGTCAGCAGCTCAAGCTCCATCTCGTCCACGAGACCGTCCTCGATCGGATGTGAGGCGTAGTCCATGGCCCCGTCCGCACCGATCGTCAACGTCGCAAGGCGCCCATCCAGCTCAACCTTATCCTTCTCCTTGCGCGCAACATTGGCCACGCCGCAGACCGTCACCGACCCAACGCCAAAAGAGCCAAGGTCAAACGCCCTCACCCGTCCGTCGGCAACATCTTGCTTAACCAGCAGCTCTTTGAGCATGGCCCCCAGGATCCCCTCCTGTGCGCCGCGCACCTTTGCATTCGACGCCGCCTTAAACAGCGGCTCGCACACATCCGGCGTCACATGCTGTTCCACCACCCCAGCGTGCAGGGCATAGCCATCGTTCTCGGCAACCTCGTTAGGCACAACAACCAGATTCCAAGCCAACGGATCAGCAACTCTGCCGTCATACGACGCGCGCACATCCCAGGAGGTATCGCTGAGTCGATCGGCGAGTTTGCGCGCGACCCCGGCAAGCCCTTTGCGCGCAAACGACACCACGACCCGCTGCCCCACCAAACGTTCCGCAACCACGCGGGCATATTGCTCGCTTTTCAAAACCTCGTAGAAGCTCTTACGCGGATACTCTCTGAGCGACACCTGGGCAAAATCGCTGTACCGACGCTCAAGAATCTGCAGCTCTCGGTACAGGATGCCCTTCTTGGTATAGGCGACCTTTTCCGCTTGGGCCGAAAACGTAAGATCACGGCGCTTGGACGGCTTATCGCCCTTGGCGCGGCGCAGGATGCACTCGTCACGTTGTCCGTGAGCCAGCACCACCGAAGCCACGGGCGACAGCCTGTAACCAACCTGGCTGTTAATCTTCTCGAGCTCCTTCTTGTCGCCTGCCGCACGACCGATGAGCACCCGTCGCTTGGTAAACGTTCGGATCTTAAGTTCGAAGGTGCAATCCTCGTTGATAACGGTCTCGACCGTCTCAATCTTGGCAGGGCCCGTTCCAGCTTCCTCAATGGCGTCGCGGCGAGCACCCTTGGCGCTTACAACATACAAGTGCCCCGTATCATTGGGAATCTCGTCCTCGATCCCCTCAAATTGCGAGCACGAGTTGAACAGCAGACGCAATGCGATGTAATCATCCAGCTCGTTCCAATGAGTTTTAATCGGAACCATTTGCTCATGGTCGAGCGAAGCGCTCAGGTCACCCGTCTGCGCGCCCGCCTTGACCATCAGAAAGACGCGGTTGTCCTCGAGCTGCGTAAGCGCGACGATCTTACCTGTCTGGCACACATCGGCCATAAAGTTCGCCACGGCATGCTTACCAGCATCGCCAACGTTGCACCAAAAGACCGAGTAGCGCTCCTCGGCAGCAGCGGCATCGAGCTGCAGCTTAAACTCAGATACGGCAATGTCTCCCAAGCCACACGACTGGTTAGGCTTCGATTGCACGGCCGATCGCCTCCATCATCTCTAGGCTGATTGCTCCATCCGCTGCCATATAGGGGAAGGAGAACACCATCACCTCGTCATCGATTGGCTTTTGACGGAGCTCCAGCGCCGTCTCATCGGCCAAAACATTGACGATCAACAGGCGCTTCGCCCCAACTTTTTGAGCCTTTGCCTTAAAGCGCTCAGCATCCGTAGTCTCGCCGCCGGAGCGCCTGTAGGCCTCGTAGGCGCCGATGCGATAGTGCTTAAAATCGATCCACACGCCGGTCTTGTTGCCAGCGGCATCGAGCACCTCAAAATCGCCGCCCGTCTCGGCATGAGCCGCATCGCCACGTGCAAGCGAATAGCGGCCGTCGTAATACGCCTCGAAGATAGCCCTACCGGCAGACTCTCCCAGTTCTCCCAGGTACACCGTCTGGAACATATAGGGCGTCATGTGTGCCGTCGCCGCCGGCTGCAGCATCGCAGGCACCCCGTCGTGCGACCAACGCTCGCGCACCTCTCGAATCGACAACAACTCGGGCACGCGAGCCGCCGCCTGGCTTACCTGGCGAACCTTCGCGCCCTTTAATCCCTCGTCGTAGCGGCAACGCTCCTCCAGACGGGCAGCAATCTGCTCAACAGGTTCACCCTCATAGCTGGGAAACTCAAAATGCGGCACCTTACACGCTCCGCCCTGCGCATACGCATAGCCACTCGCGGCAAACGGCATGTGCAGTGCGGTGCTTTTGCGTGCAGGATAGCTCGCAAGCTCCTCCCACGGCAGGCAAAAATGATGCAGATAAAAATCGCGCTCGTCATCGAAAGCGGCCAGATCTTCCTCGCGCGCATCGAGCGAGGTAACCTTCCATGCCAGCTTTTCGTGCTTCTCTTTCGCCAGGTTGTTCCTAAAGGCAGCAAGGTTCTGCTGCTTGCTGGCAGCGTGCTGCTTCTTGTCCGCCATGTGATTGTTGACGGCCGCACAGGCGCCAACCACCTGCTCCAGCTCGTAGCCCATCGGCAAATCGTGCAAGAACGAAAAATCGCAATCGGCAGCGATTTCGCGGTCGAGCATCACCTGTACATGAGGCATCTTTACGCTCGTACGCATCAAGCGACCCACGGCCTGCGCCACGATGCGAGCGCCTTCGACCTGGTAAGAGAGGGTGTCGCGCACCGGTAGTTTTCCGCCAACGCCCGCCAGCACCGTGCGCACGCGATGCCGCTTTTGGATAAATGGAATCTCACCGCGCGTCACGAGCTCCTCCTGTTCGACCACGCCAAGCAGCGCCTGCTGGTCAAACTTCTTTGAGCTCATATCGACTCCCCAAGCCAGGCGGCTCGTGGGCGACTCCACGTACAGAAAATCGAGGTCCATCTTGGGATGTCGCCCATCGTTGTCAAAACCACAATCGACTTGGCGCACCGTGTCGCGCAGGCTCTCCGGCACCTCATATTTGAGGTTTTTGGAAAAGCCACCGGCGGCAAGGTTGATAAACATCAGGGTCGGCTCGCCGTCCTTCAGACGTTCCTGAGCGCCGCGCCAGCCCTCCTCCCAGCCGGAAGCGTTTAAGCACGGCACCATATCTTTGGCCTCCTCGAGCGACTTCTCGTACGAGGCCTCGGGATGCTTAACGTTCCTAATCACCAGTTCGGCAACGATTTCGCGGGCAAGATCCAGCGCCAAACTATTAAAGTCGCCATGGTTTCCCATGTGGCGCGTCGTAAAGATAGCCCCCGCCTGCTGCTCACTGCGTGCCACACCACGTGCCCAAGCGCTCACGGCAACGAGGGTCTTGCTCAGACGCTTGAGTTCAAACTCGATGTTTTCGGCATCGCTCGTGGTCACCCTGTCGGCAATCTTTCGACGCAGGCACACCGCAAGTCCTTCACTCACGCCAATCTGGTCAAAGAATTCCATCGCGTGCTCGTACACCTCGTCGGGCGACACGATACCGCCGCCATAGACGCCGCCGGCCACGGCCGCCATGCCGGCAAGCTTCTTGGACTCGTCGACCCAAACGACGTCGACGTCATACACCGTTGCCGCATGCTTGTTGAATAGCTTGGTCTGTCGCACGATCTCCTGGTTGAGCTCGCCAATCCAAGCATCTTTACGAACCACGCCGTGCACTTCGTCCAGATAATCCAGATCAAAGTTCTTAATGGTCGGCGCGTTCCAGGTAGCGCTCATGCACACGCAGGGAGCCTTGGCGGCAATGGAGGCCAGATACGCCTCGGGCATGCGCTCAATGCCGTGGTTGGTGAGGTACGTGGTAAACATATGGTCGATAGTGGTTTCCATCACCAGGTAGTCAACACCACGCGCATACATCGAGTCGTCAGCGGCATCGATTTCGTCGTTCTTGCGGTCCTTAAAGAACAGCGCCAGCATCAGCGAATTCCAGAAGTATTTCTCGTTGGTCTGGTCGTTCCTAATGCCCAGGGCATCGATGATATTCTTGCGCGAAAGATCGTCCTTGTACGAAATGCTGCCGTAGTACAGCTTGTCCATAAGCGTGGCACAGCGGGCAAGATGGCCCACCACCATCCTGACAAGGCCGCGCGCACGGCGCACCGCCTTATTGACGGTCTGCTGCTCGTCCGTCCCACAAGACGTAATCATGTTGCGGTGGCGGCGAGTATCGAGCTCATAGCGCAAGGGATTCGACAGGCCATCGCCCACCGAAATATCGTCGCTGCCAAACAGATGACGACCGGCAAGCTGCTCGTCTTTCGCCTTGTCAGACAGGGCAAAAGGCTGCTGCAGCTCCATATCCTGAATACACGCAGCGATCATCTTTTGAATACGCTTGGCACCCTTGGCGATCTCTTCGGCAGCCGTCTCCACACTTGCGCGCGAAACCTTGCCCGTTGCCGCGTTTGACCCCTCGTGCTCGCCCGAGGTCGAGGCATGCGCATAGACCGCCATCCACTGGTCCCGATTTCCCAGCAGCAGAGGATCAACCACGCCGCCATTAAAATGGCGGTCAAGAATACGCAGCATCTCGTCGGGCTGAAATTTCATATGTCCCGCCGCCAGCATCGACAGCATATCGGCCTTCGCATGGTCGATCTCGTCAAAGATAAACAGGCATTCGTCGACAACCGCTGCGTTAAAGAACACGACGCTCGCTCCTGTCACCGTATCGATTCTATTGACGAGCTTTTGCGGCGTGCATGCAATTACATGCGGCGTGCGCTTATCGTTGAGCAATGCCGAGGGCCAAATCCGGGGAATCTCCTCAAAGCCACGCGTGATGCTCTGGCGTCCACGGCTCACCGCTCGACGCAAGCTCGCGTCTGCCAACACCAGCTTATCCCACAGCCCTGGAGTCAGGCGGTCGACAACGCTTCCCAGACGCTCCTTCTTGTCCAAAAGGCCCAAAAGGTCATCGGCGACCTCCATCGCACCGCGCCACGCGTGCGTAATGTCGCGATGAACAGCCTCGTCCTTCGCCCCAAAGGGGCAGGAAATATCACGCGGCCTTATGCTGCCCTTATCAAACGCGGTATCGATCCAGTTTTTGATGTTCTCCCCCGCGCGCGGTAGATCAAACACCATACGTGCCGCATCATCGCAATCCATGCCCTGGGCAACCAGCAACTCGCGCACACTTGCAACATAGTCGTCGCGATTGTCCTTACCTGGAACCACAAACACCAAGGTACGGCGACCAGGACATTTGTTAAAGCAGCCCGACTCATCCCAGCCGCCGGCAATCAGGTCTGCCGTGACCTGCTCGGCCGTGTAGTTTTTACCCGAGCCCGTCGTGGCGCCCAAAAAGTACAGGCCGTTGTTGTCCCAATCCTTAGTATCGTCCTGATCCTTGGGGACAAACAGCGCACGCCAAAAAAACTCGCGCATCGCCTTTTGGCGTGCGAGATAGGGGGCAAGCTCCTTGTCGCCCGTAGATGACGGAATCGATCGACAGTTGAGTTCCCACGCAGCCATGGTCAAACCTCCGATTTAGTTGTTGCATATGTTGAATACCATCCCGTGTGGACAAAAACTCACGCAGGGCGGTTAAGGTGGCGGCGTCTATGCCGCTTGAGAAAAGGAAAGAAAGGAAAGGGAAACAGTCAGCAACTACTCGCACGAAGCGAGCAGGTTCTTAAGATCGCGCTCCAACGCTTCGCGCCCTTCAACGTCGATCACTGCAAGGGCGACACACATCAGGGACACCTCGCACAGAGCCTCGCTTGCACAGTTATCTCCCAAAGACCCCCGAAGCATGGCCGCGTCTGTTCCCAGGCAAGCGGAACAGGAGCGCTACGCGCAAGAGTACGAGGCAAAACAGCGCGCCTACGAGGACGCCCTTAAGCAGGCGGAACATTACGCCGCGAGTAAGGGAACGATGTAGCGACTGGGATCGGCAGGCTGTCTGGACTTTTGCCGACAGCCTGCCGATCAGGCATGCCGTTCAATGCAGCGGCTAGAGATTCTCATCAGACTTCGAACTGGCCCTGGCCGCCTCTTCGTCCTCAATCAAGTTCTTGACCGCTGTATAGGCGTCATACGTAGCGTCTTCGATCTTATCCAGGGCATCTGGGTCATGCATGCAACCGCCCTCCTGGAGTTTCTGGATCAAAAACCAGGCAGCAGTAAGCAAGTTGTCGACATCCTCAACATCCAACTGATCAATCGAATACGCACTATCGTCGAGTTCCACCAAATATGAACTGGCGACGCGGATGGCCTTACTTACATATGGCTCAAGGTCGTATTGGGGGTAGCGGGCATCGAGGGCCGTTAACGGATCGGTCGGCTCAACCCAATAGAGCATCGTTGCGCTCTCGCGCTTCTCCAGCGGATACTGCTCGACCGCCTTTTCCCAGCTTACATACCAGGGATTGTCGTCCTTGTCTGCAAGCGATTTGCAGTAAAAAAGTGCCGTAGCAGCACTTGCGCAAGAATAGTAATGGCGCGCCCTGCTCTTCTTGAACTCATCGTTCAGCTCATCGTTGTAAAACAGCTCCGCCTCCATGACCAGGAACGGACCATCCTCATCCGTAATGCTCATGGGATAGTTGTTGCACTCATAGTCCGGATACATTTTGTCTCCAATCAACCGTTCGGACACATTAACAAGCAATATCGAAACTGCGCGCACGCGGAGAGTTGTCGCCCTCGCGCCAATCTGCAAGTTTTTCTCATGCCGCGATAAGAACTCGCATGGTCGCCCCGCTACCTACGCCACGAGGCAGCAAGGATAATGGGAAGCCCGGCAAGGCACGCCACCAAGGCGACGGCCGTGAATACAAGCGCGATAGCTACGCTCACGGCGACATAGGCCACGGCAATGAAGACCAGCGCCAACACGCAGGCCAACAGCTCGGCCACGTAGCACAGCACCAGATTCGAGCTCGCGCGCTTCAGCAGAACGTCGGCGAGGCGGACAAGCTCGATAGCAAAACCACTGCCAAAATTGCGTCCGGGGCCCTTTGCAACAAACCACTTGAACAGGCACATCAGGGCGCAGCCCAGCATCATCATGATAGAAACGGTCCATGCATTGTGCCCCGTCTCGACAAGGCTCTGGTCGCCCATCGCACTGCCGTTGATGAGCCAGACCGTTCCATAGCCCATGAACAGCATCGACAGCAGCAGGCAGGCGCTCACCGCAGCGAGAAATCGCGACACGCACTTGTTGAACACCGGCGCCTCGCAGCTCAGCCCAAACCCCTCGCGAACGCGCCAAACAGCATGGTAGGCGGGGTACGCCGCGATGAGCGCAGCCACGAGCCACGACATCCAATCGGACCCAGGCGCCGCCGACGCGTACTCCGCAATTGCGGGAACGGAGTAGGCGGTATGGAACGAATCGTTCGAGAACAGCACGACTTCGCCCTTCCAGACGCAAAACGGAGCGGCGACAGAGGCAATGTAGGCAGCGACGAATGCAGCGACGGCAATAAGCAGCGCGCCCTGTACGAGCTTGACGACCTCACCCTTGGCGGTTCCAGGGGCAACATCAACGGCGCTGGACGAAATTTTGATAGAAGTGTTCATGATCTTCCTTTCAACAGAGATCAGTCCGGAATCGACGGCAACCAAGATGCAGCCTCTAGTCGACTCCGATCAGAGATTGTTAGTTCGCATTGATACCAAGTCGTGCGGACACATTAACAAGCAATATCGAAACCGCGCTCACGTGGAGAACCGACGTCCTCTCCCCATTCGAGCTCGACGTACTCATCGATTTCCACATCGGAGACCGACGACCATCTGAACTCAAAACCAAGCTGGTCAAGCTCATCAACTCGCTCACGGATAACTCCGTAGGCATCCAACGCATTCTCGAAATCTTCCAATGACGCATACCCGCACTTGCACTGCTTGCGCATCTGGCGCAAACGGCCCATGGCAACGACGATGATCTCGCGAAGAGCGATAACCTCGCGCTCACATACATCGATGTTTCCTTTGTTGAGCTTGATGCAATCGGGCATAACGGCCTCCCTGGTTTTAAGCCTTTTCGCTTGATTCCATTGAACAGCCGCAAACAGCCGCGTAATATGACTTTTATCGCGATTTAAATTTTGGCTGTTTGGAGCATCGATGCTTGAGTCCGAAAAAGAACCGTTTAGCTGGGGTTTTGAGGCTGGCTTTCTTCGCTCTCCCGTCAATCCCCGCATGCTTCTTCTTAACAGAACGCCAGAGATTGATTGCGCCGATGACGGAAACGCAACCGGCAATGCAAGCGCATGGAGTCTCGTCTCCATAGCCAACGACCTATTACGCGTCGACTTAAGCTCGCTTTTCAACGAGATTGGGGGCCACTTTCGTGAGCGAGCAAAATTGCGCTTTTACATCGATTTACAGAACGCCATTCGGCAGTCCCCTGCTCATTACAGTCAGAAATGAGCTATTCGATACCCCGTTGATGCATTTCCCCGGTGTCGGATACGATTCAAGCAAGCCCGTCTGGGCCGCCGATCGGGCGCCCGCGTACGGCCGTCTGCCCCTGCCCCGTAGAGGGCCCGGGGGGTGTTGCCGACGCGGGCGTCGCCGTTTCAGACGACTGATAGGAAACTGCCGGACCTCAGGGAAGATGGCCACGGCCAGGTAATGTGGGTGTCGCGGGAAACGGCTTCCGATCGACCGACGATTGGAGGATACCATGGCCAACAACGCAGCGCCCGCGA
>UQUG01000011.1 GCA_900544205.1 uncultured Collinsella sp.
GCGACCTCATTGAGTCGCGCATCAAGCGTGGCGTGGGCGTCAAGGATTCCGGCAATCTCATCCCGGGCCACGGCGGTATGCTCGATCGTAGCGATTCGCTTATCTTTGGCTGCATCACCGCACAGCTTCTGCTGATGATTGGAGGCGTGCTGTAATGGCTTATCAGACGACGTATGGCCCCGATGGGCGTCTCCGCGTTGCCATTCTGGGCTGCACGGGCTCTATCGGTACTCAGGCACTGGACGTGTGCCGTCAGCATGCCGATCGCCTGCAGGTGACGGCGTTGTCCGTTAACTCCAGTACTTCCGAGCTCGTTGCGGCTGCTCGCGAGTTCTCGGTTTCGGCGGTTGCCGTGGCTGATGTCGCCCATGGCGATGACGCCGTGCTGCAGGAGCTGCCCGAAGGTACCGAGCTCGGCGTTGGTGCGCAGGCGGTCTGCGAGCTTGCGTGCCGCGATGATGTCGACTGCGTGCTTGTCGCCATTGTGGGCGCCGCCGGTCTCGAGGCGAGCCATGCGGCTCTGACTTCGAACAAGCGTCTTGCCCTGGCCAACAAGGAGTCGCTCGTTGTCGGTGGCGACCTGCTTATGCCGCTGGCGCAGCCGGGCCAGCTCATTCCGGTCGACTCCGAGCATTCTGCCATCTATCAGTGCTATCTGGGGGAGAACCCGCGCGAGGCCCATTGCATTTGGCTCACCTGCTCGGGTGGCCCGTTCTTTGGCCGCACGCGCGACGAGCTCGATCGCGTGACGCGTGCCGATGCCCTGGCACATCCCACCTGGGCTATGGGTGCCAAGATCACCATCGACTCCGCCACCCTTATGAACAAGGGTCTGGAGCGTATCGAGGCCAAGCATCTGTTTGGCTGCGATCTCGACTTTATCAACGTCGTCGTGCAGCGTCAGTCCAAGATTCACTCGATGGTCGAGTATGCGGACGGCTCCGTGATGGCACACCTTGGCGCCTCCGATATGCGCATTCCCATTCAGTTTGCCTTCTCGTATCCTGAGCGTTGGGATACTCCGGCGCCTCGTCTTGATTTCCGCGAGCTCGGGCAGCTTACCTTCGACGCGGCCGATATTGACACGTTCCGCTGCCTGGCGCTGGCCGAGCGTGCCGGCAAGACGGGCGGCACCATGCCGTGCGTGCTTAATGCCGCCAACGAAGTTGCCGTCGATGCCTTCCTGCACGATGCCTGCACCTTTACCGATATCGATCGTATCGTTGAGTCCTGCATGGATGCACACGATGCGCAGACGGTTGCATCCTTTGAGCAGCTTCGCGATATCGATACGTGGGCTCGCGCCAAGGCCGCCGAGGTGCTCGCTGCAACCCGCTCCTCATCGTAAGGATTGCTTTTCGTTTTATGGATACTGTTCTGAGCGTTCTCTCCTCGGTCTTTTGGGGCCTGCTGATGCTATCCGTCCTTGTGTTTCTGCATGAGGGCGGCCACTTTTTGGCGGCCCGTGCGTGCGGTGTGCGCGTCACCGAGTTTTTCTTGGGCTTGCCGTGCCGCTTTGACATTCATCATACGTCGCGTCGCATTGGTACCAAGTTTGGCGTGACGCCGCTGCTGCTGGGTGGTTATGCCGCTATCTGCGGTATGGACCCGACCGATGTCTCGTGCGCCGACCGTGTGCTTGCGGCGATCTATCGTCATGGTCGCGTTTCGGTTGCAGACCTTTCCGTCGAGCTGGAGCTCCCCGAGGAGGATGTTCTCGAGGCTTGTGTCTTGCTTTTGGGCTGGGGTTCCATTGCGCCTTGGTACGAGGAGGGGGAGAAGCCTTCACCTAGCTACTATCCGGTTAGGTACCAGACGCTGCCGCGCGATGCTGCAGGATATACCACTTTTGACGGCCGCAGGTTTGATCGAGAGCATGCAACTGCCGAGGGAGATATGTGGGAGCCCCCGGTCGCCGCTTCGGAGTTTCTTGAGCAGGAGCGTTCACATACCTATCTGGGCCAAGGTTTTCTCAAACGTGCCTTTATGCTGCTCGCTGGCATTCTCGTCAATATTCTGACGGGCTTTTTGCTGCTTATGAGCATCTACTCTATCGCCGGCGTTTCGGTGCCGGTCGATAGCAACGTGATCGGTCAGGTCGAAGAAGGCTCGATAGCAGCCAATGCAGGTATCGAGGCCGGCGACGCAATTCTTTCGGTCGACGGCGTGTCCTGCTCTAGCTGGATGGATGTGTATGATGCGATCGGAGCGGCCGCTGGCAAGGACGATATCGCCATTGAGTACCAGCGCGACGGCAAGAATCTTTCGACCTCGGTTACGCTCAAAGAGGGCGAGCGTTTGGGCGTTTATGCCTCTACGCAGGTGGTCCATTTGGACCCCATTACGTCTGCGCGCCTGTCGTTCTCCTATGTTCAGCAGACTGCTGAGGGCGTGATGCGTCTGCTGCAGCCGCAGCATACGATGGAGATACTCGATCAGTCCTCCTCGATTGTGGGCATCAGCGTCATGTCTTCTCAGGCGGCGGCAGCCGGGCCTGCGACGTTCTTGACGTTTGCCGCGCTCATCTCGTTTTCGTTGGGCTTTATGAACCTGCTGCCCATTCCGCCGCTCGACGGGGGAAAGCTGGTTATCGAGATTATTCAAAAAGTCGCCGGTCGCGAGCTGCCGCTGAAGGTGCAGACAATCGTCAGCTATTTCGGCATCGCGCTCTTTGCGCTGCTGTTTGTCTATATGCTTCGTTCCGACGTCCTTCGATTTATTTTGTAGGGGAGTGTTTGGATTGTCTTTGTCTCATCCTTTGCCGCGCGAGCTGACGCGCCCCGTTTTTGTGGGCGACGTGCAGATAGGCGGCGGCGCTCCGGTTGTGGTTCAGTCCATGACCTGCACCGATACCGCTGACGCCCAGGCGACGCTTGCGCAAGTGCGCGCGCTTGCCCAGGCGGGTTGTGATGTTGTGCGCGTGAGCGTGCCCACCGAGGCTGCGCTCGAGGGCTTTCGCACGATTTGTGCGGAGTCTCCGGTGCCGATTGTTGCCGATATTCACTTTAACCATAAGCTCGCCATTGGTGCCGTTGAGGCCGGTGCTGCCAAGCTGCGCATCAATCCCGGCAACATCGGCGATTGGGCCAAGGTCGATGCCGTGATCGATGCCGCGGGTGCCGCTGGGTGCGCGATCCGCATTGGCGTGAACGCGGGCTCGCTTGAGCAGGATATCGCCGAACGCGATGACCTTTCGCAGCCCGAAAAGCTCGTGATGTCGAGCGAGCGTTTCGTCAAGCATTTTGAGGATCGCGGCTTTACCAATATCGTGCTTTCCGCCAAGGCTCATAGCGTGTCCACGACGCTTGACACCTATCGTGCCCTGTCGCGCGAAATCCCCCATGTCCCGCTTCACTTGGGCGTGACGGAGGCCGGAACCAAGCTCCAGGGCACCATTAAGAGCTCTGTGGGCCTGGGTATTCTGCTTTCCGAGGGCATTGGCGACACCATGCGCGTCTCGCTTACGGCCGATCCGATCGAGGAGCCGCCGGTCGCCTGGGGAATTTTACAGTCGCTGGGCCTTCGCCGCCGCGGTCCCGAGATTGTCTCGTGCCCCACGTGCGCCCGCTGCCAGGTCAACCTGATTCCCATCGCTGAGGAGGTCACCGAGCGTCTTAAGAACTACTCCGCGCCGCTTTCGATCGCCGTTATGGGATGCGCGGTCAATGGCCCCGGCGAGGCTTCTGACACTGACTTGGGCGTTGCCTGCGGACGAGGTCAGGGCCTGCTCTTTTCGCACGGCCAGATCATTGGTAAAGTAGCTGAGGACCAAATTGTCGACGCGCTTATGGCCGAGGTCGACAAGCTTATTGAGGAGAAATAAATGACCCGAGCAATGTATATGTCTAAGCTTTATGCGCCGACGCTTAAAGAGGATCCGGCGGACGCTGAGCTCGCCAGCCACCGTCTGCTGCTCCGTGCCGGCATGATCCGCAAGGAGGCCGCCGGTCTATATTCCTACCTGCCGCTTGCTTGGCGCTCGATTCGCAAGATCGAGAACATCGTGCGCGACGAGATGGACGCCGCCGGCGCCCAGGAGCTTATGATGCCTATCATGGTCGATGCCGAGTTGTGGCGTGAGTCCGGCCGCATCGACGCCTATGGCAAGGAGCTTGTGCGCTTTGACGACCGCCACGGTCGCGAGTTCGTCCTGGGCCCCACGCACGAGGAGACCGTCACGGCCCTGGTGCGCAACGAGCTGCGCTCCTACAAGCAGCTGCCCGTCAACCTGTACCACATCCAGGATAAGTTCCGCGATGAGTTCCGTCCCCGCTTTGGCCTGATGCGCGGTCGCGAGTTCATCATGAAGGACGCCTACAGCTTCTCCGCCACGCAGGAGAGCCTGCAGGAGGAGTACGACAAGATGAAGCAGGCGTACGCCAATATCTGCGATCGCTGCTACATCAAGGCTCTGCCCGTCGTTGCCGATTCCGGCGAGATCGGTGGTGACACCTCTGTCGAGTACATGGCGCTGGCCGAGGCTGGCGAGGCTTCGCTCGTCTACTGCGACGATTGCGGCTTCGCTGCCGATGACGAGGCCGCAAGCACCAAGGTTGTTGTGACCGAGGGTCCTGGCGACGGTACACTCACCAAGGTCGAGACTCCGGGCATGGGCACCATCGAGGCCGTCGCCAAGTTCTTCGGTTTCCCCGAGAACGGCACGCGCAAGTCGCTGGCACTCATCGACGCCGAGGGCAAGCCGGTCGTGGCCATTGTTCCGGGCGATCACGAGCTCAACGATTGCAAGGCCGAGCACGTCTTTGGCAAGGGTTATCGCATGATGACCGACGAGGAGCTTCAGGCGAACGGCCTGCACAAGGGCTTTATCGGACCGGTTAACCTGCCCGATGGCATTCGTCTGGTCTGCGACGAGAGCCTGCGCGAGTCCAAACAGTGGGCCTGCGGTGCCAACGAGGTCGATTATCACTTTACCGGTGCCTGCCCCGAGCGCGACTTTACCGTCGATGAGTGGGCCGATCTGGTCACCGTTGTCGCCGGCGACCCCTGCCCGCACTGCGGCAAGCCGCTCTCCGCTGCCCGCGGCATCGAGGTCTCTCAGGTCTTCCAGCTGGGCACCAAGTACTCCGAGGCCATGGGTGCCACCTTTATGGATGAGGACGGCAAGGAGAAGCCGCTCATCATGGGTTGCTACGGCGTGGGCGTGTCCCGCTCGCTTGCTGCCGTCGTGGAGCAGCACAACGACGAGCACGGTATCGTCTGGCCGGTCTCCGTTGCCCCGTACGAGGTCGCGGTGATTCCGCTCGATCCCAAGAAGGAAGAGTGCGCTACCGTCTGCGAGCAGATTGTTGATGGCCTGTGTGCCGAGGGTATCGAGGTCGTCGTCGACGATCGCGATGAGCGTCCGGGCTTTAAGTTTGCCGATAACGACCTCATGGGCTTCCCGTATCAGGTGGTTCTGGGCAAGCGCGGCCTTAAGAATGGCACCGTTGAGCTCAAGGACCGTGCTACGGGCGAGCGCGAGGACGTGGCGATCGACGAGGTCGTTGCCAAGGTTGCCGAGCTTGTTAAGGCAACCCGCCGTTAATCGACGATTTCGCTTGTAGTTCGATATGTGGGACGGCCTCGCATATCTCCAATCGGGGAGATGCGGGGCCGTCCTATTATCTTGTAGCATCCTCGATATCTAAAAGGAAAACCCCACAGCCCATGCGAGCTGCGGGGTTTTCCATTGTGCCTCCGATGCGAAATAAATCGCTCAGATATTACTGATAATCGACGACGTCGATCCAGTTCTTCAGGAACTCATCGTTCACGTTGCGCTTACGAGCGAGCTCGGAAGCGGCGACGATGCTCGTCCACTGACGCACGACCTGCATGGGCATGTCGGCACGGTCGCAGTAGAGCTCCAGGTAGGCCTCGGCCTGGTCCTTGCTGTTGAGGGCAAAGAGCAGGTAGGTGGTGGCAACGTCGGCAGCAGGGGAGCCCTGGGTGGCGTGTGCCCAGTCGCACACATAGAGCTGGCCGTCGTCGCCGACGATGACGTTGGAGGGGTTGAAGTCGCCGTGGCAGACCTTGAACTCCTTGGTCATGCCGTCCAGACGCTCCTGAAGGTTGTAGCGCGTGGTGGCATTGAGCTGATCAAGGCTGTCGATCATGCGGGCGAACTTGTCGCGCTGACGGTTGAGCAGCGGGGAGGTGTAGCCGTGGATCTCGATCTGGAGGTCGACGAACATCTCGAGGTACTCACCAAAGCGCTGGGGCTCGGCAGTCATCTTCTCGGCAAGGGTGGTGCCCGGAACCTTCTCGGTCACGAGCGCCCAGCCGTTGGCGTTCTCGAGCTGGGAAACCTCGAGAGCCTTGGGGCTGCGGATTCCGCACTCATTGATGCGGGCAAGATTCAAAGCCTCGTTGAACACGTCGGAGACAGGCTTGGTCTCGTTAAAGACCTTGACGATCTTGTCGCCCAGGTCGTAAACGACCTTGTTGCCACGGCGGACGAGCTCGGTCTTGGAATCGGGTAGCAGCATGGTTGCATCCTTTCAACGATGCGATAGAAGCGACGGCGGGGGTGTGTGAAACACCCGTGCACCCCCGCCGCAAAAAACCGTGCTAAAAACTAGCAGACGGCGTAGTCCTGGGGCTCGCGGCCGTAGTAGGCGTCCAGGTAGAGCTCCTTGATCTCGCTCATGAGCGGGTAGCGCGGGTTAGCGCCGGTGCACTGGTCGTTGAATGCCTGCTCGGTCATCTCGTCGAGGGTGTCGAGGAAGTACTGCTCGTCAACACCGTAGTCGGCGATGGTCTTCTTGACACCGATGAAGTCCTTGAGCTCCTCGAGCTTCGTGATGAAGTTCTCGAAGACCTCCTTGTCGTCCTTGCCCTCGATGCCGCAGTACTTGGCCATCTCGGCGTAGTTGTGCAGCGCGTTGGGGTAAGGATACTGGGAGAAGGTACCCATCTTGACGGGAGCCTCGGCGGCGTTGTAGCGCATGACGCGGGTCAGGATGACGGCGTTAGCGATGCCGTGGGGCAGGTGATGGAAAGCGCCGAGCTTGTGAGCCATGGAGTGGTTGAGGCCCAGGAAGGCGTTGGCGAAGGCCATACCGGCCATGCAGGAGGCGTTGTGCATCTCCTCGCGGGCGTGCGGGTCCTTGGCGCCGTTCGTGAAGCTGGAGGGCAGGTTCTCAAAGACGAGCTTGGCAGCGCGCTCGGAGAGGCCCTTGGTGTAGTCGGAAGCCATGATGGAGACGTAGGACTCGATGGCGTGGGTCATGACGTCAATACCGGAAGCTGCGGTGAGGCCGCGCGGGGCGGTCATGCAGTTGTCGGCGTCGACGATAGCCATGTTGGGGAGCAGCGCGTAGTCGGCGAGCGGCCACTTGATGCCGGTCTCCTTGTCGGTGATGATGGCGAACGGCGTGCACTCGGAGCCAGTGCCCGAAGAGGTCGGGACGGCGACGAAGTAAGCCTTCTTGCCCATCTCGGGGAAGGTGAAGATACGCTTGCGGATGTCCATGAAGTCCATGGCCATGTCCTCAAACTTGCACTCGGGGTGCTCGTACATCATCCACATGATCTTGCCGGCGTCCATAGCGGAGCCACCGCCGACGGCGATGATGACGTCCGGCTCAAAGAGAGCCATCTGCTTGGCGCCGCGACGTGCGCACTGCAGCGACGGATCGGGCTCGACGTCGTAGAAGCAGTCGTGGGCGATGCCCATCTCGTCGAGCTTGGCCTCGATGGCGCGGGTGTTGCCATTCTTGAAGAGGAACTGGTCGGTAACGATGAAGGCGCGCTTCTTGCCCATGACGTTGCCCAGCTCGTCGAGGGCGACGGGCGTGGAACCCTTCTTGAAGTAGACCTTCTCGGGAGCGCGGAACCACAGCATGTTCTCACGGCGCTCGGCCACAGTCTTAACGTTGATCAAGTGCTTCACCCCAACGTTCTCGGAGACGGAGTTGCCGCCCCAGGAGCCGCAGCCCAGGGTCAGAGACGGCTTCATGCCAAAGTTGTACAGGTCACCGATGCCACCGTGCGAGGACGGGGTGTTGATGACGATGCGGCAGGCCTTCATGACGTGCTCGAACAGGCTGATCTTCTCGGCCTGGGCGGGGTGCACGTACAGAGAGGCGGTGTGGCCCGGGCCACCGGCGAGCACCAGGTGCTCGGCCTTGTCGACGGCCTCCTGGAAGTCCTTGGCGTGGTACATGGCCAGGACTGGGGAGAGCTTCTCGTGGGAGAACTCCTCCTTGGCGGGGTCGGTGGAGGTGACCTCGGCGATCAGGATCTTAGTCTTGGCGGGAACCTCGATGCCGGCGAGCTCGGCGATCTTGGCGGCAGCCATGCCGGGGATGCGGTGATCGAGGGCGCCGTTCTTGAACATGGCGGCACGCAGGGCCTCCATCTCGGCACCCTGCTTGACGAAGTAGCAGCCGCGCTTCTGGAACTCGGCCTTGACCTGGTCGTAGATGGTGTCGATGACGGTCACGGACTGCTCGGAAGCGCAGATCATGCCGTTGTCGAAGGTCTTGGAGTGGATGATGGAGTTGACGGCGAGCAGCACGTCGGCGGTGTCGTCGATGACGACCGGGGTGTTACCGGCGCCAACGCCCAGGGCGGGCTTGCCCGAGGAGTAAGCGGCCTTGACCATGCCCGGGCCACCGGTGGCGAGGATGATGTCGACGTCGCGCATGACCATGTTAGTCAGCTCGATGGAGGGGACATCGACCCAGCCGATGATGCCCTCGGGGGCGCCGGCCTTGACGGCGGCGTCAAGCACGAGCTTGGCGGCGGCGATGGTGCATTTGGCGGCAGCCGGGTGCGGGGAGATGATGATGGCGTTGCGGGTCTTCAGGCAGATCAGCGTCTTGAAGATCGCGGTGGAGGTGGGGTTGGTCGTCGGGATGACGGCGCCCACGATGCCGATGGGCTCGGCGATCTTGGTGATGCCGTAAGCCTCGTCGCGCTCCAGGACACCACAGGTCTTGGTGTTCTTGTAAGCGTTGTAGATGTACTCTGCGGCGTAGTGGTTCTTGATGACCTTGTCCTCAAGAACGCCGCGGCCGGTCTCCTCGATGGCCAACTTCGCCAACGGGATACGAGCCTTGTTGGCGGCCATGGCGGCCTCATAGAAGATCTTGTCGACCTGCTCCTGCGTGTACGTAGCAAAAAGCGCCTGGGCCTCTCGCATTTGAGCGAGCTTAGCCTCAAGCGCCTCTACGTTGTCCACAATTGCGGGAGTAGTGTTTTCCGGTGACTTTTTCACCATTTGTGTCTCCTTGCGATCGGAGATTTACCCTACGTCTTGCATGATAGCAAGAAATTATTCGGCGAACGGTCAGATTCCCGTAAAAGACAAACTAAAACGCTTCAATCAAATGAACCGTTTCAACTAAAACTATGCCCAATGCATCGCCCCGCTCATTGGGGACAGACTTACATGAGTGCTTCCACTCATTGGGGACAGACATCGATTTGCCATTTTGCCGTTCTGGGCCTGTTTTTGCCGCTCATTGGATATAAATAGATCACAGGCTCAGCATTTCGCGTTCCTTCTCTCCTTTTAGGTGTTGCCTGAACAGTTTTGAAAGGAGAGATTATGCCCCGATGCGCCCGCCCCGTTTCGATCACCGGCTATTACCACGTCTTTGACCGCGGCAACTCCAAACAGATTATTTTTGAAGATGACTCCGACCGTTATCGTTTCTTATCGGATATCTCGGACAGGTTTGCGCGCCATGAAGTGGCGGTGTTGGCTTGGTGCCTTATGGACAATCACTTCCATTTGATGGTTGATGACCCATTTGACAACCTTTCAAAGGCAATGCAGTGCGCGCTGACGGCATATGCTAAGTATTTCAATGGAAAACCGGGGAGAACGGGACATCTGTTTGACAATCGCTATTCGCGGGTCGCGGTTGAGTCGGACACGCAGGCGGTGCAGCTGCTCGACTATATTCATCTCAATCCCGTGAAGGGTGCGCTTGACTCGCTCGATGCGTACCGCTGGTCAAGCTATAAGGCGTATCAGCTGGGCTATGATCCCTTTGACATCTGTGATGCGGCCCCTATGCTCGATATTGTCGGTGGCTCCCGTTGCTATTGCGAGCATCTCGAGGAAGTTGCCGGGCGCATCTGGTCAATGGAGGTTCTTCCACGCCGGCGGATCCCCGATGAGGAGGCCCTTTCCGTTGCGTGCGAAGTTCTGCCGAGCATAGATCCTGCACTGCTCAAAGCCCTGCCACGCCCCGAACGCGATGCGTGTCTGCTGAGGCTTAGGCGGGCGCATCTCACGGTCAAGCAAATTGCCCGTATCACCGGCATCGGCGCTACAAGCGTGACCAAGGCAACTGCAGGCTGGAAGGATGCTGCGTGAGGCAGTGGCCGGAGCCAGTCAGTGCGTCGCATGCGTGCTTCATGTCTGTCCCCAATGCGTGAAAGCACTCATGTAAGTCTGTCCCCAATGAGTGGCATAGGAGACGTACGAAAGATCATGGGCGGTTAATGCACCAAAAAAGGCGCCCTCCGTAGGGGAGGACGCCTTTGGTAAGTTCTATGTGAACGCGAGGTCTTTGACCCGGAGAGTCCGAGGTACTTGTTGGTAAGACCTTATTTAGGAGCGCGCAACCTTGCCGGACTTGAGGCAGGTGGAGCAAACGTTCATCTTGCGACGGTGACCATCGACGACGACGTAGACGCGCTGGATGTTGGGGCGGAACTTACGGTTGGTGACGCGGTGAGAGTGGCTGATGGAGCGACCGGCAACGGGGTGCTTACCGCAAACTTCGCAAACTTTGGACATAACTGACCCTCCTTGGGCGACAAACGAACATGTCGCGTTAACAAACAAGCCTGAACTATAGCACAGAAGCAGCTCTCTGTGCGCAATCTACACAGAGATATTTCTCTTTTGGCGATAGTGCCGACGCCTCGGCCCTGGACGTAGATCCGATTTGCGTGCAGCAGAGGGGATTATGCCAGCTCGAACCGAGGTTTTCAAGCTCGTCCCACAAATATATATAGGTTTATGGAGCGATTGACTCCGTTTACGGATTGCCTTGTATTTATGCTCGCATTTGAGCTCGAGGTTGGCTACACTATCCATTGACCATTAAAGGGGTACGAGATACCCACATGGAATTACATAGCTGCCGATCGAGCAGCCTTCCTGTGGGTGTCTGGTTCCGCTTTGAGCGGTCGGGCATCTATTTTTTTGACTGTGTCAGCAGTCAAGACATGTGAGGAAGGAGATCGATGGGCACGACTTCCCCCAAGGCGGTCATCATGGACGAGACCGCCGTCAATCGAGCGATGACCCGCATCGCGCACGAGATTCTCGAGCGCAACGAGGGCTGTGAAGACCTCGCTCTGGTCGGCATCGTCACGCGCGGCGACCTTCTGGCAAAGAAGCTCGCCGAGGAGATCAAGGAGATCGAGGGCGTCGACGTTCCGCTCGGCAGCCTCGACATCAGCTTCTACCGCGATGACTACGCGACCAATTTCGCTCCCGCGATCCACGCTACCAACATTCCCTTCAGTGTCGATGGCAAGCGCGTCGTACTCGTGGATGACATTCTGTACACGGGTCGCACCATCCGCGCCGCTCTCGACGCCGTCATGGATCTGGGCCGTCCGAGCCGCATCGAGCTTGCAGTCCTGGTGGACCGCGGCCACCGCGAGCTCCCCATCTCGCCCGATTTCGTCGGCAAGAACGTTCCCTCGTCGCACGAGGAGAACGTGCACCTATATATGAAGGAAGTCGACGGCCGCACCGCTGTCGAGATCAACGACGTCGCGCCGGGTTCCCATGTGGGCTCCGCGCCGCTGGGAGGTGAGTAGTACCGTGGCGTTCAACCATAAGCACCTGATCGACATTACCGAGTACTCCGAAGAGGACATCAAGCTCATCCTCGAGACCGCTAAGGCGTTCTCCGAGGTCAACGAGCGTGCCATCAAGAAGGTCCCCACGCTCAAGGGTAAGACCGTCGTCAACATGTTCAACGAGCCCTCGACGCGTACCCGCAGCTCCTTCGAGCTTGCCGAGAAGCGCCTGTCCGCCGACAGCCTCAACTTCGGCGGCTCCTCGACCTCCACGGTCAAGGGCGAGAGCCTCGTCGACACCGTCGAGACCCTCAACGCCTACAAGATCGACTGCATCGTCGTTCGCGACAAGCACGCCGGCGCTCCCTACATCGTCACGCAGAACTCGCCCGCGAGCGTCATCTGCGCCGGTGACGGTAAGCACAACCACCCCACGCAGGCCCTGCTCGACCTGTACACCATCTGGGAGCACAAGGGTGACTTCCACGGTCTGAAGGTCGCCGTCGTCGGCGATATCGCGCACTCCCGCGTCTGTGGCTCGCTGATCCCCGCCCTTAAGATCATGGGCTGCGAGACCTACGCCGTCGCCCCCGGCACGCTGCTGCCGGCGGCGCCCGAGGTCCTGGGCTGCGACCACGTGACGAGCGACCTCGATTCCGTCCTGCCCGAGCTGGACGTCGTCTACATGCTGCGCGTGCAGCAGGAGCGCCTCGAGGGTGCCCCGTTCCCGACCATTCGCGAGTACCACAAGCTCTTCGGCCTGACCAAGGACCGTGAGAAGCTCATGAAGCCCGACGCGATCATCTGCCACCCGGGCCCCATCAACCGCGGTGTCGAGTTCGATTCCTATATGGCCGACCACCCGCAACGCTCCGTCATCCTGGAGCAGGTCTACGCCGGTATCTGCGTGCGTATGGCTATCCTGTATCTGCTGCTTGGAGGTGCCGATAATGGCCTTGCTTCTTAAGAATGCCCACGTCGTCGACCCGTCCGTCGAGCTTGACGGTGTCGTTGACGTCCTGATTGACGGCGACAAGATCGCCGAGGTCGGCGAGAATCTCGCCGTCGAGGGAGCCGAGGTCCGCGACCTTTCCGGCAAGTACCTCGTTCCCGGCCTGGTGGATATACACGTTCATCTTCGCGAGCCCGGCTACGAGGTCAAAGAGGACATCGAGAGCGGCACCCGCGCGGCTGCCAAGGGCGGCTTTACCGGCGTGTGCTCCATGCCCAACACCGATCCCGTCACCGATAACGGCACCGTCGTGGAGTTCGTCAAGTCCCGTGCTGCCGAGGTCGGTCACTGCCGCGTCTATCCGTCGGGCGCCATGACCCGCGGTCTAAAGGGCGAGGCCATGTCCGAGATGGGCGATATGGTCGCCCACGGCGCCGTCGCCTTCACCGACGACGGTCGCGGCGTGCAGGGTGCAGGCATGCTCCGTCGCTGCATGGACTACGGCAAGATGTTCGGCAAGGTCTTTATGAGCCATTGCCAGGACGAGGACCTGGTCGGTCACGGCCAGATCAACGAGGGCAAGGTCTCTACCCGTCTGGCCCTCGAGGGCTGGCCGGCGGCAGGCGAGGAGCTGCAGATCGCCCGCGATATCGAGATCGCCAAGCTGACCGGTGCCAAGCTGCACATCCAGCACATCTCCACCGCGCATGGCCTGGAGCTCGTGCGTGCCGGTAAGGCAGCTGGCGTGCAGGTCACCTGCGAGGCCACCCCGCACCACATGTTCCTGACCGAGAACGACCTGGACGAGACCTACAACACCTCGCTCAAGGTCAACCCGCCACTGCGTACCGATGAGGATGCCGAGGCAATCCGTCAGGGCGTCATCGACGGCACCGTAGACGTCATCGTCACCGACCACGCTCCCCACACCCCGTGGGAGAAGGCTCGCGAGTTCGAGCTTGCGCCCTTCGGCATGATCGGCCTCGAGACCTCGCTGGCGCTCGTGCTTACCGAGCTGGTCAACACCGGCAAGATGGGCATGGGTCGCATGGTCGAGCTTATGGCCATCAAGCCGCGTGAGATCTTGGGCCTCGACCAGGTTCAGGTCAAGGCAGGCTCCGTTGCCGACCTGACCGTGTTCGATCCCACCGCCACCTGGACGGTCGGCGAGGACGGCTACGAGTCGCGCGCCGAGAACTCCGGTTTTGCCGGCCGCACGCTCACCGGTCGTGCCACCGATGTGTTTGTCGGCGGTAAGCAGACGCTTGCCGACGGCTGTATCTGCTAGCATAGCCTTATCGCTTTTGTGCGCGGCGCCCTTGCGGTGCCGCGCTTTCTATTCGCCTGAACCATGCAACCGCATGGGGGATTGGAGCGTCTATGCCCACACCTTCCACTGCACGCATGCACGACTTCGAGGTCGTCTCGAACCAGGAGATCGCCGACGGCATCTTCTCGCTCGTTATCTCGGCCCCCAAGCTTGCAAGTGCGCTCAAGCCCGGTCAGTTCGTGAATATCGCCGTGCCGGGCGATGCTTCCTCGCTGCTTCGCGTGCCCCTGAGCTTCTATCGCGCCGACGCCGAGGCCGGCACCGTCGAGCTGTGGTACGCCGTCGTGGGCGATGATACCCGCCGTCTGTCACAGATGGCCCCTGGCTCCACCTCTAACTTGCTGGGCCCTGGCGGCCGCGGCTGGCTTGTGCCCGAGGGCACCAGGAAGGCGTTGCTCGTTGCCGGCGGCATTGGCGTTCCGCCCGTGCTCTGCCTGGCTGGCATGCTTGCCGAGCAGGGTGTGGACGTTGACGTATGCCTGGGCTTTGGTACCGCGTCTAAGGCCGTGGGCGTCGACGAGTTCCGCGCGCTGGGAGCCACGGTCAACGTGTGCACCGACGACGGCTCGTTGGGCACGCACGGCTTCTGCACCGATCCTGCCGCCGAGCTGCTCGGCGAGGGCGGTTACGACTACGTTGCCAGCTGTGGTCCCGCCGTCATGATGAAGAAGGTCGCCGAGGCTGCCGCCGAGGCCGGCGCGTACTGCGAGGTGTCGCTCGAGCGCATGATGAGCTGCGGCTTTGGTGCCTGCAACACCTGCAATGTCGAGACGGTCGACGGTATGAAGGGCGCCTGCATGTGCGGCCCCGTGTTTGATGCTTCCAAGGTGGTGGTCTTCTAGTGGGTACCGTGAACATGGCCGTCGATTTCGGCGGCGTCAAGATGCAAAACCCCATCAACACCGCAGCCGGTACCTTTGGCTACGGTTGGCAGTTCCAGAACTTCTTTGATGTCTCCCAGCTGGGTGCCATCACCACCAAGGGCTGCGCTGCCGAGCCCTGGCCCGGCAATCCCGCACCCCGTATGGCCGAGATCCCCGGCGGTATGATCAATTCCGTGGGCCTGCAGAACCCCGGCGTGGCCGCTTTCGCCCGCGAGTCCGGTCCGTGGCTCGAGCAGCTCTCCAAGGACGGTTGCCAGGTCATCTGCCAGGTTGCCGGTCATTCCGTGGACGAGTTTGTCCGTGCGCTCGAGATGTATGTCGAGCTGTGCCCCTGGGCTGCCGGCTATGAGATCAACGTGAGTTGCCCCAACATTGCCGCCGGCGGTGCCGCCATGGGCTCCACGCCCGAGGGCGCCTCTGGCGTCATGGCCGCCTGCCGCAAGGTGACCGACAAGCCGCTGTTTGTGAAGATGGCCCCGGTCAACGTCGCCGAGATCGCCAAGGCCCTCGAGGCCGCAGGCGCCGACGGCCTTTCGGTCATCAACTCCATCCAGGGTATGGCCATCGACGTCCACACCCGCAAGTCGCGTGTGGCCAAGCCCAAGGGCGGCCTTTCGGGCCCGCTGTGCCACCACATCGCCGTGCGTATGGTCTGGGAAGTCGCTCAGGCTGTCGATATCCCCATCAATGGCGTCGGCGGCGTCATGACTGGCGAAGATGCGGCCGAGTTTATCCTGGCTGGTGCCACTTGCGTATCGGTCGGTATGGCCAACTTCGTCGATCCGTGCGCTTCGATTAAGATCGCGCGCGAGCTCGAGGCCTGGGCCGAGTCCCAGGGCGTGAAGGACATCAACGAGCTGGTAGGTGCTTTCGAATGCTAGAGACCGATGCCCGCGACCGCGTTATCGTCGCCCTCGACTGCGACCGTGAGCGTGCGTTTGAGCTCGCCCATGAGCTTTCGGGCCATGCCGCCTGGCTTAAGGTGGGCATGACGCTCTATTACGCCGAAGGCCCCGAGATCGTCAAGACCTTTAAGGACCTGGGCTTCAAGGTCTTCCTCGACCTTAAGTTCCATGACATTCCGCATCAGGTGCGCGGTGCCGCTCGCTCGGCCTCGCTTGCCGGTGCCGACCTGCTTTCGGTTCACGGCTTGGGTTCGGGTGCCATGCTCGCCGCCTGCCGTGAGGGTGCCGAGGAGGCACGCGAGGATCGAGCCAAGCTCGTCGCCATCACCGTGCTTACGAGCATGAATCAGGATGCGCTGAGCGAGATCGGCGTAGAGTCGCCCGTTGCCGAGGAGGCCGCCCGACTGGCAAAACTCGCCCAGGCCAACGGTATCGACGGCATCGTGTGCTCGCCGATGGAGGCTCATGACATGCGTGAGCTGCTGGGCCCCGATGCGCTGATCGTGACCCCGGGCGTGCGTCCGGTTGGCGCTGCGCTGGGCGATCAGTCCCGCGTGGCCACGCCTTCCCAGGCTATTGAGCGCGGCGCGAGCCATATCGTGGTGGGCCGCCCCATTACCGGCGCCGACGATCCGGTTGCCGCGTTTGACGCCATCGTTGCCGAGCTGGTCGAAAACGTCGCATAAAAGATTCCCTCAAGTCACCACTTTTGGGTCTCAATAGCACAAATTAGCCCCTGTGCCTGCGAAAACTTTCCCATCCTTTGTGTGGAATCGCAGGTCGGGGGCTCATCTTTTAGCGCGATATATTGCACTTTTTGCGGGTATCGTCTAACCTATGGAGCCGCGATTGAGCATTTTGTACGTTTTACGTGCTAAAATGCCAAATAATGAATCAGATATAACCCAACTATTTGGAGGTACGAATGGCACTCCCTCAGCTTACCGATGAGCAGCGCAAGCAGGCTCTTGAGAAGGCTGCCGCCGCGCGTCACGCTCGCGCAGAGCTCCGTGAGCAGATCAAGAAGGGCGAGAAGTCCCTCGAGTCCGTGCTCAACTCCGATGACCCCATTGCTTCCCGCATGAAGGTTTCCACCCTCATCGAGTCTCTCCCCGGTTATGGCAAGGCCAAGGCCGCCAAGATCATGGAGGAACTCGGCATCTCCGCTACCCGTCGCGTCCAGGGCCTTGGCGTCCGTCAGCGCGAGCAGCTCCTCGAGCAGCTGACCAAATAAGTGAGCGCTCAGGATTCAAAGCTCTTTGTGATTTCTGGACCGTCAGGCGCGGGCAAGGGCACGCTCGTCACTCGTGTGCGCGAGCGTCGCTCTAACCTGGGCCTGACGGTTTCGGCTACCACGCGAGCCCCACGTAAAGGCGAGGTCGATGGCGTCAATTACTTTTTCCTGACGCGCGAGGAGTTCGACCGCCGCGTGGCAAACGGTGAGTTTGTTGAGTGGGCCGAGGTCCACGGTAACTGCTACGGCACGTTGGTGAGCGAGGTTCAGTCCAAGCTCGCCTCTGGTTCGTCTCTCATCTTGGAGATCGATGTCCAGGGTGCCCTGCAGGTCAAGGAGCGTTTTCCCGAGGCCGTGCTGATCTTTATCAAGCCACCCTCGCTCGAGGTGCTCCGCGAGCGTCTGGTCGGTCGCGGTACCGAGACGCCCGAGACGATCGAGCTGCGTATGGCAAACGCCGCCCATGAGCTTGCCCTTGCCGACCGCTACGACGACGTCGTGGTGAATGACGATCTCGACCGCGCGACCGACGAGCTCGTTCGCGTTCTCGATATGCATGAAAGGATCTGAGGTCCGTGTCCGTTGTAAAGCCTTGCATTGACGATCTTCTGGAGAAGACCGATCACAACCGCTTCCTGCTCGCCTCGCTTGCCTCCAAGCGCGCCTGCGACATTAACAGCATGCTGCGTGGTCAGCACAACCGCGTGCTCGCCGTCCAGGATGTCGACGACATCACCATCGCGCTTTCCGGCGCCGATACCATCTCGATGGCTATGGACGAGATTGTCGACGGCGACATCTCCTACGATGAGGCCCGTTACGAGAAGGCGCTCGGCCACAAGGTTGCTGAAGCCTAAATGGCGGCTCGCGTCTGCCTGGTCCACTATCACGAGGTTGGACTGAAGGGCAAGAACCGCGCACATTTTGAGCATATCCTCATGGATAACATCAAGGCGGCCTTGGCCGCCTTTTCCGTGAATGCCGTGTCTCGAATTTCCGGGTATATCCTCGTGACCTTTAACGAGCATCAGGCCGACGAGGCGGCGCGCGTCATTCGCACCGTCCCCGGCGTTGCCCGTGTGTCCCTGGCGTACCACACCAATCGCGACCCGCAGGAGTACTGCGCCGCCGCCGTCAAGGCGCTGCGCGAGTTTGGCCCCTTCGATTCGTTTAAGGTGCACGCCAAGCGCTCCAATACTGACTATGAGCTCACTTCGATTGATATCAATCGTCAGGTGGGCGAGGTACTGTGTGAGGCCTTCCCCGATAAAAAGGTTCAAATGCACGACCCCGATGCGATGGTGCATGTACTGGTGGTCCAGGGTAGCGTCTACGTGTATGCGCGCTCTGAGCGCGGCGTGGGCGGCCTTCCGGTGGGTTCTGCCGGCAAGGTCGTGACGCTTCTGTCGTCGGGTATCGATTCTCCGGTGGCGACCTGGATGCTCGCGCGTCGCGGCGCGGTGTGCGTGCCGGTACATTTCTCCGGTCGTCCGCAGACGCCCGATACGAGCGAGTATTTGGTGCAGGACATCATCCGTGCGCTTGAGCCGGGTGTCCAGATCGGCCGCCTGTACGTGGTACCGTTTGGCGATTGCCAGCGTGAGATTTCCGTCGCCTGCCCCAGTAACCTACGCGTGATCATGTATCGCCGCATCATGTATTCGGTTGCCGAGCGCATCGCGCATATCGAGGGCGCCAAGGCCATCGTGACCGGCGAGTCGCTCGGTCAGGTTGCCTCCCAGACGCTCGAGAACATCATGGCCGTCAACGAGGCCGTGAAGATTCCTGTGTTCCGTCCGCTCATCGGGTCTGACAAGCAGGAGATCATTGCGCGCGCTCAGGAGATCGGTACGTTCGATATTTCCACTGAGGCAGCGCCCGACTGCTGCACGCTTTTTATGCCGCGTCGTCCCGAGACGCACGCCAAACTCGATGCCGTGCACGAGGCCTGGGAGCTGTTCGACCACGAGGAGATGATCGAGCGCTTGCTTAAGCAGACCGAGTATATCGACTTCTCCAGCAACACGTATAAGGCCCCTAAGACCTTAAAACGCAAACATTCGGAGCTTGCTCCGCGTGAGATCTACCAAGATCACGAGTAATTGCCTGCATAGACCGACGATGCGCCTGTATCGTCGGTCTTTTGCTATCTGGGCAAATGATGTCAAGATGTTCATTCGCTGACGTGTGACTGAATAAATGGACATGTTCGCGCAAGGTTTTGGTCAGCTTTTGGTTTGACCGCGAAAACTGGTGTGGACGTGCGGAAGCTGCGGCGTTTGTTTCCTGACACGATGGTGTTGGGAGGTGTTTGCTATGGCGCAGCGCGAGCAACACGAACGGGTTAAACGTATGGACCGCTGGGCAGAAAAGCTGCTCGGCCATAAGGCGGTGGTCGTGGCGATCCTGGTTGTCATTGCCGCCGCGAGCGGCTTAGCGATGGCAAGTTTTAATAGCCGCTTTAGTGGCGTGTCGTTTGAGCGTAGTGATGAGGCGAGCGCTTCGGATGCGCGCGGGTCCGGGGATGCGTCTCCTGATGATGCCGATGAGTCGTCTGCCAAGAGTTCCTCTGCCGCCGAGGTGTACGTCGATGTGGGTGGCGCCGTTGTGAGGCCTGGCGTGTATCGACTCAAAGAAGGAGCACGGGTGTCCCAAGCGATCGATGCCGCCGGAGGGCTTACGGCCGAGGCGGATGTGACAGGGCTTAATCGTGCGTCCAAGATCACAGATGGCCAAAAGATCTATGTTCCGACGGTGGGGGAGCAACAAGCGGCCGCGGCGGTCGGCGGGGCCGAAAGTGGTGCTGCCACGACCCCTGGCGCGGGGTCTTCGTCGGGGCTCGTGAACATCAATACGGCAAGTGCGGCGGAGCTGCAGACGCTCTCGGGTATTGGGCCTTCTATGGCTCAGTCGATTATCGATGAGCGGACAAAGAACGGCGCTTTTGCCTCAGTCGATGACCTGATGCGCGTATCGGGAATCGGTGAGAAGAAGCTCGCCAAAATCAAAGATTGCATCTGCGTATGAGTGTGTCCGAGCGCGAGCATGTGATGCCACCTCGGCCATTGATGCCGTGGACGATGGCCCTTTGTGCCGGCCAGTGTGCGAGCTGTGGCTTGGTACTTAACGTCGCGGCCGATTTGCTGCTGGGAGAGCGATCGGCGTCCGCCGCATCGCTCTGGGCCATTCCCATTGCGGCTGCGGCTTGCATCGTGTTGGCTCGGTTCTGTATGCGCCTTACACGCTGGAGGCGATGGCTGCATGCCGCGGCCCTTGGCCTCGTGGCAGGGGCGGTCGTATCCGCGGGTTGGGCGATCGGAGCGCTACATACTTCGAGGGCACTGGATAATCGCGCCGCGAACAGTCTCGAGTTTGTTGTGCACGGCGACCCGTCCATCAATGACGGTGCGTACTCCTATACCTGCGATGCGTATGCGGGCGAAAATCGATTGGGCCAGGTGCGGCTGTCGTGTGATCGCGAGCTCGGCGCCGGTTCGCATGTGCATGCTATCGGTCGAATTTCGCTCTTTGAGAACGATGCGTATGGGCGCTCGCGTGTGCTTCGAGGCGAGCTTCGAAAAGTGAAGGTCATCCGGTTGGTGTCGGTCGATGAGGGCTCTCCGGGGCCGCTGCTTCGACTGCGAAATGGGCTGCTTGCGTCCATCGCGCCTGCGACCGACCCGGCGCGTTCGCTCATAGCCGGTGTCGTTTGCGGTCGTTCGGCCGAGCTGCGTGCCCAGCCGGCGGGCGACTGGTTTTCGGTGACGGGAACGGCGCATCTTATCGCCGTCTCGGGCAGCCATTTGGCTATCGTGGGGTTTGTAATCGAGGGTGTCTTGCAAAAGACTCGGTGTTCACGTGGTCTTCAGCGGGCGATGTTGGCGATAACGCTTGTGGGCTACGCTGCCTTTACGGGTGCGCCTCCCTCGGCCGTGCGCGCGTGCTGCATGGTCTTCGCGACGCTTGTCGTAAACGGTGCGGGGCGTCGCCGGCACGGCCTTTCGGCACTCTTCGTAACTATGTCCATCTTTGTGCTACTGCGGCCGACGGTGCTGTTCGAGATGGGCTTTCAGCTTTCATGTGCCAGCGTCTTTGCCATTCTGTGCTTTTGCCCCTATGCGACCTACGCTTTGAGTGAGTTGGGTGTGCCGCCGGGCATTGCCAGCATGCTTTCCGTCACGCTGTGCTCGCAGTTGGCGACGCTGCCTATCACCATTCCTGCCTTTGGTGCGTTCTCGCTCATTGCTCCGTTGGCGAATGCGGTCATCGGTCCGGTGGTGAGTCTACTGCTCGCTGTGTCGATCGTGCTGGTTCCCTTTTCGCTCGTGGCGCCGTTGCAGGTTTGGGCGCTCGTTGTGCCCATGATTGCCGCGCGTTGCGCACTGTTCTTCGAACAGCTCTTTGCCGCCGTTCCGGGTGCATCCGTGAGCGTGCCGCCCGATAGCATGTGGATATACCTTGTGCCGTGTTTTCTGGGGATCCTTCTAGTCTGGTGGCCGCGCCCGCAGGCACGACCTATGGCTGCTGGGCTTGCATGCCTGGTGCTCTTGGCTGCGATTCCGTACGTCTACTGGGATCGATTCGCGTCGCCTTCGGTGACGGTGCTCGATGTGGGGCAGGCCGATGCCATTCTTATTCGCCAAGGTAGGACCGTGGCGCTCGTCGACTGTGGGCTTGATGAGCGCGTGGTAAGTGCGCTGGTTCGCAATAACGTCCACCATATCGACGCCGTCTTCGTGACACATTGGGACGAAGACCACTGGGGTGGCCTTCCCGATGTGCTCGATCAGTTTTCGGTTGGAACCATTGCGGTCGCGGCTAATGCGCTGGAGGATGCGCCCGCTGAGGTCCTAAATCGCCCGGGCGTAACGTACCGGCAGGTGGCTCGCGGGGACACGATCGATATCGGCACATTTCGGGCTCGTGTGATGTGGCCGTTTGACACGGTGGATGGCGAGGGTAATGAAGACTCGCTTGTCTTGCTGCTCAGTTATGCCCAAGGAGGCCAGAGCCTCCGCATGCTACTCACCGGCGATGCCGAGCTCGATCAGGAACGCGAGTTTGTACAGGAGGTGGGGGATATCGATGTGCTCAAGCTTGGACATCACGGCTCAAAAGTTTCCGTCGACACAGACCTGCTGGGCACGCTTAAGCCCGAGCTCTCTATCGCGAGCGCCGGCGAGGGAAATCGTTACGGCCATCCGTCGGATGCCTGCATCGATGCCGTTAAGGAAGCGGGTGGTGCGTTCGCATGCACCATCGAACACGGCGACATTACCGTCTCGCCGACCGCGAAGGGCTTTTCGATGCGATGCCAGCGACCGTGATGCTGCCGTTGGCGCGGGACCAACCCCTGGGCTAAAATGGCACGGTACGAATTCGAGAGTCTGCGAGAGGGGAGCGCAATGTCCGAAACCGGTCTGCTGCCGGCTTATCTGATCGTCGGTACCGATGGCGTCAAACGCGACCACGCCGTCTCGCGTATGAAAGCTCGCTTGGAAAAGTCGGGTATGGTTGAGTTCAACCTCGATGAACGCGACATGACGAAAGATCCCGATATCGAGTCGATCATCGGCTCGCTCAATACCTTTCCCATGGGTAGCGAGTTTCGCCTGGTGATCCTCGACGGCTGCTCCAAGCTTGCCAAGGCGGTCTCGGAACCGCTCGTCGAGTACCTCGCAAGTCCCAGCCCCACGACGGTCTGTCTTATTATCGCCGACTCACTTGCCAAGAATACGCGCCTGTATAAGGCAATCGCCAAGGTCGACAAGAAGGCTATCGTCGATTGCTCGGGTACCAAGCGCTGGGAACTGCCGCGCCGCGTTCAGCAGATGGCGACGCAGCACGGTAAGTCCATCTCGACGGCTGCTGCCGAGGAGCTCGTTTCGCGTTCGGGCGAAAACACGCGCATGCTCGATAATGACCTGGCAAAGCTCGCCCAGATGGTCGAGGCGCCCCAGATTGAGCTTGCCGACGTGGAGCGTTGGATCGTGCGTACGGCCGAGGTTCAGCCCTGGGACTTTCTCAACGCCGTCTCGGCTCGCGATATGCGGCGTTCGCTCGAGCTCTTTAAGCTTCTGCCCTCCAAGAGCTACGTGTGGACCTACACGCTGCTATGCGGTCGCATTCGTGAGCTGATCGTCGCCAAGGCGCTCGATGGGCGTGGACAGGGGCGTGAGCTCGCCGCGACGCTCAAGCTTCAGGCCTGGCAGGTCAAGAATCACCTTACCTGGGCGCGTCGTTTTTCGATGTCCGAGCTCGTCGCCGCCCTCGAGGGCGCCGTCGATGTGGAACTCGCGCTCAAGGGTTCGTCCGATTCGGAGACCGCGCTTTTGCTCTGGATTACGAACATCTTGAGAAAATCGTGATGATACCTGCCTATTTGACAAATTCGTTCTATCCCTTTGAGGGGGAGCGTGCTATAGTAGGCGCTTGCATGACCTCACCGTGTCTCAGAGGTGTCATACATTTTTTGCAAGGAACTCGAAAGGAACTCCAGAAGTGGCAAACATCAAGTCTCAGAAGAAGCGTATCCGCACCAATGAGGCAGCTCGCATGCGTAACAAGGCTGTCAAGTCCGAGCTCAAGACGCTGACCAAGCACGTCCAGTCCGCCGTCGCCGAGGGCGACGCCGAGAAGGCCCAGGCTGCCCTCAAGACCGTCACCAAGCGTCTCGACATGGCTGCCGCTAAGCATGTCATCCACAAGAACCAGGCTTCCAACCGCAAGTCCGGTCTTGCCAAGCTCGTGAACAGCATCAACGCTTAAGTTGTAAATTTCACACCACACAGATTACGCGCATAAATGGAGCCTGTTTTATGGAACAGGCTCCATTTTTTGTACCGCTCGGGTAAGATAGTCCGCATGAATACTTCAATTGACATTTCCCACATCCGCAACTTCTCGATCGTTGCACATATCGACCATGGCAAGTCCACGATCAGTGACCGCATCCTCGAGCTCACCCATACCGTCGATGAGCGCGACATGGAGTCGCAGCTGCTCGACACCATGGACATCGAGCGCGAGCGCGGCATCACGATCAAGTCCAATGCCGTCCGCGTGTCCTATGACGCCGACGACGGCGAGACGTATCAGTTCAACCTGATCGATACGCCGGGCCACGTGGACTTCACCTACGAGGTCTCGCGTTCGCTGGCCGCTTGCGAGGGCGCGGTGCTCGTCGTGGACGCCACTCAGGGCGTTGAGGCGCAGACCGTTTCCAACGCGACGCTCGCCATGAACGCCAACTTGGACATTGTTCCGGCCATCAACAAGATCGACCTTCCCTCGGCGCACCCCGACGAGGTTAAGACCGAGATCGAAGACGATCTGGCCATTCCCGCCGACGATGCCGTGTGCGTGTCGGGCAAGACTGGCGAGGGCATCCACGATCTGCTGGAGTTCATCGTCTTTTTGATCTCGCCTCCCAAGGGCGATGCAAATGGCCCTCTCAAGGCACTTATTCTGGATTCGTACTTCGATGAGTACCGCGGCGTCGTCGCCACGGTGCGCGTCTTTGACGGTTCCATCAAAAAGGGCGATACCCTGCGCATGATGCAGGCCAAGGGCGACTTCTTGGTCGACGGCGTGGGTGTCAAGCGCCCTGCCGAGACGCCGGTCGATGCTCTGACCGTCGGCGAGGTTGGCTATGTGGTCACGGGTCTGAAGGACCCCGAGGCCGTGCGCGTGGGCGATACCCTTACGTGGGCTTCGAACCCCTGCCCCGAGCCGCTGCCGGGCTACCGCGAGGCCAAACCCATGGTCTACACGGGCCTGTTCCCCATCGACAACAAGGACTACGAGAACCTGCGCGACGCGCTCGATAAGCTGCACGTCAACGATCCGTCGTTGGTGTGGGAGCCTGAGACGTCGGTGGCGCTGGGCTTTGGCTTCCGAGTGGGCTTCCTGGGCCTGCTTCACATGGAGGTCGTCAAGGAGCGCCTGGAGCGCGAGTTCAATCTGGACCTGATCGCCACGAGCCCCTCGGTCGACTACCACGTGTACAAGACTGACGGCGAGATGATCGATGTCCGCAGCCCGCAAGATCTGCCCGAGGCCACGCGCATCGAGCGTATCGAAGAGCCTTACCTCAAGGCAAAGATCATCTGCCCGCCCGAGTATACGGGTGCCGTCATGCAGCTCGCTATCGAGCACCGTGGCGTCACGACCGATATGATTCACCTGACGAGCAAATCGGTCGAGATGCGCTTTGATATGCCGCTCGCCGAGCTCATCTTGGACTTCTTCGATCAGCTCAAGAGCCGCACCAAGGGTTACGCCTCGCTCGACTACGAGTTCAACGAATATCGCCCCTCCGAGCTCGTCAAGCTCGACATCCTGCTTTCGGGCGACGAGGTGGACGCGCTGTCGTTTATCGTGCACAAGGATAAGGCCTACGGTCTTGCCCGCGGCCTGTGCGACAAGCTCAAGGAGATCATTCCGCGTCAGCTGTTCGAGGTGCCTATCCAGGGTGCCATCGGCAACAAGATCATTGCCCGCTCCACCGTTAAGGCACGCCGCAAGGACGTGCTGGCCAAGTGCTACGGCGGCGATATCTCGCGAAAGCGCAAGCTGCTCGAGAAGCAGAAAGAGGGCAAGAAGCGCATGAAGGCCATCGGCTCGGTTGAGGTTCCGCAGGAGGCCTTTATGGCGATTCTCAAGGTGGACGAGTAGGTCCATGGCGCTTTCTGAATACAGCAAGCGGCTGCTGGGCGCCTATGCCGAGCAGCCGTTCCTTATGGCTCCCATGGCGGGCGTAACCGACCCCGCCTATCGCATCATGTGTCGCCGCCGCGGCGCCAACTTTGCCTACAGCGAGATGGTGAGCGTTGCAGGCCTTGCCTATGCCAGCAACAAGACGTGGCGCCTGGTGCTGCCGGCCGACGAGGAACAGCAGATTTGCGTGCAGCTCTTTGGTTCCAAGCCCGATCAGTTTGCGAGTGCCGTCGCTGCCGTCGAGGAACGCGTGGGCGATCGCCTGTCATTGATTGATATCAACATGGCCTGTCCGGCTCGCAAGGTCGTTACCAAGGGCGAGGGCTCGGCGCTTATGCGCACGCCTGATCTGGCCGAGAAGATTGTCGAGGCAGCGGTGGGCGCGGCGCATGTTCCCGTGACTGTGAAGATCCGCAAGGGTTTTTATGCCGAGGACCGCAATGCCGCAACGTTTGCCCAGATGCTCGAAGGGGCGGGCGCCGCTGCGGTTGCCGTGCACGGTCGTTGTGCCACGCAGCTCTATACGGGCCAGGCCGATTGGTCTGTCGTCGATGAGGTTGCCGAAGCCGTCGAGATTCCCGTGATTGGTTCGGGCGATGTGTTCTCGGCCGAGGACGCTGCTGAGCATCTGAGCGGTTCGGGTGCCAGCGCGGTGTTTATTGCGCGCGGTATCTACGGCAATCCCTGGGTGTTCGGCGATGCACGCGCCCTTGCACTCGATGGCACGCCGGTTCCTTCTCGCTCCTCGGTCGAGCGCCTGGAGGCCCTGCGTGAGCACCTGACGTTGACGCACGAGCTTCTGCCGCTTATGTCGCGCGCCCGTACGTATGCAAGCTGGTACTTAAAGGGTATGCCCCATGCCGCCGCCTGGCGCGCTCAGGTGGTGCGTTGCTCCACGTACGAGGAGTTTATGGCGCTGGTCGATGATATCGAGCGCGACGTGGTGGCCTGCGAGGCCGCCCTTGCCACCGGCGAATCGGTGCCCGCTCATCCGCTGGAGGCCTAACGGTGGCCGTTGCCGCGCTGTATGTGCACGTGCCGTTTTGCGCTCAAAAATGCCGCTATTGCGACTTTGACTCGCAAAGCGTGGCCCCGTGCGACCTGGATGCTGCGCTCGATGCCTATTTTGAGCACCTGTATACGCGGCTCGATGCCTTTGGCAACGCTGGGGCACTCAGGCAGATCCGCACTGTCTACGTAGGCGGCGGCACGCCGTCGCTGGCAGGGGAGCGCCTCGTGAAACTTGCCCGTCGTATCTCCATGTGGTGCAAGCCCGTTGAGTTTACTTGTGAAGCCAATCCAGAATCGCTGACGGCTGGGCTCGCCACCGCGCTTGACGAGGCAGGTGTCACGCGCATCTCTCTGGGCGTGCAGACGCTGGACAATACCGAGTTGGCTGTCATTGGCCGTATCCATGATGCCGAACGGGCGCTTGAGGCTATCGCGACGGTGAAGGATGTTGGGCTCGATGTTTCGTGCGACCTTATGTGTGGGCTTCCCGGACAGACTATGGCGAGCTGGCAGTACACGCTCGATGGCGCGCTTGCGGCGGCCCCGCACCATGTGTCGGTCTATCCACTCACGCTCGAGGAGGGGACGCCCCTCTATCGCATGGCGTGCCGCGATGAGTCGCTCGAGCCCGATGAGGATTTCCAAGCCGCATGCATGGACGTTGCGCGCGAGCGGCTGAGTTCGGCGGGCTACCATCCGTATGAGGTGGCGAGCTACGCGCTCGATGGGCATGAATGCGCCCACAACATTGCCTATTGGACCGGACAGGGCTATTTGGGTTTGGGTCGTTCTGCCGCCGGTATGCTCGACGCCGAGGATTTCGATCGCTTGGCCGGGCTGTTTCCTGACGTTCCCGCTCGTGGCGATGCGCATCGCGTGCGACTGGTGCAACGTGACGATGGCGCTACAGCGTTTGAGGCCGAGTACCTGTCGCATTGCGAGGCGGCGGCCGAGGATTTGATGCTCGCCTGCCGCATGACGCGTGGCATTGGGCCCGAACTGTTGGTTCACTCGGCAAGCGTGATTGCTGCAGACGAACTGGCGGCGGCCTGCGACCGTGCGCTCGAGTTGGACCTTGCCACCTGGGTGCCCGATCATGTTGAAGGACATGCGGGGCGCGTCACCTCAAAAGACGTTATCGCAGGTCGCGCCCGCGCCCGTTTAGCGCCGACCCACCTGGGCTGGCTCGATGGAAATATGCTGTTCGAGCTGTTTTGGGGTCTAGCCTAGGCCGCTCGGGTAGAATTACCGCAATATATACGCTGCTGTGAGCAGGAGGTTGCCGCGCATGGCGACGATGAACGAAAAAGATTACTACGAGATCTTGGGTGTCTCCAAGGACGCCACCTCGCGTGATATTCAAAAGGCTTTCCAGCAAAAGGCCCGCAAGCTCCATCCGGACGTCAATAAAGAGCCGGATGCCGAGGAAAAGTTTAAAGAGGTTTCCGAGGCCTACGCCGTGCTCTCGGACGAGCAGAAGCGTGCGCGTTACGACGCCATGCGGTCGGGTAATCCCTTTGCCGGTGCACCGACGGCTTCGCCCTATGGCGGTGGCTATGCCGGCAGCGCCGGTTACGGCAATCCCTTTGACGGCGGTTTCCCCTTCGGGGGCGCCTGGGGCCAGCCCCGTCGCGGCCAGGCGGCCTACAACCCCGAGAGTGGCGCCAACGTGGTCGTCGATATCAAGCTCGACGCCAAGGAGGCTAAGGGCGGTGCCCACAAGACCGTTCGCTACACCCGCTTTGACACCTGCGGACATTGTGGCGGATCGGGCTCCGTTTCGTCAGAGCATGCCCACACCTGTCCGAGCTGCGGTGGTCGCGGCCATATCGATGTCGACCTGTCTTTCCTGTTTGGTGCGGGCACGTTCCAGACGGTTTGTCCTGAGTGCGGCGGTTCCGGCAAGGTCGTTGCCGACCCGTGCCCCGATTGCGGTGGCAGCGGCCGTGTCCGTGTGACCTCCGAGCAGACGATTGAGTTTCCCGCCGGCACGCATGATGGCGACGAGGTGCGCGTCCCCAACATGGGTCACGCCGGCACGAACGGCGCTTCGGGCGGCGATCTGGTCGGTCGTGCGCACGTTGAGGCCGAGCGCCTGGAGGGTAAGGCTCGCACCGGCTTCTACCTCATGGGCATCATCGCTCCGTTTTTGGTGCTGTCGGCCATCTCGGGCGTGTTCTCCGCCTTCGCCATGATGTGCTTCATTCCGTTTGCCATGGGCTTGTTCATGGTGCTGTCGGACGGCGTGCTTCATCGCAGCCTGCTGTGGTGGAAGCGCGGCGCGATGCAGTTTGCCAATGGTTTTGCCAACGGCTTTATGTTTGCGCTCGTGTCGGTCTGGTTTGCGAGCTGCTCGCAGCAGGCCGTGCTTTCGCCCTACGGGATGCAATAACATCAAACCCTCTGTTTGCGGCCGGCCCAGCTTGGGTATAGGACGCACTGTGACAATAATGAAAGTTGGAAGGATTCGGTCGTGTCGGAAAATAGGGATTACTACGAGGTACTTGGCGTTGACAAGGATGCCGACGCGCGGACGATCAAGCGCGCGTTTCTAAAGAAAGCCCGTACGGTACACCCGGATGTTTCGGACGACCCCGAGGCCGAGGCCAAGTTCAAAGAGCTCAACGAGGCCTATTCCGTTCTTTCCGACGAGCAGAAGCGTGCTAACTACGACCGTTACGGTACCGCGGACGGCCCCGGTGGTTCTGGCTATGTCGACATCAACGATATCTTTGGTGGCATGGGCATGGACGACCTGTTCTCGTCGTTCTTTGGCGGTGGCGCCGGTGGTGGCGCTCGCAGCCGTCGCGAGCGCCGTCGCGGTCGCGATATGGCCATCTCCCTTTCGGTGACGCTCGAGGAGGCGGCGCTCGGCTGCAAAAAGACGATCAGCTACGACCGCCTTGCCCCTTGCGATGACTGTAATGGTACCGGCAAGGCCGAGGGCGCGACCGAGAAGCAGTGCAGCCGCTGTCACGGCACAGGCTATGTGACGACGGTCCAGCGTTCTTTCCTGGGCCAGGTTCAGTCCTCTTCGCCCTGTCCCGACTGCCACGGCGAAGGCACGGTCATCGATCATCCCTGCGAGACTTGTGATGGCCAGGGCCGCACGCCTTCTCACGAAAAGATTGACATCGATATTCCCGCCGGTGTTTCGACCGGTCGCCAACTGCGCGTGAGTGGATTTGGAGAGGCCGGCCTTCGTGGCGAGCCGTCTGGTGACCTGATCGTCAACGTGCGTGTCGCCGACCACGAGCGTTTTAAGCGTAATGGCGATGACCTGTATCTGGTGAGCGATATCTCGATTGCGCAGGCCGCGCTCGGTTGCGAGATTGAGGTCGAGGGCATTATGCCTGACGAGGTCGTCAAGGTGTGTGTCCCCGCCGGCACACAGTACGGTGACACCGTGAGCGTCAACAATTACGGCATGCCGCGAATCGGCGGCGGCGGTTCGCGCGGTCGTCTGGTCGTGCAGCTGCGCGTGGTCGTCCCCACCAATCTCTCCAACAAGCAGCGCGAGCTGCTTCGCGCCTTTGCCGACGAGATGGGCGATGACGTCGCATCCGGTAAGAAGTCGGTGACCGACCGTATCAAGAGTGCCCTCGACGACATCCTCGATTAAGGAGCCCGTGTGCTCGCACCCCATATTTCCGTCGTCAACCTCGGTTGTCGTGTCAACCGGGTTGAGTCCGACCGTATCACTGCCGATCTTATGCGCCTGGGCTTTGCGATGGTGGAGCCCCAGGACGCCGATCTGATCGTTATCAATACCTGTGCCGTGACGGGGGAGGCCGAGGCCAAGACCCGCAAGGCCGTCCGTCACGCCCTGGCCTATCCCGGCGAGCCTTACGTGGTCGTAACCGGCTGCGTCGTCAACCTTCATCCCGAGGAGCTGCTGGAGCTCTCCGATCGCGTGATCGCCGAACCGTCCAAGATTGACGTCGCCGAGCGCGTCTGCGAGGTGCTGGGTGTCGAATCCGATAGCGTGCCCGCCTGCAGCGATGGCGACGTGGTCGATGCGCTCGGTCGTTCGCGGCTGGGCGTGAAGATCCAGGATGGCTGCAACCACCGCTGTACCTATTGCATCGTGTGGAAGGCCCGCGGCCCCGAGCGTTCCGTGCCCGTCGAGTCCGTGCTCGAACAGGTGCGTGAAGCTCAGGAGGCCGGCGTGCCCGAGGTCGTGCTGACCGGCGTGAATCTGGGTGCCTATGACGGCAAGAGCGCGACCGACGAACATGTCGAGATCGATGAGCTGCTCCAGGCCATCATGGAGCGCACCGAGATCGCCCACGTGCGCATCTCCTCGGTGGAACCCATGGATATTTCCGAGCGCCTGCTCAAGGTGATGGCTCGCTATCCAAAGCGTATCGCGCCGTTTTTGCACCTTCCCGTGCAGTCTGGCTGCACGGCGACGCTGCATCGCATGGGCCGTCCCTATAGCGCCGAGGCCTTTGAGGACACGGTGCGTATGATTCGCACCAACTTGCCTCAGGCGTCTCTTTCGTGCGATGTCATCGTCGGTTTTCCCGGCGAGACGGACGAGGAGTTCGAGGAGTCGCTGGCGCTGTGCCGTCGCGTGGGCTTTTCGCGCATGCACGTGTTCCGCTATAGCAAGCGCCCCGGCACCCTCGCCGCCGACATGCCCGACCAGGTACCCCCTGAGGTCATGGCTGAGCGCAGCCGTCGCATGCGTGCGGCGGCTCAGGAGCTCGCGGTTGCCGATGCCCGTCGTCGCGTGGGCACCGTCGAGCGCGCCGTGCTTGAGTACGGTGACAATTTGACGCTCGGCTCGTTCCATCATGCCCGTCTTGATGATACCTGTGGACTCACAGCCCCGTGCCTGCTCGATGTTGCTATCATCGGAGTCGATGATTCCGGCTTGGTCCATGCACGCAGGGAGGTTCATGGAAGCCTCGAAGATTAGACTTACCGTTCCCGAGGGTATCGACCCCTCGCGCGTTTTGGGCGCCGGCGACGGCGTCCTTCGTGCGCTCGAGAACTTGGTGCGCGCCCATGTGGTTGCCCGCGGTGACAGCGTTGCCGTGAGCGGTGATCCGGACGAGGTCGAGCTGGTCGCGCGTTTTTTCGAACATGCCTTTCGTGAGGCTGCTGCCGGGCGCACGCTTTCTGCCGATGATGTCTCGCGCTGTCTGGCCGTTCTGCGCGACGGCGAGCATGATGCCTCGTCGCTGCGCGATGACGTGCTGCTTTCGTATCGCGGTCGCGTTATCCGCCCCAAGACGCTCGGTCAAAAGCGCTATGTGGATGCCATCCGCTCTTCTACCATCACGTTTGGCCTGGGTCCTGCCGGTACCGGTAAAACCTATCTGGCCATGGCGCTCGCCGTCGCCGCGCTCAAGCGCCATGAGGTAGGCCGCCTGATCCTGACGCGCCCGGTTGTCGAGGCGGGGGAGAACCTGGGCTTTTTGCCCGGCACCCTCGAGGAAAAGATCGACCCGTATATGCGCCCGCTCTATGATGCCCTCTTTGACATGATGGATCGCGAGCGCACCGATGAGCTTATGGAGCGTGGCGTGATCGAGATCGCCCCGCTCGCCTACATGCGCGGTCGAACGCTGAGTGATGCCTTTGTGGTGCTCGATGAGGCACAAAACACAACGCCTGAGCAGATGAAGATGTTCCTGACGCGTCTGGGTTTTAATTCCAAGTTCGTGATTACCGGCGACCTGAGCCAGCGTGACCTGGTGGGTCGCCGCGGCGGTCTTGCCGACGTTGAGAAGATTTTGGGCCGTGTCGACGATGTGACGTTTTCTCGCCTGGAGCGCGCCGATGTGGTGCGCCATGCCCTGGTGGGCCGTATTGTTGAGGCCTATGATGCATACGACGATGCGCGTGAGCAGCGCGCACACGATCGAAAGGAGTCCCGTTGAGTGTATTGATCAGCAACGATGCCGAGCTCGATACGCTGCTCGATGCCCAGGAGGTGGAACACATCTGCTCAGTTGTGCTTGCCGCCGAGGGTGTTGAGCGTGAGGTTGAGATTTCCCTTTCGTATGTCGATGAAGACGAGATGCACGAGCTCAACCACGAGTGGCGCGGCATCGATCGCACCACCGACGTGCTCTCGTTTGAATGTGACTCGGCCTTTGACGAGGACATTCCCGCCGATGAGACGCTTGAGCTCGGCGATATTATCCTGGCCCCGCAGGTTATTGCCCGCCAGGCCCCCGGCTTTGGCAACAGTCCCGCCGATGAGTGCCGACTGATGCTCGTGCACGGAATGCTGCACCTGCTGGGTTACGACCACATCGAGGACGATGAGGCCGAGGTCATGGAGGCACGCGAGGATGCCATTCTACGCGACTTGGCGCTTGAGCGCGGCGAGGACCCCAAGCTGGTCCATGTCGGCCCCATAACCAATCATGCCCACGACTAGGAGCCGTCTATGATTCCCGGATCGAACAAGGACCATCCGTCCTTTTTAAAGTCGTTCTCATACGCCATGGAGGGCTTCGTTACCGCCGTCAAGACCGAGCGCAATATCAAGGTCATGCTCGTGGCGGGCGTGTGTACCGTCATTGCCGGCTGCATCGTGGGGCTCGATATTGCCGAGTGGGCTACGGTCATCATCTGCTGCGGCCTGGTGATTCACGGCGAGTTGTGCAATACCGCTATGGAGGCGATTGTCGACCTCGCGACCCAGGAGCTGCATCCACTGGCCAAGCGCGCGAAGGATATCGCCGCTGCCTCTGTATACGTTCTTTCCATTACCGCCGCGATCGTGGGCTTGCTTGTCTTTGCCCACGCGCTCGACTTTATTTAGAAAGGGATTCCCATGTCCGACAATATGCAGCCTACCAATGAAGTTTTGGATGACGAGGTCCTGGACGAGGCTGAAGGTGCCGATTCGTTTGACGAGGTCGAGGAGTTCGACCCGTTTGAGGGTATGAGCGACGAGGAACTCGATGCCCTTTGCGACGAGGATGAGAGCCTCGCGGGCTTTGGCGACGTGGAACCCGGTTTCCGCAGCGGCTTTGTGGCCCTGGTCGGTCGTCCCAACGCCGGCAAGTCCACGCTGCTCAACGCCTGTTACGGCAAGAAGGTCGCCATTACCTCTCCGGTTGCCCAGACGACCCGCCGCCGTATGCGCGCCGTGGTCAACCGCCCCGGTTACCAGCTGGTCTTCGTTGACACGCCGGGTATCCACAAGCCCAAGGACGGCCTGGGCTCCGAGCTTAATAAAAGTGCCCTGTTTGAGCTCAATGACGTAGACGTCGTCGCGTTTCTGATCGACGCCACTAAACCTATCGGCAGGGGAGACGCCTGGGTTGCCGAGCGCGTCAGATGCGCCCGTTCCAAGAAGGTCCTTGTGCTCACCAAGGCCGATGAGGCCGACCCCGCACAGGTAATGGAGCAGCTTAAGGCAGCCCACGAGCTCATGGATTATGACGACGAGATTGTGACGTCGTCGGTCAAGAACTTCAACGTCGATGCGTTTATCGAGACCGTCGCTCGCTTCTTGCCCGAGGGCCCGCGTTGGTTCCCCGAGGACATGGGCACCGACGCGTCCGACGAGACCCTCGTGGCCGAGTTTGTGCGCGAGAAGGTCCTGCGTCGCACCCGCGACGAGATCCCTCACTCCGTGGGCGTCATCTGTGACGCGCTCGAGCAGACTAAGAAGGTTCTGCGCGTGCACGCCACGATTTACGTTGAGCGCGAGGGGCAGAAGGGCATCATCATCGGCAAGGGCGGCGAGATGATCAAGCATATCGGCATCGATGCCCGTCGTGACCTTGAGCGTATCTTTGGCACTCAGGTCTTTTTGGAGCTCGACGTGAAGGTCAAGGCCGGCTGGCGCGATGACGAGGCGCAGATCCGCCGCTTTGGCTATAACGCCGAAGATTAAGCCTCGGCTTTCATGGCAGGCTCTCGCACATATCGCACAAAGGTGCTCGTTCTCGATAAGACGAAGCTCAAGGAAACCGACCTGATCTTGACGATGCTCGACGAACGGGGGCGGCAGGTGCGTGCCGTGGCTAAGGGCGCACGTAAGCCTGGCGGTCGCCTCGCGGCCCGCTGCGAGCTCTTCTGCACCGTTGATATGCTGTTGGCGCACGGTCGCTCGCTCGATGTGGTTTCTCAGGCGGAGCTTATGGAGGCGCCGCTTGGTGCCGCTCCTGACTACGAGACGACCTGTGCCGCCAGCGCGATTGCCGAGGTTGCGCGTGTGTGCTCGTTCGAGGATGCCGAGGATCCATTTACCTTTGCCATCACGCAGCGGGCGCTCACGCTTATCGGCAGCGGGCTCGACTCGGCACATATGGACCTGCTCGTGGCGGCTTTTGTCTTTAAACTGCTGTCGCACGTTGGTTACCGACCCGATTTTTCGGCTTGCGTATCGTGCGGCGATCCTATGCTCTCGCATTTCTCGGCCCAAGCCGGCGGGCTTCTGTGCGGGTCGTGCGCCTCGAGCGTGCCTGGCGCCGAGTTGGTATCGGTTGGCGAGGTCGCATGGCTGCGCGCCCTGATGTCCATGACGTTCGATGCCCTTATGGCCGAGCAGATCGATCCGCATACGGCCGCGTTTTTGCTGGGGCTTTCGCATGTTTGGGCTGCGACGCACGCCGATCAGCGGCTCCGTGCGATGGAATTCATGTTGGGTCGGTGATGATGCGCAGGTGTGCGCCGCTTGTGGTAACATACCGACCTGTTGGTACCTCGACCTTGGTTGTTCGCTCCACCGGCGGCTTCCCAGTCCGAGGCGAATAGAGTCGCCCGCGGGCGACGCGAAACGAAAGGTGAAACAATGACTGTTTCCAAAGAGCGCAAGGCGGAGCTGACCGCCCAGTTCGGTAACTCCCCGGTCGATACCGGTAACCCCAAGGTTCAGGTCGCCATTCTGTCCGAGCGCATCAAGGAGCTGACCGAGCACATGAAGTCCCACCAGAAGGACTTCCACACCCGTCGTGGCCTGCTCATGCTCGTTGGCCGCCGCCGTCGTCTTCTCTCCTACATCAAGAAGAACGACATCGTCGAGTACCGTGAGCTCATCAAGGCTCTGGGCATCCGCGACAACATCCAGTAAGGATTTGTACATGCTAAGAGCGTCCTGCGCAGCGGGGCGCTCTTTTTGTGTAAGGGCGTGAACAATCACGCTCTACAGCGTGGCGGGGGCAGGGGGCCCGCGTCACATGAGAAGCCCGCAGGCAAGGGGCCTGTGGGGTAAAGGAGAACAATGACACTCGTATCCAAGACCTTTGAGCTGTACGGCAAGACCTACACCTTCGAGTCCGGCGAGCTTGCCAAGCAGGCCACCGGCGCTTGTCTGGTCAAGCAGGGCGACACCACGATGCTCGACACCGTGGTCGTCTCCAAGGAGCGCAAGAACTACGACTTCTTCCCGCTGACCGTCGACTTCAACGAGAAGATGTACGCTGCCGGCCGTATCCCGGGTGGCTACCTCAAGCGCGAGGGCCGTCCCAGCGAGAAGGCCACGCTCACGGCCCGTATGATCGACCGCCCGATTCGCCCGAGCTTCCCGGACGGCTTCCGCAACGAGGTGCACATCGTCGCCACCTCGCTCGTCGCCGACCAGGTCAACCCCTTCGACGTTATCAACGTCATGGGCGCCTCTCTGGCCATGACGCTCGGCGGCGTGCCCTTCGAGGGTCCGCTTGCCTGCGTGCGCATCGGCCGCAACGTGGAGACCGGCGAGTTTATCGTCAACCCCACCTATGAGGAGCGCGAGAACTCCGACCTGGACCTGGAGCTGGGCGGCTCTGCCGACTTCATCTCGATGGTCGAGGCCGGCGCCGAGGAGATCTCCGAGGACGACATGCTCGCCGCTATGAAGTTTGGCCAGGAGGCCCTCGCTGCCTTCTGCCAGGCCCAAGACGAGTTCGTCGCCGAGTGGGATCAGGTCAACGGCGCTATCGTTAAGAAGGAGTACCCGCTCGACCAGCCCGTCGAGGAGGTCCAGGAGCGCATCTTCGCCCACTACGACGAGATGGCCGCTGCCTTGCGCGACGCCGACAAGCTTTCCCGCATCGGTAAGGTTGAGGCTCTGAAGGAGTCCATCCGCGCCGAGTTCACCGACGAGGAGCAGGCCGCCTGGGAGCGCGAGATCCCCGTGGTGCTCAAGAAGCTCGAGAAGAAGGCCATGCGCACCATGGTCGTCGAGACCGGCGAGCGCGTCGACGGTCGTGCCGCCGACGAGATTCGCCCCATCATGGTGAAGGATAACTACCTGCCGCTCGTTCACGGCTCTGGCCTGTTCCAGCGCGGTCAGACCCAGGTGCTCTCCGTCCTGTCGCTCGGCATGCTCAACGAGGGCCAGCGTCTGGATACCATCGAGCCCACCGAGGGCAAGCGCTACATGCACCACTACAACTTCCCGCCGTTCTGCACCGGCGAGACCGGCCGCATGGGCAGCCCCAAGCGCCGCGAGATCGGTCACGGCAACCTGGCCGAGCGCGCCCTGCTTCCGGTGCTTCCCGACGAGAACGAGTTCCCCTACGCTATCCGTGTGGTCTCCGAGGTCATGGAGTCCAACGGCTCCTCTTCGATGGCTTCGACCTGCGGCTCCACGCTCGCCCTTATGGACGGCGGCGTGCCCATTAAGCGCCCGGTCTCCGGTATCGCCATGGGCCTGATCCAGGAGGAGGGCAAGACCGTGGTCCTGTCCGACATCCAGGGTCTCGAGGACTTCCTGGGTGACATGGACTTTAAGGTCACCGGCACCACCGAGGGCATCACCGCCCTGCAGATGGACAACAAGGCCACCGGCCTCACCTTCGACATCTTGGCCCGCGCCCTGCAGCAGGCCAAGGAGGGTCGCGCCTTCATCCTGCAGAAGATGCTCGATGTGATCCCCGAGCCGCGTCATACCACGCGCAGCACCGCTCCGCGCATCGTCTCCATCCAGGTTCCGACCGATAAGATCCGCGACGTCATCGGTTCCGGCGGCAAGGTCATCCGCGGCATCCAGGACGAGACCGGCGCTTCGGTCGACATCCAGGAGGACGGCACCGTCTTTGTCGGCGGCACCGGCGAGTCCGTCGATCAGGCAGTCGAGCGCATCAAGCTCATCATCAAGGTTCCCGAGCCGGGCGAGGAGTACACCGGTCGCGTGGTCTCCATCCAGCCCTTCGGCGCCTTCGTGAACCTGCTGCCCGGTAAGGACGGCCTGCTGCACATCTCCCGCGTCGCCAAGGGTCGCGTGGAGAAGGTTGAGGACGTCCTCAACGTGGGCGACGAGGTCAAGGTCGTCGTCATCGAGGTCGACGATCGCGGCAAGATCTCGCTCGATCGTCTCGACAAGCCCGAGGCCCCGGCTCGCGCCGAGGGTGCCTCCGAGGGCGACGGCGAGCACTTCCAGCGTCGCGAGCGTCCGCGACGCGAGCGCTCCGAGCGCAGCGACCGTCCGCGCCGTCCTGGCGACAACGGAGGCCGCAAGCCCCGTCGTCACCACGACGCCGAGTAACAGCCGTACATAATCAGCTCAACAAGGGCGACTCCGGACAGGGGTCGCCCTTTTGCTTGCGCCCGGGAGGGCCGCATATGATGTTTCCTGCTCTACAGTCCTGCGCAAGACGGAAAGCACATTAAGTGCTTTCCTTTGCGTG
>UQUG01000012.1 GCA_900544205.1 uncultured Collinsella sp.
ACATACAGTTTTTCGATTCCGTATGTATATATGCGCGCTAATGGGTTATAAAATCTAAGTCTGAACATAGCAGGTCTGCGATGCGGCTCGGGCGACCGGGCCGTTTTTTGCGGACGGGGGTAGCGCGAAAGGACTGCACATGCGTCAATTTAAGACCGAGAGCAAAAAACTGCTCGACCTCATGATCAACTCCATCTACACCAATAAGGAAATCTTCCTGCGCGAGCTTATCTCTAACGCGAGCGACGCCGTCGACAAGCTCAACTTTAAGAGCCTGCAGGACCCGAGTGTCAAGATCGACCAGGGCGACCTGGCTATTCGCGTCTCCTTTGATAAAGATGCCCGCACCATTACTATCTCGGATAACGGCATTGGCATGACCGCCGAGGAGCTCGAGCGCAATCTGGGCACCATCGCCCATTCCGGCTCCGAGGAGTTTAAGACCGAGAACGCCGAGCAGCAGGGTTCGGATGTCGACATCATCGGCCAGTTTGGCGTGGGCTTCTACTCGGCTTTTATGGTCGCCAGCCACGTGAAGGTCGTGAGCCGCGCCTATGGCGAGGACACCGCTCACGTGTGGGAGTCTGATGGTCTTGAGGGTTACACCATCGAAGATGGCGAGCGCGCCGAGCACGGTACCGATGTCATCCTGACGCTGCGCGAGAACGAGAAGCTCGATGCCGACGGCGAGGCCGAGACCTACGATCGCTTCCTGACCGAGTGGGGCCTCAAGAGCCTGATTCAGCAGTACAGCAACTATGTGCGCTACCCGATTCAGATGATGGTGTCCAAGAGCCGCCAGAAACCCAAGCCCGAGGACGCCGGCGACGATTACAAGCCCGAGTACGAGGACTACCAGGAGCTCGAGACCGTCAATTCCATGACACCGATCTGGAAGAAGCGCAGCTCCGATGTCGAGCAGAAGGACTACGACGAGTTCTACAAGTCCACGTTCCACGACTTTGACGATCCTGCGCGCACCATCAGCTTCCATGCCGAGGGCACGCTCGAGTATGACGCCCTGCTGTTTGTGCCGGGCCGCGCGCCGTTCGATCTGTACAGCAAGGATTACGAGAAGGGTCTGGCGCTCTACAGCTCCAATGTCCTGATCATGGAGAAGTGCGACGACCTGCTGCCCGACTACTACAACTTTGTCCGCGGCGTCGTGGATTCCGCCGACGTGTCGCTCAACATCTCGCGTGAGACGCTGCAGCAGAACCGTCAGCTCAAGGCCATCGCCAAGCGTGTGGAAAAGAAGATCACCGCTGACCTTGAGGATATGCGTGACAACGACCGCGAGGCCTACGAGAAGTTCTTTGAGAACTTTGGCCGCGGCCTTAAGTACGGCATCTACTCGAGCTATGGCATGAAGGCCGATGAGCTCGCCGACCTGTTGCTGTTCTGGTCTGCCAAGGAACAGAAGATGATTACCCTTGCCGAGTATGCCAAGGGCATGCCCGAGGATCAGAAGGCCATCTACTACGCCGCCGGTGACTCGCGTGAGCGCTTGGCCAAGATGCCCGTGGTAAAGGGCGTGCTCGACCGCGGCTACGATGTACTGCTGCTGACGCAGGACGTGGATGAGTTCACGTTCCAAGCTATGCGTGAGTACGTTGCCGCCGATATGCCCAAGATCTACGAGGACGATGCTGCCCGCGAGGCTGCCGAGAAGGCTGTGGCCGACGGTGCCGAGCCCGAGGTCGAGGATCGTCATCTGGAGCTCAAGAACGTCGCGACCGGTGATCTTGACCTGGCGACCGAGGATGAGAAGAAGGAGGCCGAGGACGCCACCAAGGAGAACGAGGACCTCTTTAGCGCTATGAAGGAGGCACTCGGTGACAAGGTCGAGAAGGTCGCCGTCTCCGCGCGCCTGACCGATGCCCCCGCTTGCATCACCACCGAGGGTCCGCTTTCGCTTGAGATGGAGAAGGTACTCCAGAAGGGACCCGAGGGCGCGCCCGACGGCATGCCCAAGAGCCAACGCGTGCTCGAGCTCAACGCCAAGCACCCGGTCTTTGACAAGCTTGTCGCTGCTCAGAAGGCGGGCGACGCCGACAAGATCAAGCAGTACTCCGGTTTGCTCTATGACCAGGCCCTGCTGGTTGAGGGCATTCTGCCCGAGGACCCCGTTGCCTTCGCGGCGGCTGTTTGCAACTTGATGTAGTTCGGGGATACGGCACCGTAACTAGATTAGAACGAGAGTGGATAATCTCCCACTTTTGGCTCGAATGCGGGCTTGAAGTGGGAGATTTTCCACTCTCGTTTCCTTTTGAATGATTCCTCCGTCCCCAAGGGATCAATTATTTGTCGGGGTTGTGGTTTTGTGACCTGCTGAAATTAAAGATACTGTACAACTGTACGCTAACTAATCTTCGTAGTATATTGCTACCCGCAAAACTCAATACCATTGTGCTCTGAGACGCTAAAGCGCCTACGTACAATGGTTATCGATAGTACGATTCGATTCAACGACAGGATGGATGGTCCAAGCGTGAGTCTCGGCAGCAAACTATCCGATGCAAAGGTCTCCTTTGCGATATTTAAGCGCGACATTAAGCGACTGCTCGTGAACCCCGTCGCCTTAGTGGTTACCATCGGCGTGTGCGTTATTCCCTCGCTGTATGCCTGGTACAACATCGTGGCCAACTGGGATCCGTACGGAAACACCCAGGGTATCAAGATTGCCATCGCCAACAACGATCAGGGCACCCAAAACGACCTGGTGGGCGAGCTCAACGCGGGCGACAAGGTCGTCGATCGGCTCAAGGAGAACGATCAGCTGGGCTGGACCTTCGTCGATTCGGCGGCCGATGCCAAGGAGGGCGTCGAGAGCGGTGAGTACTATGCGGCCATCGTAATCCCCAAGAACTTCTCGGATAACCTGGTTTCGATGCTCGACGGCAACTACCATCAGCCCAAGCTTACGTACTACGTCAATGAGAAGAAGAGCGCCATTGCGCCCAAGGTTACCGACACCGGTGCAAGCACCATCGAGGAGCAGATCAACTCGGAATTTGTCTCCACAGTGGGCGAGACCGTTGCCAGCATCGCCAAGGATGCCGGGGTCGATTTAAAGGACAAGGCAACCCAGACTCAGGATTCGTTGGCCGGTTCGGTATCAGAGGCTTCCGATACGTTGGGCGAAGTGCGTGATTCGATTGGCGACATGAATGCCGCCATCGATAAGACGAGTGGTTCCATTGCCTCGGCAGATGCGGCACTTGCCGGTCTGCAGGGTCAGGCGCCGTCGCTGACGCAGGCGATCTCCCAGGGCAATGACCTGCTGGGCGAGGCGCGCGCCACGGCGGGCAACTCTGTCGCCTCGCTCTCCAAGGCACTCTCGGAAGGCAGCCTTGCGCTCACCAAGACGTCAGCCTCCGCGAACGCTGCGATTGGCAAGCTGACGGGCGCGGTCACATCTACGACCACCCGCATCGACAACTCGCTTGAGTCTCTCCAAGCGACGATCGACCACAATAAGGCCGTTATCGGGCACTTGGAAATTCTCGTTAATGACACGTCGACAGGTTCCAAGGAAATTGACGCGCGCATTGTATCGACCATCGATTTGCTCCGCGAGCAGAATGAAAAGCTTCAGAGCATCAAGGACGGTCTGTCTGCGCAGTCGAGCGCCATGGCGAATGACGCCGCGGCTGTCTCGGGCGCCAGCGACGCTATCAATAACGCAATCCAGACCGGTGCGACCAACCTTGGCCAGGCCCAGACGGACCTGGGTCAAAACGCGCTGTCGAAGGCTTCGAGCGCGCTTGATTCATTTGCCGCCGTCTCGGGTGATCTGACGGGAATCGTGTCTGGCCTCACGCCTACTATTGCAAGTGCGCGCGGTACACTTTCGCAACTCAACGCTACGCTCGGTCAGGCCAAGACCACGCTGTCCCAGACCGATGCCTCGCTTGCCAAGGTCCAGGACAAGCTTGCGACCGCCGCCAACGACATCGCGGCGCTACAGACCTCCGAGTCCATGGGCGAGCTGGCCGGCCTGATGGGCGTCGACGTCGATGACGTTGCAGACTTCATGGCATCTCCGGTCGAGCTGACCTCAAAGTCAATTTATCCGGTCAAGAGCTTTGGTTCGGGCATTGCCCCGTTCTATACCAATCTGGCGCTGTGGGTGGGCGGCTACGTGCTTATCGCCATCTACAAGCTCGAGGTCGACCGCGAAGGCATCGGCAGCTTTACCGCGCGTCAGGGCTACTTTGGCCGCTGGTTGCTCCTGGTGATCCTGGGCGCGTTCCAGGCCATCATCGTTACGGTAGGCGATCTGGTGATCGGCGTGCAGTGCGTCAGCCCGCTGCTGTTCGTGCTGGGCGGTATCGCCATCTCGTTCACCTACGTCAATATCATCTATGCGCTGTCCACCACGTTTAAGCATATCGGCAAGGCTATCGGCGTCATTCTCGTCATCGTGCAGATCCCGGGTTCGTCGGGCATGTACCCCATTGAGATGATGCCCGGCTTCTTCCAGTGGCTGCACCCGCTGCTGCCCTTTACCTACGGCATCAATCTGCTGCGCGAGACGGTCGGCGGCATGTATTCGTTCAACTACCTGTTTAACCTGTGCATTCTGGGCGTGTTCTTGATCGTGGCGCTCTTTATCGGCCTGCAGCTGCGTCCGCTGCTGCTCAACCTTAACCTGCTCTTTGATAAACAGCTTTCCACGACCGGTATGATGATTTGCGAGTCCAACGACCTGCCGCGCCAGCGCTACTCGCTGCGCACGGCCATGCGTGTCATGCTCGATTCCGATTCGTACCGTCGCGAACTGCTCGATCATGCGGTCGCCTTTGAACATCGCTACCCGTACTACATCAAGGGCGGTTTTGCCGCCGTGGTGGGCGTTCAGGTCCTGCTCTTTGTCCTGTCGACGGTTCTCGATATCGACAATAACGGCAAGATCATCCTGCTTGTCATTTGGATCATCTCGGTTATTGCCATCTGCGGCTGGCTTATCAATATCGAATATATCCGTGCGAGCCTCAATACCCAGATGCGCATCTCGGCGCTTTCGGATGAGGACCTTCGTCGCGAGATGCGCGAGCACACGGCCGCCATTCCTGCCGCCCGCCACATGTTTGGTCTCAACGCCAGCGAGCGTGGTGCCAAGGGCGGCGATCAGTCCACGGGCCGCTTGCCGCATATCGGCTCGCACCATAAATCTCAGGGCAGCGACAACACAGCCATAAATGATGGAGATACCGCCCCGTTCGGCAAGCACTCCAAAGGAGGTGAGGCATAAATGAAGAACATCCTGCATCTGTTTAGGCGCGATGTCCAAAACGTGTCTCGCTCCGTGATCGGCTTGATTGTCGTGATGGGCCTCATTATCGTGCCGTGCCTGTACGCGTGGTTTAACATCGCCGGCAGCTGGGATCCGTACGGCAACACCGGCAATCTTAAGATTGCCGTGGTCAACACCGATGAGGGTTACGAGAGCGATCTGATCCCCGTCGAGGTTAACGTGGGCGAAAACGTGACCGCCACCCTACGTGGCAACGAGAGCTTCGATTGGGTTGTGCTTAACGATCGCGAAAAGGCTATCGAGGGCGTTAAGTCGGGCGCGTACTATGCTGCCGTCGTTATTCCCAAAACGTTTAGCGCTGACATGATGACGCTTTTCTCGACCGACGTGAAACACGCCGATATCGAGTTTTACGAGAACCAGAAGGCCAACGCCATCGCGCAGATCGTGACCGAGAAGGGTTCGAGCGCCGTTCAGAACCAGGTTAACGAATCTTTTACCGAGACCATTACGAGCATCGGTCTTAAGACGGTGTCCAGCCTGCTCGATTACATGAGCACCGACCAGGTCAGCAACTTTATCGCCAACCTGTCCTCGACGCTCGGCGATTCGATTAAGGACCTGCAAGACGTTCAGGCTAATGCTTCGTCGCTCGCGGGCATTTTGAGCTCTACGTCCGATTCGCTGACGTCGGCGAGCGGTATGCTCCAGCAGACGGGTACGGTCGATGAGTCGACCAAGCAGTTGATGGAGCATGCCAAGAGCGGCATGAGCGATTCCAAAGAAGCGCTGAAGGCCGCCAACGGCGCCATCAACGCCGCGATTGACGGAAGCGCGGGCTCGTTCGACAACGTGTCCGCCGAGCTTGCGAAGGCATTCGATGCCGCGAATCAGCATGTCTACCTTACGGTGTCTCAGCTCAACGATGCCGCGGCGGCGCTCAATACACGTGCCGACGATATCGACGCCACGGCCGACCAGCTCCGCGGCTTTGCCGAGCAGGTCAGTGACGAAAAGCTCCAGGAGAGCCTTAAATCTGTGGCAACATCGCTGGGCAGGATCGCGGTGGAGTATCGCAACAACGCCAAGGACTTGACGGCAACTGCTAAGTCCCTTTCTGACAGCATGGCCGAGGTCAACAGCTCGCGTGCCGAGGTCGATCAGGCAATCGCGGATGCCAAGGCCGGCATCGCGGGTGCCAAATCCGATTACGATTCCACGTTCTCGGTTAAGGCCAAGGAGCTCAAGAAGACCATTTCGGGCGTTTTGGATTCGCTCAACGGTATCTCGGGCGATCTGGATAGCGCCGTAGACGGCCTGACCGACGCATCCGGTTCGCTGGCAAAGGGCCTCTCTAAGGCCGCAAAGCTGGTCAACAAGGCTTCCGATCAGTTGGGTGAGGCATCGGACAAGATCAGTGCGTTTAAGGACGAGCTTGACGGCGCCCTTATGTCGGACGATCTGGCCACGATCAAGACAATGATCGGCAACGACCCCGAGGGTTTGGCCGCGTCGCTTTCCGGCCCCGTCGCGCTCGACCGCAAGCCGGTCTATCCGATTCGCAATTACGGCTCTGCCATGGCGCCGTTTTACACGATTCTGTCGCTCTGGGTCGGTTCGATCGTGCTGGCGGCCATGATGAAGGTGTCGGTTGACGATGAGCTCATCAACGAGCTTATCCCCGTGCGCCTGCACGAGATCTACCTGGGTCGTTACCTGTTCTTTGGCGGTCTGGCACTGCTGCAGGCAACGCTCGTGTGCGCGGGTGACATCCTATTCTTTGGCATCCAGTGCGACAACCCGCTGCAATTTGTGCTGGCGGGCTGGATCGCGAGTCTTGTGTTCTCCAATATCGTCTATACGCTTACGGTTTCGTTTGGCGATATCGGCAAGGCGCTTGCCGTCGTGTTGCTGGTCATGCAGGTCGGCGGTTCGGGCGGTACGTTCCCCATCGAGATGACCGGTCCCGTGTTCCAGGCGATATATCCGTTCCTGCCGTTTACCCACGGCATCAACGCCATGCATGCCGCCATGGCCGGTGCCTACCATATGGAGTACTGGATTGAGCTGGGCATTCTGGCGAGCTATCTGATTCCGTCGCTGGCGCTGGGCGTGGTCTTCCGCCGTCCGGTCATCAAAGCCAACGACTGGATTATCGAAAAGCTTGAGAGTACTAAATTAATCTAGCGCAACAGCGTGGCGTTGACGAAACATCAAGGTCTACTCTGCCGATACTTTAGCGGGCTGGATTGCGATGTCGTGTTGGTTGTTGCTACAGTAGCGGGGCGTGCCGGGGGTCCGGCGCGCCCCGTTTTTATTTGACCATGAGGCGGCACGCAGCCATACGCGTGCGGACACCACGCCCAGATTGAGTGTGAGGATGTTCCATGGCCCAATACGCTGCCAACGAAATCGAAAACTTGCCCGATAGCCCTGTAGCCCGCGAAGACCTGGGTGCCGGTGGTGCCTCTCGCGGCGCCGGCGCACGCTCGCCGCTGTTCTGGAAGGTCCTGCTACTTTCGGTGGCGGTCGTTTGGGGTTACTCCTTTACCACTATGAAGGGCGCGCTCGACACCATTCCGGCGTTCGAGCTGGTCTACGTTCGCTTTCTCCCGGCATCACTGGTAATGTTTGCCATTTTCCATAAGCGCATCGTCGCTCATTTCAATGCCCGCAACCTGATCGTCGGGCTTGGCATGGGCGCGCTCATGTGGGGTGCCTACGGTTTGCAGACGGTCGGCCTGGCGCAGACCACGGCAGGCAAGAATGCTTTTTTGACGGGCACGTATTGCATCCTTGTGCCGTTCGCGAGCTATTTTCTGAGCGGCGAAAAGCTCACCCGCTACAACCTGGGTGCAGCACTGCTGTGCTTGGCGGGCATTGGCCTGGTGGCGCTCGATAGCGTCGAGTTCAACATCGGTGACGTCATTACGCTGGCGGGTGCGGTCTTTTTCGCCATCCAGATGGCGGTGACCGCCAAGTACGGTCGCAAAATGGACATCAACGTCATCACGTTTTGGATGTTTATGGGCAACGGCGTGCTGAGCCTGGTCTCGTCGCTGCTATTCGAGACCCAAGCGCCTCTGTCCGTGTGGACGCCGAGCTTTATCGGTGCGATGGCGTTTCTCTCGGTGGGCTGTACGTGCGTGGCCCTGCTCATCCAAAACGTCGGCCTGGCGCATGTCCCGGCCTCGACGGGCTCGCTGCTCCTTTCCATGGAGTCGCCTTCGGGTGCGCTGTTCTCGGTGCTGCTGATGGGGGAGGCGCTCACCTCGCGCCTGCTCGCCGGCTTCGCCCTCATCTTCCTATCGATTATTTTGAGCGAGACGCATTTCGACTTTTTGCGCCGAAAATCTCGCCCGCAATTGTAAACAACTTGTTGCGCCGCCCTCCCAGGGCGGCATTTTTTATGTCATGCCTTTACAGTTGTGCCTTGCACTTTACGCTATCAAAGTGCGTGCTGCAAAAACGTTACTGGAGGGCATCTATGGCACCAGCTCTGTCCGATTTTCAACCGCAACCAGCGCCTCAGGCTACCACGGCGGCGCAGACCGCTATCGGCGATGGCCTGGTCAAAGAAGCCCAGGCATTTGCCGATGAGCTCGCTGCGTGGCGACACGATCTACACCAGATGCCCGAGCTCGGTAACAATCTTCCGCAGACGTCTGCCTATATCCAGGCACGTTTGGACGAGATGGACATCCCCCATACCACGCTCGTCGACGGTTCCTGCGTCGTTGGCCTGATCGGTGCCGGTGCGGCCGCGGCCGCTCAGGGCAATGGCACGTGCAAGGACGAGCAGGCCGGAACGGTCGTCATGCTCCGAGGCGATATGGATGCCCTACCCGTTGTTGAGGAATCCGGCGAGCCCTTTGCATCCACCAACGGCTGCATGCACGCTTGCGGTCACGATATGCACGCGACGGCGCTGCTTGGTGCGGCTCGCCTGCTCAAGGCCCGCGAGGCCGAGCTCGTCGACGCCAATGCCACCGTCAAACTGCTGTTCCAGCCAGGCGAGGAGACCTTTGAGGGTGCCCGCGCCGCCATCGCCGACGGTCTGCTGCGGAACCCGCGTCCTCAGGCGGCTTTTGCCATGCATGTTAACAGCCAATCGCCGCTTGGCCTGGTGCTCTATGGGAGCCCGGCGCTCTCGGGCGTGTACGGTTTCCGCATCACGCTGCAGGGCAAGGGCGGCCATGGCTCGAGCCCCGAGATCTGCATCGACCCCATCACGGCCGGCGTCCATGTGCACCTGGCGCTTCAGGAGCTTATCGCTCGCGAAGTGCCGGCGGCCAAGGAGGTCGCACTGACCGTGGGTAAGTTTGCCGGTGGTCAAGCGGCCAACGTCATCCCAGATACCTGCGTGCTCGAAGGCACGCTGCGCGGCTTCGACGTTGAGCTCATGGAGCACCTCAAGGAGCGTATCGCCGAGGTCGTCAACGGCGTGGCCGCAACGTATCGCACGCCGGCCACCATCGAGACGCTCTCGGATGTTCCCCCGCTCGTGCTCGATGACGACATGACCCAGGCTTCGCTTGGCTATGTGGGTGCGACGCTGCCCAAGGCCGCCTTCTTGCCGCTGTTCCATGCCATGGCGAGCGAGGACTTTGCGCTTATCTCGAGCGAGATGCCGAGTGCGTACTTTACGATCGGCGCAGCTGTGTCCGATACGGACGAGCACTTTGCCCAACACCATCCCAAGGCACGCTTTAGCGATGCCGAGCTGCCGCTCGGCGCCGCGGCTTACACGGCGGTCGCTTTGGGCTATATCGCCGACCACCGGTAGCACCCAACCTTGCCTTTCAAGCCTGCGGGCATGGCCATAAGGCCTATGCCCTTGTCTTTCAAGGCAATCTTGGGCACTACCGGCGCCCGGCGCAGGCTATTCGTTTGTTTAAAAGGAGCAGTATGTCCCGGCAGCATAAATTCTTCCCCGGTTGGCTCGTCGTGGCCTCCGGCTTTGTCATCATGGCCACGTGCTACACGATTTTCGTTAACTGCATGAGCCTGTTCCAGCCGCTCATCGTCAGCGACTTGGGCATTTCTCTTGCGCAGTACAACATCTCCAACGCCATCTCCACCGTGGTGAGCGTTATCGGCTCACTTGTCATTGGCCATGTTGCCGATAAAGTAAGCGGCCGCGTTTTGGGTTCCCCTCACTGTAATCGCCACCTCTGCCGTTCTTGCCGGCATGAGCTTTGTCGGTGAGCTATTGCAGGTCTACGTGCTCTTTTCTGTTCGCTCCGTTCTGTCTGTGGCTGCCCTGGAAGCCGAATGGATGCTCGTACCATCATTCGGTTTCCAAGGCGGCCACGGGCCTACGAAATGATCCGTTTTCCTCCGTCCCCAACAGATCACGTGATCCGAAGGGGACGGAGGAAAGCGGATCGCAAACAGCGGCGGTGCGTCAGGCCGAACGAGTCCCCATACCCTCGTTCGGTCAGACGCACCGCCGCTGTTTGTGTTTGTGCCGTATAATGTCCACTACCTATGACGCGATACAAAAGAAAGGTGTTTGCCCATGCAGGCACAGAAGGCGGAGGGAACCCGCGACCTTATCGGCGCCGAGATGCGCGCCTGGCAAAAGATGCAGCAGATTGCTGCCGGCGTGTTCGAGCCGTTTGGCTTTAAGCCCATCGAGACGCCCGCGATCGAGCAGGTTGACGTGTTTGTCCACGGTATCGGCCAGTCGACCGACGTCGTGCGCAAGGAGATGTTCCGCGTGTTTAGCGGCGCCAACCTGGAGCGCGTCTTTACCGAGGGCACCGACACCAAGCTTAAGCCCAAGCAGCGCCTGGCCCTTCGTCCCGAGGGCACGGCCGGTGTGGTGCGCGCCGTCGTGGAGAACAACCTGGTGCCCCAGGGCTCTACGCCGTTTAAGGCCTATTACGCCGAGGCCATGTTCCGTGGCGAGCGCCCCCAGAAGGGACGCCTGCGCCAGTTCCACCAGGTGGGCATCGAGTGGCTCGGCGCTCCCGATCCGGCGGCAGACGCCGAGTGCATCATCATGCTCATGGAGTTTTACAAGCGCCTGGGCTTCGATCTTTCCAAGCTTCGTCTGCTCATTAACTCGATGGGCGACGCTCAGTGCCGTCCGGCTTACCGCGAGCAGGTCAAGCAGTTCATCCTCGATCACGCAGACGAGATGTGCGATGAGTGCCGCGAGCGCGCCGAGCTCAACCCGCTGCGTGCCTTCGACTGCAAGAACGACCATTGCCGCGAGATCATGGCCGACGCCCCGCTGATGGGAGACAACCTGTGCGACGAGTGCCGCGAGCACTACGAGCAGGTCAAGCGCTATCTGGATGCCGCCGGTATCGAGTATGTCGAGGATCCCACCTTGGTGCGCGGCCTGGACTACTACACCCGTACTGTCTTTGAGGTCGAGGCCCCTGGCGCCGGCGTCGGCTCCATCGGCGGCGGCGGCCGCTACGATGGTCTCGTCGAGCTCGAGGGCGGCAAGCCCACGGCAGGCGTCGGCTTCGCCGTCGGTTTTGAGCGCGTCCTGCTGGCCCTGCAGGCCTTTGGCAGCGACCTGGGTGCCGAGGAGGTCCCGTGCGTCTACGTCGCCAATGCCGGCAAGGAGCTGCGTCAGAACGTCTTTACCATTACGCAGCAGCTTCGCGCCGCAGGGATTGTGACCGAGGCCGACTATCAGGGCCGTTCGCTCAAGGCCCAGTTTAAGCAGGCCGATAAGGTAGGCGCCAAGCTCATCCTGGTCCTGGGCGGCGACGAGCTTGCCGCCGGCAAGGTCAAGGTGCGCGACATGCAGAGCCATGACGAGGTTCTCGTCGATCTGGCCAACGTCGTCGAGGCGGTTCGCGAGCGTCTGTAGCGCATGATTTTTGAGCTGCGGACCCGCTAACATGTCCCGCTCGCGACGAGCTATTGTTACGGGGGTGTTTCGCATTTATGCGGAATGCCCTCGCTTGCATATGCCGCCCACCGAGAAATACGACCATTTGGGGCAAAAACCCTTGCAATGCAGAAAATACTTTTGTGTGGTAAAGCGCAATCAGTGTCGAAAGTATTTCTCAAGCGCCTATAATGAATACCACATGTTACGTGCATAGAAGGAGGAATGGGAGGAAACGTGGCTGAGAACCTAAGCAACCAGTCTGTACCCGAAGCCGCGGCGCGCGTCGCTGCCGTGGTCAACCGCCTCGTTAACCGAATCGGCTCGAATGCCGAGTCCAGGGAGCGTCTCGCCGAGATCGAGATCCCCGAGGAGCTGCGCGATAATCTGGCGCTGTTCCTGCGCCTGGAACGTCGTGTGCTTAGCGAGTATGATCCCGAGATCGCGGACCTGTTCGACAAGATTTTGACAGCCGAGATTGTGGTCAATGCTGGCAACCCCGGTAGCCGCGCTGCCGACGAGTCCGTTGACGAACAGGGCGTGCCCACTGCCGACGAGCCCACCGCCGTGGCGTTTCGCGAAGTCGTCGATTTGATTGACAGCCTGCCGCTTGATAAGCAGCAGGTCATCGTTCGCGCCTTTACGAGCTTCTTCCACTTGGCAAACCTGTCGGAGGAGAACTACCGTGTGGCGCAGCTGCGCGAGCGCGAGGCCGGCGCATCGACCGATACCGAGGTCGATCCCGCCAACGAACTCACCGTCGCCTATCACCAGTTGGTAAACGAGATGGGCGTCGAGGGTGCCAATGAGCTGCTCGGCAAGCTCGAGTTCCACCCTGTCTTTACCGCACATCCCACCGAGGCCCGTCGTAAGGCCGTCGAGGGCAAGATTCGCCGTATCTCCAACCTGCTGGAGGAGCGTCCGCGTTTGGGCGGCTCCGACCTGGTGGAGAACGAGCGCCATATGCTGCAGGAGATCGACGCCCTGGTGCGTACGAGCCCCATCGCGCTCAAGAAGCCCACGCCGGTCGAGGAAGCCGATACCATCATCGACATCTTCGATAACACGCTGTTCGACGTTATCCCCGTCATCTACCGTCGTTTTGACGACTGGGTGCTGGGCGACAAGGCCGGTACCGTGCCGCCGCTGTGCCCGGCGTTCTTCCATCCCGGCAGCTGGATCGGCTCCGACCGCGACGGCAACCCCAACGTCACCGCCAAGGTGAGCCGCGAAGTCGCCGCCAAGTACTTCACTCACATGGTGCTCAAGCTCGAGGACAAGTGCCGCCGCATCGGCCACAACCTCACGCTCGAGGCCACCTACAGCAAGCCTTCTGCCGAGCTCATTAACCTGTGGAACCATCAGGTCGAGATGAGTACCCAGTACACGGCCCGCGCCGAGCTGATTTCCGAGCACGAGCCGCATCGCGCCGTCATGCTCGTCATGGCCGACCGTCTGAACGCCACCGTGCGCCGTATCACCGACACCATGTACCACAGCGCCGACGAGTTCCTGGATGACCTGCGCGTCGTCCAGCGTTCGCTTGCTGCCTGCGGTGCCGTCCGTGCCGCCTACGGTCCGGTCCAGACCATCATCTGGCAGGTCGAGTCCTTCGGCTTCCATATGGTCGAGATGGAGTTCCGTCAGCACTCCGTGGTGCACGCCCGCGCCCTCAAGGATATCCACGAGAACGGTATCCATGGTGACCTGCAGCCCATGACGCGCGAGGTCATCGACACCTTCCGTGCCATCGGTTCCATCCAAAAGCGCTACGGCAAGAAGATGGCGCACCGCTACATCATCTCGTTCACCAAGAGCGCCCAGCATGTGGCCGACGTCTTTGAGCTGGCCCACCTGTCCTTCGCACACGAGGAGGATGTCCCCGAGCTCGACGTGATCCCGCTGTTCGAGCAGCTCGAGGACCTCGAGGGCTGCGTTGACGTGCTCGACCAGATGCTTACGCTGCCCGTGGTGCAAAAGCGCCTTGCCCAGACCAACCGCCGCATGGAGGTCATGCTGGGCTACTCCGACTCCTCCAAGGATGCCGGTCCTACCACGGCCATGCTTGCGCTGCACTCCGCGCAGGAGCGCATCGCCAAGTGGGCAGAGAAGAACGATATCGACCTGGTGCTCATGCACGGCCGCGGCGGTGCCGTGGGCCGTGGTGGCGGCCCGGCCAACAAGGCCGTTCTTGCGCAGCCCAAGGGTTCGGTCAACTGCTTCTTTAAGCTCACCGAGCAGGGCGAGGTCATCTTTGCCCGTTACGGCAACCGCACGCTGGCTCAGCGTCATGTTGAGTCCGTTGCCGCCGCAACGCTTTTGCAGTCGGCCCCGAGTGTCGAGAAGACCAACACCGAGACCACGCAGAAGTTCTGGGATATGGCCGAGAAGCTCAACGCCGCAAGCCACGAGCGCTATCTGGACCTGCTGAACACCGAGGACTTTACACCGTGGTTCTCGACCGTGACGCCGCTGACCGAGGTCGGTCTGCTGCCGATCGGCTCGCGTCCCGCCAAGCGCGGTCTGGGCGCCAAGTCGCTCGACGACCTGCGTACCATTCCGTGGATCTTCAGCTGGAGCCAGGCGCGCATTAACCTGGCCGCTTGGTACGGTCTGGGCACCGCCTGCGAGCAGTTGGGCGACCTTGACCAGCTCAAGGCTGCCTACCAGGAGTGGCCGTTCTTCCGCACGTTCATCGACAACATCGAGATGTCGATCGCTAAGACCGATCAGCGCATCGCCAAGATGTATCTGCACCTGGGCGATCGCCAGGATCTGTCCGAGAAGGTCTTTACCGAGATGCAGCTCACCCGTAAGTGGGTCCTTGCCATCGTCGGTGATGAGTGGCCGCTGCAGCGCCGCCGCGTGCTCGGTTGCGCCGTCCGCGTGCGCAACCCCTACGTCGACGCCCTGTCCATCGCCCAGGTCCGCGCCCTTCGCGAGGTGCGTATGAACCAGGACGAGATGGCCGAGGAGAAGAAGGCCGAGTACATGAGCCTGATTCTTTCGACTGTGACCGGCGTCTCGGCAGGATTGCAGAACACGGGGTAATCGATAGCCCTGTAGTCGTCCGGGCCCGCCATTAGTTTACTTTTAGGCACGTCCTCGGACATGCAAGAAGCCCTCGCTGCGCACTTCGTGCGGCGAGGGCTTCTTGCGTCCTGCGGAGTGTGCCTAAAAGTAAACTAATGGCGGGCCCTACGGTGTCCGGTCTTCTGCGGATTACGGGCTGAAGAAATATAGCGCGCTTCGCGCGTTTGGAAAGGGCTTCGTGCTGCGGAATGCATTCAGAGGGAAACCCATCGGGTCCTTTCGTCCTCGGTTTACGGCGGATCAGCCGCTGGGTGAGGGTGGTGCTTGGGGCGACGTGCAAAAAACGGAGTTTTCAGCAGCCAAAGATTGATGCATAAGGCCATAGCCGGCTTTCGCTGCCTTTGTTGATGCTTTTGCACGACGATTGGGCTTTGGCGACGATCATATATGGCTGGTTTCTCGCCGCATGCTATCCAGATGGGTCGAGTCATGAGGACTATCTACCTTTTGAAAGATTTTTGGCACCAAAATCTTATCCCGCGATGCTGAATACTCGCAAAAATGCACGCTCCGGAGGGTACTACCCAGTTATGGCCAGAAATCCATGCGCCATCTTATGCAATTAATTAACGAATTTATGCAAAATGGCTTACGTGCGTACGTCTCGGACTAGATGTTTGCCTCGGCGCTGCGTAAATCATCCTGTCTATAGTGTCTTTGACAGGCGGCTGCGGTCCCGTTTGGGGTCGCGGCCGTTTTGTTGTGGGTCAAATATGAACGTTGTGTTAACGACTCGGTGGACGGTGGTGTTTTTCGGTGAGCGGCGTATCCTTCCAACGGTTTATCTAGTGTGTCAGTTGAAAGGAAGAGGGCGCTCGTCATTGTTTGAATGTGAACTGCCGTTTGACCACAAGACGTTGCATCTGGAGCTCGAGGATAAGAACTTCGCGGGTGTGATGGAAGGTCATCAAAACGAGTTTAAGACTACGAAATCGCAGGAAGAGCTGGTAGAGGAGTCGCTTGCCAACCCTTATGGCTCGCCTTCGCTCGAGGAGCTTTGTGCTGGCAAGAAGGATATTGTCATTATTAGCTCCGATCATACGCGTCCCGTTCCCTCGCGTGTGACGATGCCTATTCTGCTGCATCACATCCATTCCGCTGCGCCCGAGGCTCGAGTTCGTATTTTGGTTGCTACGGGTATGCACCGTCCGTCGACGCATGAGGAGCTCGTCAACAAGTACGGCGAGGAGATCGTTGCCAACGAGGAAATCGTTATGCACGTCGCGACTGACGACAGCATGATGAAAAAGATCGGCACCCTGCCTTCTGGTGGCGAGTGCATCATCAACAAGATTGCCGTCGATTGCGATCTGCTGCTTGCCGAGGGCTTTATTGAGCCGCACTTCTTTGCTGGTTTCTCCGGCAGCCGCAAGTCCGTCCTGCCTGGCATCGCCAGCTACAAGACCATCATGTACAACCACAACGGCCAGTTTGTGAACGATTCTCATTCGCGTGCCGGCAACCTGTGCCACAACCACGTGAGCGAGGACATGTTTGCTGCCGCCGAGATGGCTCACCTTGCCTTTGTGCTTAACGTGGTGCTCAACGGCAAGCACGAGGTCATCGGCTCCTTTGCCGGCGACATCCACAAGGCGCACGAGGCCGGCTGCGAGTTCGTGAAGAGCCTTGCCGGCGTTGAGCCCGTCGAGTGCGAGATTGCCATCACCACCAACGGCGGCTACCCGCTCGACCAGAACATCTACCAGGCCGTGAAGGGCATGTGCTCTGCCGAGGCCACGCTTCCCGAGGGTGGCGTGATCATCGATGTCGCCGGTTGTGCCGACGGTCACGGCGGCGAGGGCTTCTATCACAACATCGCCGACAACGACCCGGCGGAGTTTGAGCGCGCCTGCATCGATCGTCCCAAGGATGAGACCCTGCCCGATCAGTGGACGAGCCAGATCTTTGCCCGCATCCTGGCGCATCATCCTGTGATCATGGTTACCGACCTGTGCGATCACCAGATGATCAAGGATATGCACATGACGCCGGTTAACACCCTCGATGAGGCGCTCAAGCTCGCCTTTGAGATGAAGGGTGCCGATGCCAAGGTGGCCGTCATTCCCGATGGCCTGGGCGTTGTCGTCGCTCAGCACTAGTACGCGGCCTAAACGAATCGTTTATAACCGACAAGAAAGATAAGGTTTTATGCTTACCAAACTCCTCTGCGAATTCGGCGCAACGGCCCTCATGATCATCTTTGGCGTGGGCGTGCACTGCGATACCGTGCTCAAGGGCACCAAGTATCAGGGTTCCGGCCATATGTTTGCCATCACCACTTGGTCTTTTGGCATCTCGGTCTGCCTGTTTGTCTTTGGCGGTGCCGTGTGCATGAACCCTGCCATGGTGCTTGCCCAGTGCATCGTAGGCTTGGTGCCGTGGAGCAGCTGCATCCCCTTCATGATTGCCGATATGCTCGGCGGCTTTGTGGGCGCCGTAATCGCTTGGCTTATGTATGCCGATGAGTTCAAGGCTTCCGAGGGCGTCGTCGACCCTATTGCCCAGCGCAACATCTTCTCGACCAACCCCACCACCGAGGGTGCGAACTATGCTCGTAACTTCTTCTGCGAGGCTATCTGCACCTTTGTGTTCATCAGCGCCATCCTTGCTGCCGCTAGCCGCGCCGGCGAGAACGTCCTGATGCTCGCCATCTGCGTCGGCCTGATCGTTTGGGCTGTTGGCATGGGCATGGGCGGCATCACCGGCTTCGCCATGAACCAGGCTCGTGACCTTGGTCCTCGCATGGCTTATCAGGTGCTGCCGATTAAGAACAAGGCTGACAACAACTGGAAGTACGGCCTGCTCGTTCCTGGCATCGCGCCGTTTGTCGGTGCCGCTCTGGCTGCACTGTTTGTGCATGGTTTCTTGGGCATGTTCTAGTCTGAGGCTACATAGTTGTCCGCTGGCCGCATGGGGTAACTTCCCAGCGCGTCCTCGGACATGCAAAAAGGCTCGCTGCGCACTTCGTGCGGCGAGCCTTTTTGCGTCCTGCGGAATGCGCTGGGAAGTTACCCCATGCGGGCAGCTGCGGGGTCTTTATTGCGTTCGTGCAAGCAACCCAACATATATATCTGAATTTGGATGGGAGGGGCTTGTTGCTGGTGGGGACGTTGGGCTGCTGCTGACACTTTGGGATGTATCGCGCTTTGGGTTGGGGGCGGGGCTTTGGAATGAGGGGTTTACTTAGTTGAAGAGAGGCTTAATGGCTGAGAGGTAGTCTTTGGCTACTTCGGCCTTATCTGCTTGAAAGTTGTGCCAGGCCCACCATTGGACCATTCCTACGAAGCTTGAGGCTATGTGGTGTAGTAGGAAGCTTCGGTCCATGGTGGCGGCGGGGCCTGCGGGTTCGACGGGGACGGTTTCGGCTGCGCGCGACATGATGGTCTTGCGGAGACAGTCGGCGAAGACGCGTGAGCCGGCGCCGGCTACCAGCGCTCGGACGCCCTGGCGACGTTCCCATAGATTGTTGAGAATATGCTCGACCTGCACGAGTGGGTCGTCGAGGGGCGTACCGTCATCGTCGAGGGCATGGGTGCAGATATCGCACACGAGCTCAGCGAGCAGGTCATCTTTGCTCTTGAAGAGGCCGTAGAACGTGGCCCGACCCACATGGGCGCGAGCGATGATGTCGCCGACGGTGATCTTGCCGTAGTCCTCTTCGCGCAGCAGCTCGGAGAACGCCGCAACGATGGCAGCGCGGCTTTTTGCCTTGCGGGCATCCATGGCTATGCGTCCGCGTGAACGAGCAGACAGCGAAGCGTACCGGAGCAACCCTCGTAGGGGCGCTTACCGGTGCCGTAGCCGACGGCCTCGATGCGGTAGCGGGCCGGCAGGTGCTCGGACGTGCGCAGTGCGGCGACGATGGCGGCGCCCGTGGGCGTCACGAGCTCGCCGGCGACCGGTGCGGGCGTGAGGGCGATATTGCCTGCTTGGCATAGGTTGACGACAGCGGGGACGGGAATGGGCATGAGGCCGTGGGCGCAGCGGATGGTTCCGTGGCCCTCGGAGAGCGACTCGACCACGATATCCTCAATACCCAGGTCGTCGAGGCAGATGGCGACAGAGCAGACGTCGACGATGGAGTCGACGGCGCCCACCTCGTGAAACAGGACGGTGTCGGGCGTTTTGCCGTGAGCCTTGGCCTCGGCAGCAGCGAGTACGGAAAAAATGGCGAGGGCACGACGCTTGGCGCCATCGCTTAGCTGCGAGCCATCGATGATGGCGGTGACGTCCGCCAAAGAACGGTGGTGATGGTGGTGGGCGTGATGATGGTCCTCGTGGCCATGGTCGTGGGCCTCATGATCATGCTCGTGGCAGTGCACGTGTTCATGCTCGTGGCAGTGTTCGTGTTCGTGCTCGTCATGGTCATGATGGTGATGCTCATGCTCATGCATATGCTCGGCAGCTGCTTCGTTGCCGTAGAGCCAGGCCATGTCGTGGTCGTGGTTCTCGAGCTCCTCTGCCAGCTGGACGTCGAAATCGCAGGCGTCGATGCCATGCTTGTTTGCACGCGTAACGGCAATCTCAAAGCCGTCGACCGGCAGCGTGGCGAGCTGTTCGCGCAGGTGCTCCTCGCTGGCGCCCAGGTCGAGCAGGGCCGCGACGGTCATGTCGCCGCTGATGCCCGAGGTGCCGTCGATGATAAGCGTGTGCTGATGGTTGGACATGGAATGCTCCTTAACGGGCGCGGGGTGTGCCGGCGCTCAGATGATTGATAAGACTTGCCTGGTAGGCGGCACCAAAGCCGTTGTCGATATTGACGACCGAAACGCCGCTGGCGCAGGAGTTGAGCATGGCGAGCAGTGCGGCTACGCCACCAAAGCTCGCGCCATAGCCCACGCTGGTGGGAACGGCGATGACCGGACAGCTCACCAGGCCGCCGATAACGCTCGCCAGCGCGCCTTCCATGCCGGCGATGGCGATGACCACCTGCGCCTGGGCAAGTTCCTCGGCATGCGCGAGCAAGCGGTGCAGGCCGGCGACGCCTACGTCGTAGAGGCGGTCGACCTCGTTGCCATAGAACTCGGCCGTCAACGCGGCTTCCTCGGCGACGGGCAAGTCACTCGTGCCGGCGCAGGCGACGACGATGCGTCCGTTACCGGTGGGGGAGGGCTTGCCGCCCACGAGGGCGAGCTGCGCGTCCGGGACATATCCCAGGTCGATGCCGTTGTCGAGGAGCTCCGAGATGCGGGCTGCTTTTTCGCTGTCCAGGCGTGTGACCAGGATGCGCTCCTGGCCGGCATCGCGCAGCGCTTCGATAATGGCGGCAATCTGCTTGGCGGTTTTACCCGCACCGTAGACAACCTCGCCGGCTCCCTGGCGCACCCCGCGCGAAAGATCGAGCTGCGCAAAGCCCAAATCGGCGGTCGGAGCCGTCTGGATGCGCGTAAGGGCGTCGGCGGGGGTGACTGATCCGCCGGCAACATCGCTCAGCAGCTGCTCTAGATCTCGCTTATCCATATATGTTCCCTTCGACGGCGCAAAGTCTAGCACTCAAAGGGTATGTTTCCGAACACTAAGACAAAATTGTTCGGAAACTATAGGACAGACTGATTCAATTGTTAGTCGAACTTGCTAGTCACGCAGGATGATGTCCATGGCGAGCATCAGGTTGCGCTCGTCGATGGCAAATGGGGCGGCTTCGCGCGTCTTGGGCTTGGCGCAAAACGCGATGCCCGTGCCCGCGGCCTGAATCATGGGGATGTCGTTGGCGCCGTCGCCGATCGCGACGGTATGGGCTATGTCGACGCCGCACCCAACCGCCCAATCCAGCAGCTGGATGAGCTTGGACTCCTTGGTCACAATGTCGGCAGCTAACTTACCGGTGAGCTTGCCGTCCACGACCTCCAGACGATTGGCCAGACAAAAGTCGATACCCGCGGCAGCCACGATCTTGTCGGCGACCTCGTGAAAGCCGCCGCTTACCACGCCGACCTTCCAGCCCTTGCTGTGCGCCGAGCGCACAAGCTCCAGCGCGCCGGGGGTAAACGTCACGCGCTCAAAGGTGCGCTCGAACACGCTCTCGTCCAGGCCGGCAAGCAGCCCTACACGTTCCTCGAGCGCCTGCTTAAAGTCGAGCTCGCCGCGCATGGCGCGCTCAGTGATCTGCGCCACTTGCTCGCCTACGCCGGCCTCCTCGCCCAACAGGTCGATAACTTCCTGGTTGATGAGCGTGGAGTCGATATCCATAACGATGAGGCGTGCAGTCATGGCGGGCCTTTCCGAGTGCAGTTGTATTGGGGCACATTGTCGCACGCCGCACGCCTGGGCGACGGCCACGGTGCGTCAATTGTTTCGTCTCCGTCAAGTCTTTGGGCAAGAGCTACTTTTTCGTGGCACATCGACGCGGGTGAGATAAGATAGAACGCCATGTCCGGCTGCGCGGTTTACGCAGGCTGGGCAAATCTGTACGACGCCGCCCGGAACGACACGGGGCGGCACAGATCCATAAAGGAGGATCACTGGTATGAGCCAGACCCGTCCCATTGACGAGCATTCCATGCACACCCGTACTTGTGGCGAGCTTCGCTTCGAGAACGTGGGCGAAGAGGTCACCCTCACCGGTTGGGTGAGCCGTCGCCGCGACCACGGCGGCCTTATCTTCTGCGACCTTCGCGACCGCGAGGGCATCACGCAGCTCACCTTCGACCCCGAGCACTCCGACGGCGATGCCTTTAAGATCGCCGAGACCATGCGTCCCGAGTGGCCCATCAAGATCCACGGCGTCGTGCGCGCTCGTGGCGAGGAGACCACCAACACCAAGCTCGCGACCGGCGAGATCGAGGTCCTGACCGACCACGCCGAGGTGCTCAACACGTCCGTCACCCCGCCGTTCCAGATCGAGGACGGCATCGAGACCAGCGAGGACACCCGCCTGCGCTATCGCTATCTGGACCTTCGCCGTCCCGAGATGATGGCCAACCTCAAGCTGCGCTCCGACTTCACCTTTGCCATTCGCGAGGCACTGCACAACCGTGAGTTCATGGAGGTCGAGACGCCCTCCCTGTTTAAGTCCACGCCCGAGGGCGCCCGCGACTTCATCGTTCCCAGCCGTATTCAGCCGGGCAACTTCTACGCCCTGCCGCAGTCCCCGCAGCTCCTGAAGCAGCTGCTCATGGTCGGTGGCGTCGAGCGCTACTACCAGGTTGCCAAGTGCTTCCGCGACGAGGACCTGCGTGCCGACCGTCAGCCCGAGTTCACCCAGGTCGATATCGAGATGTCCTTCGTGGACCAGAACGATGTCATGAGCGCGCTCGAAGAGGTTCTTGCCGATGCCTTCGGTCGCATGGGTGTCGAGATGCCCACGCCGCTGCGTCGCATGAACTACTGGGATGCCATGGACACCTATGGCTCCGACAAGCCCGATACCCGCTACGGTATGCACCTGGTCGACCTGACCGACATCTTTGCCAACTCCAAGTTCAAGGTCTTTGCGACTGCCGCAAACGAGGAGGGCTCTGTCGTCAAGGCCATCAACGCCAAGGGCGCCGGTGCCTGGGCACGTGCCAAGATCGATAAGCTTGCCGGCGTGGCCTCCACGTTTGGCGCCAAGGGTCTGGCGTGGATCGCTTTCCGCGAGGACGGCTCCATCAACAGCCCCATCGTCAAGTTCTTCTCGGACGAGGAGATGGCGGCTCTGCGCGAGCGCATGGACGTCGAGCCCGGCGACCTTGTGATGTTCGCCGCCGGCCCGCGCCTGCTCTCTGACGAGATCCTGGGCGGCATGCGTTCCCACATGGCCAACGCGCTCGAGATCAAGCGCGAGGGCCACGACTTCCTGTGGGTCGTCAACTTCCCGCTGTTCCATTGGGACGAGGATCGCAAGGCCTATGCTGCCGAGCACCAGCCCTTTACCCTGCCGACCGAGACCGACATCGCCAAGATCGAGGCCGATCCGCTGGCGGCTGGTTCTTGCACCTACGACTTTGTCATGGACGGCTTTGAGGCTGGCGGCGGCGGTATGCGTATCCACAACGCCGAGATGCAGATGTCCATGCTCAAGCTTCTGGGCTTTACCGAGGAGCGTGCCGAGTCGCAGTTCGGCTTCCTCATGGAGGCGCTCAAGTTTGGTGCGCCCCCGATGGGCGGTTTCGCTCTGGGCCTGGACCGCGTGTGCATGCTGCTCACCGGCTCCGACTCCATCCGCGACGTCATGGCGTTCCCCAAGACGGCCAGCGGCTCCGACCTCATGTCGGGCGCCCCGAGTGCCGTTTCCGGCGCTCAGCTCAAGGACGTCAGCCTGCGTCTGATGTAGGCAAGCGGCTACATATTGCCTGTAACGAGGGAAGGACGCGTGCCTTCCCTCGTTTTTTTCGGAACGGGGGTGCGCCGGTAACGTACAATAGCTACCACGTGGCTGGGTTTTGCCGGCCGAATGTGCGATGCCGCGGGAGGGGACATGGTCGAGTTTACAAAGACGATTAAAGATCCGTTGGGATTACATGCCCGCCCGGTTGCGCTGCTCTATGACATCATTGCCAAGCATCGTAGCGACGTGTCAGTCAGTATCGGCGATCGCCACACGGATGGCCGCGACGTTATAGGGCTCATGGCGCTCTGCGGCGAATGTGGCGAAGACGTCGTGTTCCGCGTTTCGGGCGTGGATGAGGCTTCCTGCGTAACGTCGATCAGAAACCTCTCGCTTTAACCGTAACAATGTGACAAAGGGACAGTCCCTTTGTCACATTTATATTGGTATCAAAAGGCACCGCAAAGAGATGGTCTTTGCGGTGCCTCTTTTGTTTCGTATAGGAAACTTTTTCGAAATCTGAATGGGGACCCTTTCCAAAAAGTTAACCACGTGCTAGTTTACTAAAGCGAACATAGACGTGGTTAACTTTTACCGCGTCGATGTTGAGGACGAACCGACGTTAGGAGCTCACTCATGTCTTGCGGACCGCAGATGCCGGCCATGCCGCTTTCGATGGTAAAAGCGGGCGAAACCGTGCGCGTGTCTCGCGTAAAGGGCAATGAGGACATGAAGCACCACCTCAAGGACCTCGGCTTTGTCGAGGGCAACGAAATCCACGTGGTGAGCTCGAGTGGCGCCAATATCATCGTCACCGTGCTGGGCGCACGCTTTGGTATCGATTCCAAGGTTGCCATGCACATCATGACCGTCGGTTAGTCCGCAGCATTTCAAAAAAACCGAAAGGGGGACAAGTAAATGAAGACGTTGGGTGACGTTAAGGTGGGCGAGAGCTCCACCATCGTCAAGCTTCACGGTGAGGGTGCGCTTCGCCGCCACCTTATGGACCTGGGGCTCATCAAGGGCACTTCGTTCAAGGTCGTGAAGGTTGCACCGCTCGGTGATCCGGTCGAGATCAACGTGCGCGGCTACGAGCTTTCCATCCGCAAGGAGGAGGCGGCCGTCGTCGAGGTCCAGTAAGGGCTCGCGACGTGTATTTCTGCAGATAAAGTTAGGTATTTCTAACTTAATGCTGCAACTTTGAAGCACATCATCCAGCTTGCGCGGAGAAAGCAGCGCAGGCACACAAGGAAGAAGGATTGAATGGCGGATTCTCAGATCCATGTCGCGCTGGCGGGTAACCCCAACTGCGGCAAGACCACGCTTTTCAACCTGATCACCGGCGCCAACGGCTACGTTGGCAACTGGCCCGGCGTCACGGTTGAGAAAAAGGAAGCCAAGCTCCTAAGCGACAAGAACGTTACCATCACGGACCTCCCTGGCATCTACTCGCTTTCCCCCTACAGCCCCGAGGAGCAATGCTCGCGCGATTACCTCATGAGCGGCGAGCCCGATGTCGTCGTCCAAGTCGTCGATGCCACCAACCTCGAGCGTAACCTGTACCTGGCGCTTCAGGTTATCGAGACCGGCCTGCCCGTGGTCGTTGCCCTCAACATGGCCGACCTGGTCGAGAAGAACGGCGACAAGATCGATACGGACAAGCTTTCCAAGAAGCTCGGCTGCCCGGTTATGATGATCTCCGCTCTTAAGAACAAGGGCATCAAGGAGCTCTTCGAGCAGGTCAAGAAGTCCGCTGCTTCTAAGGGCCAGGTGCCGGAGCACAAGTTCGATTCCTCCATCGAGGACGTTCTGGACCACATCGAGAACAACCTTCCGGCGAGCGTTCCCGCCAACAAGCGCCGCTATTACGCCGTCAAGCTGTTCGAGCGTGATGCAGACGCCTGCAAACTCATCAACCTCACCAAGGAGAAGGCCGCTCGCGTGGAGCAGCTGGTCGCCCAGTGCGAGCAGGATTGCGATGACGACGCCGAGTCCATCATCACCGGCGAGCGCTACGGCGTCATTGCCCACATCATCGACGAGTGCCTCACCAAGGCTCCGGCCAAGATGAGCACTTCCGAGAAGATCGACCGCGTGGTTACCAACCGTATCCTGGGTCTGCCGATCTTTGTGGTCATCATGTTCTGCGTGTACTACATCGCCGTTTCCACATTGGGCGGCACGGTGACCGACTTCACCAACGACCAGCTCTTCGGTACCGACGGCTGGTATGTGCTCGGCCAGGGCCGCGATGCCTACGACGCAGCTGTCGAGGCCGCTGGCGACGACGCCGATTCGGTTGACCCGGCGGAGTATGGCCCGTATGTTCCGGGTATTACCACCATGGTCCACGACGCGCTTGTGGCGGGTGGTACCGAGGACGGTGGCCTGGTCGATTCGCTCGTCTGTGACGGTATCGTCGGCGGCCTGGGCGCTATCTTCGGCTTTGTGCCGCAGATGTTCCTGCTGTTCGTGATGTTGTCCTTCCTGGAGGACTGCGGCTACATGGCCCGCGTCGCCTTCATCATGGACCGCGTGTTCCGTCGCTTTGGCCTGTCCGGTAAGTCCTTCATTCCTATGCTCGTGTCTTCGGGCTGCGGCGTCCCCGGCGTCATGGCTACCAAGACCATCGAGAACGAGAAGGACCGCCGTATGACGGTCATGACCACCACGTTTATTCCCTGCGGCGCTAAGCTGCCGATCATCGCCCTGCTCATGGGTTCCATCATCGGTGACTCTTCCACCACGGCCGCATGGATCAGCCCGCTCTTCTACTTCCTTGGCGTCTTTGCCGTCATCGGCTCGGGTCTGATGCTCAAGAAGACCAAGCTCTTCGCCGGCCGTCCGACCCCGTTTGTCATGGAGCTTCCCGCCTACCACTTCCCGGCGATCCGTTCCTGGGCGCTGCACGTGTGGGAGCGCTGCTGGGCCTTTATCAAGAAGGCCGGCACGATCATCTTCGCCTCTACCGTCGTGGTGTGGTTCCTCTCCAACTTTGGTAGCTACAACGGCTCCTTTGGCTTCCTGCCTGCGATGGACGGCATCCCCGAGGAGTTCATGGACTACTCCGTGCTCGCCATGCTGGGCAACCTGGTCGCTTGGATCTTCGCCCCGCTCGGCTTTAGCACCTGGCAGGCAACCGCGCTGACTGTCTCTGGCCTCTTCGCCAAGGAGAACGTTGTCGCCACCGCCGGCTCGCTGCTGTCCGTCGCCGACGCGGGCGAGACCGACCCGAGCCTGTGGACCGCGTTTGCCGGCATGTTCCCCACCATGGGCGCCTGCGTTGCCTTCGGCGCGTTCAACCTGCTGTGCGCTCCGTGCTTTGCCGCTATGGGTACCATCCGCAACCAGATGAATTCCGGCAAGTGGACCGCGATTGCCCTCGGCTACGAGTGCGCCTTCGCTTGGGTGATCGGCCTGTTCATCAACCAGTTCTATAACCTGCTTGTCCTTGGGCAGTTTGGCTTCTGGACGGTTGTGGCTATCGTGCTGCTGGTCGCGATGCTCTTCCAGATTTTCCGTCCTATGCCCAAGCACGCTTGGACCGACGAGGACGAGACCAACACTTCTTCCGCTGCAGTTTCCGCCTAAGTCCGAATAAGGATCAACCCCTTTCCACGAGCCCGGGTGTCTCAGTGACACTCGGGCTTTTTGACGCAATGGGGGGACAGATTGCTTTGCTCCAGAAGTAAGATGTGGCGTTTCCGCAGATAAAACCGACCAAAATAAACCTGTCCCTATTTGGTAGGTGGAGAATGGGGTAAAGTAAGTGATGGTTAACTAGAGGAGGCTTGCTATGGCACCTATCGATATTGTTGTACTGGCTGTTATCGGCATTGCGTTTGTCGCGGTATGCGTGCGCATCTACCGCAAGGGCACCTGCGCCGACTGCGCTCAGGGTGGCGTTTGCACGGGGCATTGCTCCAACAAAAAGACGTGCGCCGCACTTAAGGGCGTGGACAAAATCGCCGAAGACTTGGGCCGCGGTATCAAATAAGGTCCAGACATCCAAGCGCCTCGCGAGCATCCGTTCGCGGGGCGCTTTGCGCATTTGAGGGAGAGCGCGGCGAGTCGAAGAGTATTTTGGGGCCTCGTTAAATCAGTTGCGGTGAAATACGGACTGTTTTGGCTGTCAAAGGCCTTATCTACTCCGTATTCCACCGCAACTTTTTGTGGGGTGGGCTAGAGACGCTGCATGCGGTACCCGACACCCATGTGCGTCTGAATCATCTTGGGGTGAGAGGGGTCTGCCTCGATCTTCTTGCGCAGGGTGCGCATGAACACGCGCAGGCTCGCCAGATCGCTGTCCCAGCTCGTGCCCCATATCTCGCGGGTGATGAAGGTGTGGGTGAGCACCTTGTCGACGTTTTTCGCCAGAAGGACGAGCAATTTATACTCGGTTGGGGTGAGCGAGAGCTCGCGCCCGTCTTTCGTCGCGTATCCCGCGGCGTAGTCGATATGCAGCGGACCGTTGTCGAACGTGCTCGCTTCTGTCGACTCGCTCGACGCCATCGAGGAGCGCCTCAAATTCGCGCGGACGCGCGCGAGCAACTCATCCACAGAAAAGGGCTTGGTGAGGTAGTCGTCTGCCCCTGCGTCAAGTGCTGCAATCTTGTCGGAATCTTCGGTGCGCGCCGAAATGACGATAATGGGGACTGCCGACCAGCTTCGGATCTTCGTGATGACCTCGATGCCGTCAATGTCGGGAAGGCCTAGGTCGAGCATGATGAGGCTGGGACCGTGCGACACCGCATCCATGATGGCGGCCTGGCCGTTGCAAACCTTGCTCACGACATAGCCGTGGAGGTCAAGCGCGGTCGAAACGAGGTTTTGAACGGTCAGGTCATCTTCGACCAGAAGGATGCGTGGCTTAGCGGCATTATTCATGAATCTCGATCTCCTCGGCGGGCAGGGTAAAACGGAAGACGGCCCCATGGGGGTGGTTGTCGCGAACTTCGATGACGCCGCCATGCGCCTCCACGATGGAGCGGCAGAGCGACAGTCCAAGGCCGATGCTTCGACGCGAATCCACGGGCCGCGTATTGCTTGAGGTGAAGAAGCGCTCAAAGATATGAGGCTTGTCGCAGTCTGCCACACCCGGTCCATCGTCTGCGACGTTCACCACGACGAACGCACCCTCGCGACGTGCGCTGATGGCGACAGTCGAGTCCTCGGGCGTGTATTTGAAGGCGTTCATGATGAGATTCGTAAGCACCTGCATGATGAGATGGACGTCGATGCGTACCAGCAGGATGTCGTCAGTGTGCTCGATGGTGACGGCACGTCCATGCGATGCTTGGGCGACATGGCTGAGGACGGCCTCGATGACCTCGTCGATGAGCTCGGATGTTAAGTTGAGGCGAATGGTGCCGTCCTCGACGCGTGTGATGGCGAGGAGGTTCTCCACGGTATCGATAAGCCAGAGGGAATCGTCGTAGATGGCATCGGCGAGATCGCAGCGTTGTTCGAGGCTGAGCTTCTCGTCGCTCTTCCGAAGGATTGCCGCAGATCCGGATATAGCCGTGAGGGGTGTCCTCAAATCGTGGCCGATGGAGCGCAAAAGGTTGGCGCGCAGCTGCTCGTTTTTCGCCAAGACCGCAGCCTCTTCGCGCTCTTGCGCCGCCTGGTCGCTTTCGAGCGCCAAGGCGCATTCACCTACGATAGATAGGACGATCGAATGCTCGAAGGCTTCGATCTCGTGCCCCTCCAGGGCGATGCCGATGACACCGAATACCTTGTCGCCGGTGCGAACCGCGAGGTAGAGACAGTGCGCCTCAGGCAGGGTCCGCGTGCTTGCGCCCGCGCGCTTGTTGTTGGTGTAGGTCCAGGTTGCAACGGCGCGCTCGTAGTCGGTGAGCAGCGACGCGGATCGGTTTTCGGTGCCAGCGGACTCATAGAGCGCCTTGCCGAGCGTGCCATGTTCAGCGGCATAGAAGACCACGTCGAGTTTTAGCAGTTTGATGAGTTGGTTCATGGTGACGCGGGCGCACTCCTCCGCGCTATGGGCTTGCTGCAAGAGCTGGTTCGTTTCGAGGAGTACGCGCGTTTTGAATGCGTTCTCGGCGGAGGTACGGGCGTTGTCGGCGATGCGCGCAGTTAACTCGCCGGCGACCATAGCGGTAGCGAACATGATGACGAACGTGACCAGATAGCTTCGGTCGTAGCTGGCGAGCGAAAACAGAGGCGTGACGAAGCAGAAGTTGTAAAGCACTACAGAGAGCACGCTCGATACGATCGTGCAGATACGCCCCGTCGTGGTGACGGCGGTCAGCAGGGCCGTGAGGATATAGAGGGATATGATGCTGGAATCGGCAAATCCCAGATGGCGGAAAGCCGTGCCGATCGCCGTGGCGACAAGAGAGAGGGCCAACGTGCGAAGCGCGTCTCGGCTGCTGGGCGGCTGCAGGGCGAGCGCACGGCGGTGTCCTTTGGGCCGGGAGGGCGGAGTCGACTGGTCTGGAATGATGTAAATGTCGAGGTTCGGGGCGAATGTTATGAGCTGTTCTACGAGAGACTTACGGCCGAAGAGGGCCTGACGGACGCTGCTGCGCTCGCCCGTGCGCCCCATGACGATCTTCGAAATACCCGACAGGCGTGCGAACTCGGAGATCTGAAACGCGATGTCGTCGCCATAGACGGTTTCCATATGTGCTCCGAGCTGCTCGGCTAGGGCGATATTGGCTGCAAGCTTGGCGCGCTCATTATCGCTCATGGCTTGCGTGCGTGGGCTCTCTACGAACAGGGCGACGAGCTCGCTGTGAAACGCTTTCGCCATGCGTGCGGCGGCACGGACAATGCGGGGATTGGTCGGCGCCGGGGAGACACAGACTAAGATACGCTCCCTGGTGTAGTAGTCACGGTTTCCCAGCACGCGTGCGGCGTCTGTGAGGCGGCCGGTGCGATCGGCGCAGCGGCGCAGCGCGATTTCTCGGAGTGCGGTGAGGTTCTCGACGGTAAAAAAATGCTGTTGCGCTCGGTCGGCTTGCGCGGGACGGTAGACGAGGCCGGCGCGAAGGCGCTCAAGTAGGTCTTCGGGCTCTATGTCGACGAGCTCGACCTGGTCGGCATCATCGAAGATACGGTCGGGGATTCGTTCGCTCACGACAACGCCGGTGATGGATGCAACCATGTCGTTTAGGCTCTCGATATGCTGAACGTTCACGGTCGTATAGACGTCGATGCCCGCATGTAGAAGTTCCTCGACGTCTCGATAGCGTTTGTCGTGGCGAGACCCCGGCGCATTCGTATGGGCGAGCTCGTCGACAAGGATGAGCTGAGGGGCGCGTTCGATAGCCGCATCTAGATCGAACTCGCTGAGCACAATGTCGTTGTGCTCGATGAGTTTACAGGGTACGTTCTCAAGCCCTTGTGCAAGATGGGCAGTTGCCGGACGTTCGTGCGGCTCGATGTATCCCGCGACGACGTCGACACCTCGCCGCTTGGCGGCGTGGGCGGCTTGAAGCATCGCATAGGTTTTGCCCGCGCCAGCAGCGTAGCCAAAGAAAATCTTGAGGTGTCCCCGGCTGGTTCGAGCGTCATCGGCGACCTCGTCTTTCTCAATTGCCTTGAGGATGAGGTCTGGATTGACGCGAGTGTCCGATGCGTCGCGCTGCATAGCGTAGCCTTTCTGAAGCGTTGTCCATGCGTGCATACGCGGTGAGGAAGCCACTGTATGCTCGCGAAGGTCGAGTATAGGCGCACTGCAGCCGCAATAGTGCTTTCTACCTGCATCTTTACGGCATCTTAAGGACGTGAGCCCCGGCCCTCATGCCTCTTTAATCCCTAGAAGCGTTTACTGTCCCCAGACGCTTGCGAGAACAGGCGTCCGAGACATCGGACCGCGCGTGAAAGGGGCGGTAAATGGACATCCTCATTCCCATCATCGGAGTCGTTTGCATTGGACTCTTTATCTATTACATCTACATTCTGATGAGGAGTGATTCGTAAACTATGGACGCTGCAATTCAGTACATCTTGTACTTTGCCGTGCTCGTCGTCCTGGCCGTTCCGCTCGGTCGGTTCATGGCCCATATCATGGATGGTGAGCATACGTTCCTGTCGCCTGTGATTGCTCCTGTGGAGCGTGGCGTCTATCGTCTGCTTCGCATCGACGCGGCAGAGCAGATGGGGTGTAGGCGCTATCTGGCGAGCGTGCTGGTCTTTTCGGGGATCGGCCTCGTGGCTCTTGTGGCACTCCAGGTGCTTCAGTCCTTCTTGCCAGGCAATCCCCAGCACCTGCCGGGTGTGTCATGGGACTTGTCGTTCAATACGGCTGTTTCTTTCATAACCAACACTAACTGGCAATCCTATTCCGGTGAGACCACCCTGTCCTACTTTGTGCAGTTCATGGGCCTCACCGTGCAAAACTTCTTGTCCGCCGGCACCGGTATCGCGGTCATGTTCGCGCTCATCCGCGGTTTCCGTCAGGTCAAGGAGCAGGGTTTGGGTTCCTTCTGGGTTGACCTCACCCGCACCGTCCTGTATGTGCTCATCCCGCTGAACCTCGTGTTCGGCATCTGCCTGGCTGCCGGTGGCGTTATCTCCAATTTTCAGCCGGCTCAGAAGGCTGAGCTCGTAGAGCCTGTCGCTGTCCAGCCTAATGCAGACGGCGGTTGGAGCGTCATCGACGGCGCCCAGATCGAGGGCGACACGGTCAAGGTTGACGGCAAGGTTGTCGAGGGCGCCCGCGTGGTCACCGAGCAGTTTTTGCCCCAGGGTCCTGCGGCCAGCCAGGTTGCCATCAAACAGTCCGGCACCAACGGCGGCGGCTTCTTTGGCGCGAACTCTGCGCATCCGTATGAGAATCCCAATGCCTTCACCAACATCATCGAGATGACCAGCTTGCTGCTGATTCCGGTCGCCTGCTGCTTCACCTTCGGTATCGGCGTCAAGAACACCAAGCAGGGCAAGGCCATCTTCGCGGCGATGCTTATCCTGCTCGTGGTCTTTACCGGCATTATCGCCGTTAACGAGCATATGGGTACGCCGCAGCTGGCAGATGGTGACGCGGTTAACATCGAGATGACCGATGGCCAGGCGGGCGGCAACATGGAGGGCAAGGAGAGCCGCTTTGGCATCGCCTCCTCTTCCACCTGGTCCGCTTTCACGACGGCTGCTTCCAACGGCTCGGTCAACTCCATGCACGACTCCTACACCCCGCTCGGCGGGTTTGTCCAGATGCTCCAGATAGCGCTGGGCGAGGTGGTGTTCGGCGGCGTGGGCTGCGGCCTGTACGGCATGATCGGCTTCGCCATCCTCACGGTGTTTATCGCCGGCCTTATGGTCGGCCGCACGCCCGAGTTCCTGGGCAAGAAGATCGAGCCGACCGAGATGCGCTGGGCGGTGGTTCTGTGTCTCGCCACCCCGTTCGCCATTCTGGTGAGCTCCGCTATCGCCTGCATGGTGCCCGGTCTTGTCGACCAACTCAACAACGGCGGGGCGCATGGCTTCTCCGAGGTCCTGTACACCCTTACTTCGGCTGGCGGCAACAACGGCTCCTCATTTGCCGGCATGAACTGCAACATCCCGTGGATCAACGTGCTGCTGGGTATCGAGATGCTGTTCGCGCGGTTCCTGCCGATTGCGGGCACGCTCGCCATCGCAGGTTCGCTGGCCGGGAAGGGCAAGGTCGCCGAGGGCGCCGGTACGCTTTCCACCACCAATGCCATGTTCGTGTTCCTGCTGGTATTCGTCGTTCTGCTGATTGGCGCCCTGAGCTTCCTCCCGGCGTTGGCGCTTGGTCCCGTTGCCGAATTCTTCCAGATGGTTGCGTAAAGGAGTCGCAGATTTATGGCTATGCAAAAAGACATGATGAGCCGCGCGGTGCGCGATTCATTTGCCAAGCTTGACCCCCGTGTCCAGGTCCAAAACCCGGTCATGTTCTTGGTGTGGCTGTCGGCCGCCATGACCTCCATTCTGGCCATCGCCTCTATTTTTGGGGTACAGGACGCCGGCGTCCCCACATACTATGTGATCGCCATTGCCGTCATTCTCTGGCTGACCGACCTCTTTTCAAATTTTGCCGAGGCACTTGCCGAGGGCCGCGGTAAGGCGCAGGCAGACTCCCTGCGCGCGGCGAAAAAGGACGTCGAGGCCCATCGCATCGAGTCCGTCGAGGATAAGGACCGCTTCACGGCCGTTCCCGGTACCGAGCTCTCACGCGGGGATCTGGTGGTCGTGCGCGCCGGCGAGCAGATTCCGGGAGACGGCGATGTCATCGAGGGTGCCGCCTCGGTTGATGAGTCGGCCATCACCGGCGAGTCTGCACCCGTGGTTCGCGAGGCTGGCGGCGACCGTTCTGCCGTCACTGGCGGCACCACCGTGCTTTCCGATTGGATTGTGGTGAAAATCACCAGCGAGCCTGGCCAGAGCTTCCTGGATAAGATGATCGCCATGGTTGAGGGCGCCGCCCGCAAGAAGACCCCCAACGAGGTCGCGCTCGAGATCTTTCTGGTTGCTCTGTCCGTCATCTTCATCCTCGTGACGCTCGCGCTGTACTGCTATTCGAGTTTCTCTGCAGGGCTCAACGGTATGGCGAACCCCACCGCTGTGACCACGCTCGTTGCCTTGCTCGTCTGTCTGGCGCCCACCACCATTGGTGCGCTGCTGTCCGCCATTGGCATCGCCGGCATGAGCCGACTGAACGAGGCCAACGTGCTGGCCATGTCCGGCCGCGCCATCGAGGCTGCCGGCGACGTCGACATCCTCATGCTCGATAAGACCGGTACCATCACCTTGGGCAACCGTCAGGCCGCTGAGTTCATTCCGGTCGACGGTGTCGATCCGGCGGAACTCGCCGATGCCGCGCAGCTGTCCTCTCTGGCGGATGAGACCCCCGAGGGCCGCTCCATCGTCGTGCTCGCCAAGGAGCAGTTCGGCCTGCGGGGCCGTACGCTCGAGGACAAGGGCATGGAGTTCATTCCCTTCACGGCGGCCACCCGCATGTCCGGCGTGAACTACGCCGACAGCGAGATTCGCAAGGGTGCGGCCGATTCCGTGCGCACCTATGTGGAGGCAGCCGGCGGCGTGTTCTCCCAGGAGTGCGACGAGGCCGTCGAGCGCATTGCGAAGGTGGGCGGCACCCCGTTGGTCGTGGCAAAGGACCGACGTGTGCTGGGTGTCGTCTACCTTAAGGACATCATCAAGTCCGGCGTGAAGGAGAAGTTCGCCGATCTGCGCCGCATGGGCATCAAGACCATCATGGTGACGGGCGACAACCCGCTCACGGCGGCCGCCATCGCAGCCGAGGCGGGCGTGGACGACTTCCTGGCCGAGGCCACCCCCGAGGGCAAGCTCGAGAAGATCCGCGAGTTCCAGCGCGAGGGTCACCTGGTCGCCATGACCGGCGATGGCACCAACGATGCGCCGGCGCTGGCGCAGGCGGATGTCGCCGTGGCCATGAACACCGGCACCCAGGCCGCCAAGGAGGCCGGCAACATGGTCGACCTCGACTCCAGCCCCACCAAGCTCATCGAGGTCGTGCGCATCGGCAAACAGTTGCTCATGACCCGCGGTTCGCTCACGACCTTTTCTGTTGCCAACGACATGGCGAAGTACTTCGCCATCATCCCGGCGCTGTTCTCTCCGATCTATCCGGGACTGGGCGCCCTCAACATCCTGGGCCTCACCAACCCGTTGACGGCCGTGCTGTCCGCCATCATCTACAACGCGCTGGTCATCGTCGCGCTTATTCCAGCGGCCCTCAAGGGCGTCAAGTACCGCGAGGTTCCGTCCGGCCAGCTGTTGACCCATAACCTGCTGGTGTGGGGTCTGGGCGGCATCGTGGTGCCGTTCGTATTCATCAAGATCATCGACATGCTGCTGACCCTGTTCGGCGTCGGCATGATGTAGACGGAGGTTTGTATGTTCAAAGGTATCGCATCGCGCGCACTTGGCGTGTTCGCGCTGTTTACCGTCGTCTGCGGCCTGGGATACACGCTCGTGGTGACCGGCGTCGCGCAGCTTGCGTTTCCGTACCAGGCGAACGGATCGCTTATTACGGTCGACGGCAAGGTTGTGGGTTCCGAGCTCATCGGCCAGAACTTCGATGACGAAGCCCACATGTGGGGTCGTATCCAGAACGTGTCAATTGTCGAAGGCGAAGACGGCGAGCTCATGGCGTATGGTGCCCCGTCCAACCTGTCCCCGGCGAGTGAGGAGTATCGGCAGCTTGTGGATGCGCGCGTGAAGAAGATCCGCGCCGCCAACCCCGATGCCGATATGGACGCTGTGCCCGTCGACCTGGTGACGTGTTCGGGATCCGGCCTCGACCCGGAGATCTCTCCGGATGCCGCCGAGTACCAGGTACCGCGCCTGGCGAAGACCACGGGCAAGAGCGAAGGCGAGGTGCGTGAGATCATTGCCCAGTGCACCAAGGGCCGATTCCTGGGCGTCTTCGGCGAGCCCGCGGTCAACGTGCTCAAGGTGAACCTTATGCTGGACGGCGCGCTGTAGGTGAGGGAGTGGCGGATGAGGGCATGACTGACTATCTGAGCCCTCAATTCCACTCCGCCCATCAGTTGCGGTGGAATACGGACTGTTTTGCCTGTCAAAAGTCTTATCTACTCCGTATTCCACCGCAACTTTTTTGTGAGGGTCGGGATTGAAGGTGGGGAGTGCGAGCGAGTGCGAATGCAGCGGATACTGATACGATAGGTACGTTAGCAACTGCCGCCGAGCGGCTCAAACGAAAGGAAGCCTGTATGGAGTCCTCTGCCTATCCGATGCTCTTTAGCCCGATCAAGGTCGGTACAACCGAGGTCAAGAACCGCGTCTTTATGCCGCCGGTGTCCACCAACCTGGCCGATCATGGCTATGTGACCGATGACTTGGTCGATCATTACCGTGCCCGCGCCAAGGGCGGCGTGGGCCTCATCATCACCGAGGTCGTGACGGTCGAGCCCACCTATACCTATCTGCCGGGTGACATGTGCTGCTACGACGACACGTTTATCCCCGGCTGGGAAAAGCTCGCCGCGGCCGTCCACGAGTACGGCTGCAAGATCATGCCGCAGCTCTTCCACCCCGCCTACATGGCCTTTAACATTCCGGGCACGCCGCGCCTGATCGCTCCGTCTTTTGTGGGTCCGTCCTATGCCCGCGAGGCGCCGCGCCCCATCACGGTCGACGAGATTCACGAGCTCACGCACCAGTTTGGCGACGCTGCCGTGCGCATGCAGAAGGCCGGTGTCGATGGCGTCGAGGTCCATGCGGCGCACGCCCACGGCATGCTCGGCGGCTTTTTGACTCCGCTCTACAACAAGCGCACCGACGAGTACGGCGGCTCGCTCGACGCCCGTATGCGCTTCCTGCTCGAGGTCATCGCCGAGATTCGCGAGCGCTGCGGCAAGGACTTTATCATCGACGTTCGTATCTCGGGCGACGAGTACACCGATGGCGGCCTGACCCTCAACGACATGATTTACGTCTCGCGTCGCCTGGAGAAGGCCGGCGTCGACATGATTCACGTGTCGGGCGGCACCACCATCAAGCGCGGCTCTGCGATTCCCGCTGCCGGTACCCAGCAGGCCTCGCATGCCGCCTGCTCGCGTGAGATCAAAAAGCACGTCAACATTCCCGTCGCCACCGTCGGCCGCATTAACGAGGCCTGGATCGCCGAGGAGCTGATCGAGGACGGCGCTGCCGACATCTGCATGATGGGCCGCGCCAATCTGTGCGATGCCGAGTTCTGCAATAAGGCCGCTGCCGGCAACGCCGACGATATCCGCCCCTGCATTGGCTGCCTGCGCTGCCTGAACGGCATTATGTTCGGCAAGCGTATCTCCTGCACCGTCAACCCCGATGTTGAGCGCGACGAGGCCGGTTACGAGCCTGCCGCCGAGGCCAAGAACGTACTGGTTGTGGGCGCTGGTCCTGCGGGCATGGAGGCGGCGTTCATTGCCGCCAAGCGCGGCCACAACGTGGTGCTCGTGGACAAGCAGGACGAACCGGGCGGCGAGATGCGCATCGCGGCCGTTCCGCCGGCAAAGCAGGAGCTCACCCGCGTGATCAAGTATCAGTACCGTCGTCTGGCCGAGGCGGGCGTGAAGTGCATATTTGGCACCGAGCTTACTGCCGAGGACATTCAGCGTGACTACGCGGGCTACGAGGTTGTCCTGGCTTATGGCGCCGAGCCCATCGCTCCGGCTTTCATGCAGGGCTTTAAGCAGGTTATGACGGCTGACGACCTGCTGGGTGGCAAGGCTTTCCCGGGCAAGAAGATCGTCATTGTGGGCGGCGGCACCGTTGGCTGCGAGACGGCAGATTATCTGGCTCCGCTGGTCAACGACCTGTCGCCGGCCAATCGCGATGTCACCGTTATCGAGATGACCAAGACGCTCGCCGCCAACGAGGGCGGCGCCGGTCGCGCGGTGCTCATCACGCGCATGCTCTCAAAGGGCGTCCACGTGCTGACCGAGGCCAAGGTGACCGAGATTACCGAGGACGCCATCAGCTACGAGAAGGATGGCGAGGTCCACACCATCGCCGATGCCGATACGCTGGTGCTTGCCATGGGCTATCGTCCCAATACCAAGTTGGCCGACGACCTTGCCGCTGCCGGTGTTGCCACCCACGTGTTGGGTGACGCCAACAAGTGCGGCAACATTCGCGACGCCATCGGCGACGGCTACAAGGTTGCCTGCGAACTCTAG
>UQUG01000013.1 GCA_900544205.1 uncultured Collinsella sp.
CGGGATTGGTCAAAATAGTTTGACTATTAGCGGCTAAAATCGCCCGGCGCTAACACTAGGCAGTGTTTTAATCATTGCGCCTTCTGCACCATTCCCGGTGCTACCGGTGGTTGTTACCGAAAGATGCCTATATCGAGAGTATTTGAAATAATGTGTCGGTTAAATGAAAAATACGGCACGAGAGTTTTCTCTTTTGTGGATGAAACATTCGAAGGCAAAAGAATGGAGCAACTCGCGGATGAAATAAACGCATCGGGAAAAACGTTTTTCTGGCATGGAGAAACGAGGTTCTCGCCAACCCTAAGTACAGACGTTTTCAACAAGATATACCAAAGTGGATGTAGGCAGATTCAGTTTGGCCTCGAGTCATATAACCAAAGAGTTCTTGATCTAATGAAGAAGAACACGAGAGTTGATTGGATTGATCGCAATATCCATGATTGTCTCAATGCGGGTATTCCTGTTCATCTATTCTTTATGATTGGCTTTCCGACCGAAACTAAAGAAGAGGCTCTGAACACCTTAGCTTATACAGAGAATGTTTTGAATTATTCAAAACAGGTATGTGGTGTTCCATATTCCACGAGAGGATTTACGAATTTTGGTCTCGTTATGGGGTCGGATGTTTGGAATCATCCCGATAAGTATGGTGTCTCTGTAATGCCGAAGTCCCAATATGAGGATTTGCGCCTCGAAGTGGATTATGTTTCAGGCACTGGTTTAACTTTAAATGAAGCAAAATCCTTATCTGATGAGCATCATATTGATTTTTATATGCAAGAAGTCATAAACGGTAGCGACACAATTGACTTGCCCCAGCGGCTTCATATTTCAGAGGTGACCTGGATCCTAGATTCTATTCACGCTGTCAGGTATAAGGGACATTTGACCAAAGTAAAGCGACGGCTGACTAGTCTAAATCCAGCTGATCGAATCTGGCTGGATTCCAAGACCTCTGTCGTGCTCGTTGAGCCATTTGCCTACTTCTATAATTCTGAATACCATCATGTCTATGCTGTTTCCCAGTTGGTATACCTTAAGTTGGCCCGTTTATTGGAGGCCGATTGTAGCATTTCTCTTATCCTTGATCAGGGCGATCTCGAGCTGACAAGGGCGATAGAAGAACTGTTGCATTATGGATTGCTGAATACAAATATCGATGCCGATTATGTAATGCACGATAATGGTTTTCAATTGGTTAAAAGTTCGTTTGTGAAAGAAGTCGGACGCTCAAAAGAGGGGTTAAGAGTACTGCTGAGTTGTGCCACCCATAGAATGTGTGCGGTTAATGATTTTTCGTTCGCTTTGCTTTCGTTGTTTGAAAAGCCGATTACTAAGAACGAGGTGCGCGACATTTTGAAAAAAGAGGGACTATCGGCAAGCGAGGAGCAATTAAACAAGTTGGTTGATAATTGCATGAAAGCAGATATACTACAATTGATTAGATAGAGGAGGTTTCTGCATGGACGTTATTAACAAAGATCTCTTGGAGCAGCTGAAAGAGTTTCAGGAAGAGGGCGTCGTGGTAGAAGTGTTCGACTTTGAGGACTACATGGATAAATTCTGCCATTAGTTTCGGAATTTACTCGCCTCGCTTAAAGGAGAAGTCGATTATCGATTTCTCCTTTTTTAATTAAAGATATTTTTGAACTACATGCTCTTAGCACAGGTTGGCCTCTCAGTAAACTGGGAGGTTGCTTTGGCTAGTTAGAGATATGTGAACGTCCGTTAGACTGAATCTCAGGGTAGAAGGGGCCTCCAGTGTCCAGATCAACAAGGCAATGCTGCGTTTCGGCTAATAAGAACGATGGCTTTTTGCGTGTGGCGGCGGCGTCGCCGCAGATTCGCGTGGCCGATGTCGAGGGCAATGCCGAGGTTGCGTTAGTGGCTGTTCGCGCGGCTGTCGAGCGCGGCGTCCGTGCTCTGGTGCTGCCCGAGCTCAACTTGTGCGGCTATACCGCGGCCGATCTGTTCCATAACCGCACGCTGCTGCATGCCTGCGAGGCTGCTCTGGTGCATATCCTCGATGAGACTCGTGAGCTGCCGATTGTCTTTACCGTTGGCTTGCCCGTTGCGGTGGCAGAAAACATCTACAACTGCGCCGCCGTGTGCTGCGCGGGCGAGCTTTTGGGCCTTACGGCCAAGAAGTATCTGCCCAACTATGGCGAGTTCTACGAGCGCCGCTGGTTTGCTCCGGCGCCCGCAGATCCTGTGTGGGTCGAGTTTGCCGGTCAGGGTCCGGTTCCGCTGGGTTCGGGGCTTGTCTACCGCTGCTGTGATGAAGGCGCCGAGGATATGGTGCTGGGCGTTGAGGTCTGCGAGGACCTGTGGGTGCCGGCGCCCCCTTCGACCGAGATGGCGCTTGCCGGTGCGACGGTGATTCTCAACCCGTCGGCCTCGGACGAGATTATCGGTAAGGCAGATTACCGCCGCAGCCTTATCTCCAATCAGAGCGCGCGCCTGTACTGCGCCTATGCCTACGCGGACGCGAGCGAGGGCGAGTCCACGACCGACATGGTCTTTGCGGGGGAGAACCTCGTCTACGAAAACGGCTCCAAGCTCGCCGCGACCAAACTGCTTACCTGCGATATGGCCGTCGCCGACGTCGATCTCGATCGTCTGGTGGCTGAGCGCCGTCGCTCGACGACGTGGACGCGCACCGACGATGCGCCGGAGGCCACAACCGTTGAATTTTCGTTTGAGGGCGTGCTGGCAGACGAGCCTGTCCTGCGCGATGCACTCGACATTTACCGTGTCTTCCCCCGCGCGCCCTTTGTGCCGGCTGACCATGGCGACCTGGCCGAGCGTTGCGAGACGATCCTCAATCTGCAGACTGCGGGCCTCAAGACCCGCCTTGCCCATACGGGTACCAAGGCTGCGGTCATCGGCCTTTCGGGTGGCTTGGACTCCACGCTGGCGCTGCTTGTGACCGTGCGTGCCTTCGATGCGCTGGGGCTTCCGCGCACGGGTATCACGGCGGTCTCCATGCCCGGCTTTGGCACGACGCATCGCACCAAGTCGAATGCCGAGTCGCTCGCTCGCGACCTTGGCGTGAGCTTCCGTGAGGTTTCGATCCACGCGGCTGTGGAACAGCACTTCAAGGACATTGAGCACGATTCGGCCGTGCAGGACGTGACCTACGAGAACAGCCAGGCCCGCGAGCGTACGCAGATTCTGATGGACCTGGCCAACCAGGCTGGCGGTTTTGTCATCGGCACGGGCGACCTGTCGGAGCTGGCGCTCGGCTGGGCTACCTATAACGGCGACCACATGAGCATGTACGCCGTCAACGCGAGCGTGCCTAAGACGCTTGTGCGCCATCTGGTACGCTATGCGGCCGATGTCTTTGGCGGGCGCATTGCCGAGGTCTTGCTCGATATCCTCGATACGCCGGTATCTCCCGAGCTTCTGCCGCCCACGGGCGACGGCGAGATTGCGCAGAAGACTGAGGATTTGGTGGGCCCGTACGAGCTGCACGACTACTTCCTCTACTACCTGCTGCGTTTTGGCTTTGAGCCGGGCAAGATTTACCGTATGGCGCTCAAGAGCTTCGAGGGCGTTTACGACGCCAAGACCGTCCACACGTGGCTGCGTACGTTCTACCGTCGCTTCTTTGCCCAGCAGTTTAAGCGCAGCTGCCTGCCCGATGGTCCCAAGGTGGGCTCGGTGACGCTCAGCCCGCGCGGCGATTGGCGTATGCCAAGTGACGCCAGCTCGCGACTGTGGCTTGCGCAGATCGACGCGCTTAATGCAATTGACTAAGGTTGGCCAAATTGAACCAATGCGGGGGTTGCAAGCGTTACACTTTTGCAATCTGATGGCCCGTATCGCGCGGCGCTCTTGTCGGAGCGCCGCGTTTTTTATATCGAAAGGTGGCACCATGCAGGCATCGCAGCGTCTCGACCGCTTTGGCGCGGAGGTCTTCGCCTCGCTCAACAACAAGCTTCTCGCACTGAAGGCTCAGGGCAAGACCATTTATAACATGAGCGTGGGCACGCCCGACTTTAAGCCGTACGACCACGTGGTCGAGGCGCTCACGCAGGCAGCCCAAGATCCAGAGATGTGGAAGTATGCCCTGCGTGACCTGCCGGAACTCAAGCAAGCCGTGTGCGACTACTATGAGCGCCGCTTTGGCGTTTCGGGCATTACACCGTCCATGGTGCAGTCGTGCAACGGCACGCAGGAGGGCGTGGGTCATTTGGGCCTGGCCCTGCTCGATCCGGGTGACACTATTTTGGTTCCCGATCCGTGCTACCCGGTCTTTGAGGCGGGTGCCAAGATCGCCGATGCCAAGCTCGAATACTATCCGCTGGTTGCCGAGCACAATTACCTGCCCTATGTGGCGGGTATCGATCCCGAGGTGGCCGATCGTGCCAAGTATATGATCGTGTCGCTGCCCGCCAACCCGGTGGGCTCGGTGGGCACGCCCGAGGTCTACGAGGAGATCATCGCTTTCGCCTGCGAGCACGACCTGCTCATCGTCCATGACAACGCGTACTCCGACATCGTGTTCGACGGCGAGCCGGGTGGCAGCTTCTTGCAGTATCCCGGTGCGCTCGAGGTGGGTGTGGAGTTCTTCTCGCTTTCCAAGTCGTTTAACGTCACCGGTGCCCGCATTGGCTTTTTGGTCGGTCGCGAGGATGTTGTCTCGGCCTTTGCCAAGCTGCGTGGTCAGATCGACTTTGGTATGTTCTTCCCGATTCAGAAGGCCGCTATCGCGTGCCTGAACGGTCCGCGCGATGAGGTCGAGGCGCAGCGTCTGAAGTACCAGGAACGCCGCGATGCCCTGTGCGACGGTCTTGAGGGCCTGGGCTGGGAGCGTCCCAACGCGCATGGCTCTATGTTTGTGTGGGCCAAGCTTCCCGGTGGTCGCACCGATTCCATGGCGTTTTGCGAGGAGCTTATGGAGAAGGCCGGCGTTGTGGTGACGCCGGGCGCGAGCTTTGGCCCTTCGGGCGAGGGGCACGTGCGTATGGCACTGGTCCTGCCGCCCGATCAGATCGCTTTGGCTGTCGAGGCCATTCGCGAGGCGGGCCTGTATTAGAAACCTATTTCGGCTCGTCAATAGCTCGAAACCGATTTCGTGCAGTTATTTTACGAATTCTGCAAACAATTTCGGTAAACGGTCGATTTTTGGCTGCGAATAGGAGCATAATCAAAGTCCCGATTGGATGTATTGGGATTACGGCAAGCCGCTCGGGTCGTTCCCGGGCGGCTTGTTTGTGGAGAGAGATGGGAGTTTCTAATGGTTAACGAGAAGAAGGTCGCTATTGTCGGCTGCGGTTTCGTCGGTTCGTCTTCGGCGTTCGCTCTGATGCAGAGCGGTCTGTTCTCCGAGATGGTCCTCATCGACGTGGACAAGAACCGCGCCGAGGGTGAGGCCCTGGATATCGCGCACGGCATGACGTTTGCCGAGCCGATGAAGATCTACGCCGGCGATTATTCCGATGTCGCCGACGCCGCCATGATCGTCGTCACCGCTGGCGCTGCCCAGAAGCCCGGTGAGACCCGCCTGGACTTGGTCAACAAGAACGTCAACATCTTTAAGTCCATTATCCCCGAGATTAAGAAGTCCGGCTTCGACGGCATTCTGCTAATCGTCTCCAACCCGGTTGATGTTCTGACCTATGCTGCCATCAAGATGTCCGGCCTGCCCGAGGGCCATGTCATCGGCTCCGGCACCGTGCTCGACACCGGCCGTCTGCAGCAGATGCTTGGTGCCCACGTCGAGGTTGACCCGCGCGATGTCCAGGCCTATGTCATGGGCGAGCACGGCGACTCCGAGTTTGTCGCTTGGTCCAGCGCTCAGGTTGCTGGCGTTCCGCTGAACACCTTCTGCGAGCTTCACGGCCACCTGGAGCATGAGACCGCCGAGAAGCGCATCGCCGAGGACGTCAAGAACTCCGCCTACACCATCATCGAGAAGAAGCACGCCACCTACTACGGCGTCGCCATGGCTGTCAAGCGCATCTGCACTGCCGTCATGCGCGATGAGCAGACCGTTCTGCCCGTCTCCTCGCTTATGGTGGGCGAGTACGGCCTGTCCGATCTGGCCATCTCCATGCCGACCGTTGTTGGCCGCGATGGCGTTGTCTGCCGCGTCCCCGTGCCGCTGAACGATGACGAGCAGCATGAGCTCACCGCCTCCGCAAAGGCCCTCAAGGACATCATCGACAGCGTCGACTTCTCCTGCTAAATCAAGCTCGTTTGAGCAACAGGCTACAATGAAAGGCGTCCGGGTCCATGTGACCCGGACGCCTTTTTTATGCATTAGGGACAGGTTTGTTTGCACCAATCTTCGATGCGCCTGGGGCGGGATCGACCGCTATACTGGTTCGTGCCGAAATCGATCTAGAACGGAATGCCGTATATGAAAATCAATCACGCGATTCTGCATATCCTGGACTTTGACTCTGCCGTCAACGTTATGAGCCAGCGCGAGCTCGATATCGAGAGCCGCACCGTGCGTAATTTCGTAACCACGCACCTGCGGCGCGCTCGTACCTCGGCCGACAACAAACGCGCCACGTTTGCCGAGAACTCTGCGTTTGGTGGTGAGCTCAAGGGCTATTTCTTTGGCGAGCGCGAGTTCGTGGACCTGTCGCAGCAGATTGCGGAGTTTATCTCCTCCGAGCTCACCAAAGCCGAGAAAGCCGAGTCCACCGACGTGCTCGTGGCTGATTTTGACGACGATGAGGATGCCCGCTGGTTTGCCGTGATGCTGCTGGGCTCCAAGCAGGCTTTTATGCACGAAGTGGGCCGCGAAGAGGGGGAGGTGCGCAACGACATCGCGCGCCACTACGCCATTCTGCCGAACCCCTCGCAAAAGGTGCCGAGCTATGCAATCGTGCGTGCAAGCACCATGGAGATCGGCTATGTGGATAAGAAGCGCAAGATTGCCGGCGAGGATCGCATGCTCATTCCCGATGGCCTGCTGCAGTGCGACACGGGGGTATCGGGCAAGGAGGTCATCGACACCGTGACGCGTGTGGTCGAGGAAGTCGCCGAGGAGCACGGTGCCAACACGGCCGTGGCGCTCGCCAAGGTTAAGGCTGCCGTTGCCGAGAAAGTCGAGGATGACGAGGAGCTGCCGCCTTGGGATATCGTCGATGAGGTCTTTGAGGACGAACCAGTTATCAAGGAGAGCGTGCGCGCGGCACTGACTGAGGAGAAGGTGCCTGAGCGCGTTCCCGTGGAGCGCAAGCAAGTTGAGCGCGCGGCCGTGCGCAATCACAAGATCCGTACCGACACGGGCATCGAGATCAGCTTCCCGGCCGAGATGGGTTCGAACTCCGAGTACATCGAGTTCGTCAATGAGCCCAACGGCCTCATCTCCATCGAGCTCAAGAATATCGGGTCAATTGAGAATCGATAAACTGCGCTTGGACGCTGCAAAAATAAAGGCCGAAGCCCCGGATGAGGGCTTCGGCCTTTTTACTTGGGGCTGAATTACGTTGCAGGTCGAGCATACGTCAGCGAAAACGACCCAGAGCGAGCAAGGTGACGTGAAAGAGGAGGGCATCGACCTTCTGGTCATGCCCGACGATTGAACGTCAGATTGCCGCTTAGGGGCGTTTGCAGCGTCGAGCCGTTACGCGGTTTGGTAAAACCGCGTAACTTCTACAGCTGGCGCAGGCCCTCTTCCAGGCCGGTCTTGCTGTCGGTCTTCTCGTCGCGCATCTTGATGACGCGGGCGGGGACACCGGCCACGACGGCACCGGCGGGGACGTCCTCGACGCACACGGCGCCGGCGGCAACAACAGCGCCCCTGCCCACGCGCACGCCCTCCAGGACCACGGCGTTGGCGCCAATCATAACGTCGTCCTCGATGATGACGGGCGTGGCGCTGGCGGGCTCCACGACGCCTGCCAGCACGGTGCCGGCGCCGATGTGGCAGTTCTTGCCCACGGTGGCGCGGCCGCCCAGCACGGCGCCCATATCGATCATGGAACCCTCACCAATGACGGAGCCGATGTTGATGATGGCACCCATCATGATGACGGCGCGATCGCCGATCTCGACGCGGTCGCGGATGATCGCGCCCGGCTCGATGCGAGCGTTGATGCCCTTAAGGTCGAGCATGGGCACGGCGGAGTTGCGGCAGTCATTCTCGACATCGTAGTAGTCGATGGAGTCGGCATTGGCATCGAGGATGGCCTTGAGCTCATCCCAGTCGCCAAAGACGGTCTTGCCGCGACGGCCGCCGTAGACATGTGCGTCGCCCCAGGCAACCTTCATGCCGGGCTTCTCGCGCACGTACAGCTTGACAGGTGTCTTTTTGGGCGCGGTGGCGATGTAGTTGATAATCTCCTGGGCATCCATCTCGGCTGCGTTACTCATATGCTGTTTCTCCTTTTCGTGAATACGGTTGATACCTGGTTAGGCAAACATGACCTGGTCGAAGGTGTAGAAGCCGGGGTCGCGGGTGACGAGCTTCTGCGCGGCTGCCAGGGCGCCGTTGACAAAGATCTGACGGCTCGTGGCGCGGTGGGTGAGCGTGACCTCCTCGTCCTGGCCAAAGAAACCCACCTCGTGCACGCCGGCGACGGTGCCGCCGCGCAGCGAGTGCATGCCGATCTCCTTGGGATCGCGCGCGCCGCACATGCCCTCGCGGCCATAGACGGGGTGGTAGCCTGCCTCGGGTTCAGCTTCGACGACGGCGTCGAGCAGTAGCTTGGCAGTGCCGCTCGGGGCGTCGACCTTTTGGTTGTGGTGCGTCTCGACGATTTCGCAGTCAAAGCCGGGCAGCTCGCGTGTAGCCTGCGCTACCAGATGGCGCAGGGCTGCGATACCGATGGAGTAATTGCCCGAGTGCATAACGCGGGTGTTCTGGCCCAGCTCACGCAGGCGGTCCATCTGCTCGGGCGTATAGCCCGTGGTGCCCGAGACCAACGCGGCGCCCGTGCGCTCGACATAGGCGACGACGGCATCGAAGGTCACGACGTTCGAGAAGTCGATGATAACGTCGGCCGCCGGGGCGCTCTCGAGCTCGCTCAAATCGAAGCCAATCTGGGCCACGATATCAAAAACGGGCTGCCCGGCGGCGTCGACAATGCCTTCGGCGGTAGCGCGGATGAGCGAGCCCATGCGGCCCGTTCCCATAATGACGGTCTTAATCAAGTAGACCAGCTCCCTTCAGAGCATCGGTAAGTGCGGCTCGCGTGTCGTCTGCCATGGGGCACAGCGGCATACGGTAGTTTGCCTCGATCATGCCCATCTGGGCGAGCGCTTCCTTGACGGGGATGGGGTTGACCTCGCTAAAGAGGGCGTTGATGAGCGGCTGGCCGGCAATCTGGATATCGCGGGCGCGCGCTACGTCGCCGTCCAGATAAGCGCGGCACATGTCGTGTACAAGCTGCGGCTGCACGTCGGCCCACACGCTGATGGTGCCCGAAGCGCCCAGGCTCATGAGCGGCACTGTGAGTGCATCCTCGCCCGAGTACATGCGGAAATCGTCGGACAGCAGGTGGGCGATCTTGGCCGCGTAGGCGACGTTGCCCGAGGCCTCCTTGATGCCCATGATGTTGGGGTGCGCGGCTAGGCGCTCTACGTTGCGCTCGCTGATACCGCAGCCGCAGCGGCCGGGGATGTTGTACAGGATGCAGGGGATGTCAACGGCATCGGCGACGGTCTTAAAGTGCTGATAGATACCCTCTTCGTTGGACTTGTTGTAGTAGGGGGTAATGAGCAGCAGGCCGTCGGCTCCCAAGCCCTGGTAAGTAAGCGACTTGGTGAGCATGGTCTGCGTGGAGTTGGAGCCTGAGCCGGCGATGACGGGGACGCGTCCTGCAACATGCTTGACCACGGCGGCGACGACGGAGTTGTCCTCGTCATCGGTCATCGTGGCGCTCTCGCCGGTGGTGCCCAGGGTGAGAATGGCGTCGGTGCCATTTTGCAAGTGGAAATCGATAAGGCGCTCGAGCGCGTCAAAGTCGACACTGCCGTCCTTTTTAAACGGCGTAACCAGGGCGACGATTGAGCCCTCGAGATTGCGGATGTCCATGTTCTTCTCCTTCGCCTCCGCGATCTGGATGCGTTTGTTCCATTGAGCTGCGACTGCCAGGCGCTCGTCTTGGGCGCGACGGCGGGCGCCTTCGGCGCGCGACTTGGCCAGCAGCTCTCGGCCGCACGGCAGCACGTCGAGCGTGGAAAAGTAATCGCCCGGGCGCTCGGCGCGGCGGATGAGGTCGGCCGCGCCATCGGGGCGCAGCAGGACCTCGGCGGAGCGCAGACGTCCGTTGTAGTTGTAGCCCATGGAGTAGCCATGCGCACCGGTATCGTGGATTACAAGCAGGTCACCCATGTCGATATGCGGCAGCTCGCGGTCGATAGCGAACTTGTCGTTGTTTTCGCACAGGTTGCCCGTGATATCGTACGTGTTCGTGACGGGAGCTGCGGACTTGTCGGGGCCACCCGGCTGGCCCATCACTGTAACGTGGTGGTAAGCGCCATACATGGCAGGACGAATGAGGTCGACGGCACTTGCGTCCACGCCGATATAGTCTTTGTAGATCCGCTTTTCGTGAATGGCCTTGGTGACCAGGCACCCGTAGGGGCCCATCATAAAGCGGCCCATCTCGGTGCAGATCGCCACATCGCCCATGCCGGCGGGAACCAGGATCTCGTCGTAGGCCGCGTGTACACCCTCGCCGATGGCGTGGATGTCATTGGCCTGCTGCTCGGGCAGGTAGGGGATACCCACACCGCCGGACAGATTGATAAAGGCGACATGTGCACCGGTCTCGCGCTCCAGGCGCACGGCAAGTTCAAAGAGGATTCGCGCGAGCTTGGGGTAGTAATCGTTGGTGACGGTGTTGCTGGCAAGGAAGGCATGGATGCCAAAGTCCTCGGCGCCCTTGGCCTTGAGCATGCGGAAGGCATCAAAGAGCTGCTCGGTGGTCATGCCGTACTTGGAATCGCCCGGGTTGTCCATGATGCCGTTGGAGAGCTGGAACAGACCGCCTGGATTAAAGCGGCAGCTGACCGTCTTGGGGATGGGCCCCGCAACACGCTCAAAGAACTCGATGTGGCTGATGTCGTCAAAGTTGACGATGGCACCCAGCTTGTTGGCGAGCTCAAAGTCGGCAGCCGGCGTGTCGTTGGAAGAGAACATGATGTCGTGTCCCGTGATGCCCAGCGAGCGGGCGATCATGAGCTCGGTATAGCTCGAGCAATCGCAGCCGCAGCCGTATTCGTTGAGAATGGAGATGAGCGCCGGGTTGGGGTTGGCCTTGACGGCAAAGTATTCCTTAAAGCCCGGGTTCCATGCAAAGGCGTCGCGCACTTCTTGCATGTTGCGGCGGATGCCCGCCTCGTCGTATAGATGAAACGGCGTGGGGAACTGCTCGACGATATGCTCGAGTGTCTCCTTGTCCACAAACGGCTGCTTGGCCGCATATGCCTCGTTGGGGGTCAATGCCATGTCCCGTAAACCTCGCTATCCAGACGGCGCCATCTGCGCATCGAATCCGCATAGCGTGGACCCAATGTCCGGATAGCGCTCCCGCATTGCTGCAGACAGTCCTGTGGGTGTTTCCCACAGGCCCACCAGGTTGTTCGTGCCCGAAAAACCCAGTTCGGCGGGTTTCGCCTCCCCACGGGGTCAAAGCCTGCCGGCTCGCCCGCGGCTCTTCGTGCCCGCGCCTCTATCAAGTGGTAAAGACCCTATCACGTTGCACTTTACCAAACAAGAGTATTCGTATATAACGTTTAAAAAATGCAGCAATATGCTGGAAACATGTGTGCCACAATCCTGTATCACAATAAGTTGCAACAGATGTGCCTCACGAAGGGATTCTCTATGACCGAGCTCCAAGAACTCCGTCGCTATCGCCGCGATCTCCATCGCATTCCGGAGCTCGATTTCGATCTTCTGCAGACTATCGCCTATATCGAGGGCGTGTTGGCGCCGCTCGCTTGCGAGGTGACCCATCCGTGTCCCAGCTGCGTCTGCGCTTTCTTCGACGCTGGCGTTGGTGCCGCGCGTGCCACGGCGATTCGCGCCGATATGGATGCGCTGCCCATCGCGGAGGCGACGGGAGCGGCCTTTGCCTCGATCCATCCCGGCAAGATGCACGCTTGCGGACATGACGGACACATGGCCATGGCACTTGCCGCCGCGACGTATGTCGACCGTACGATTCGCGAGCAGCCGGGCGCCATTAGGCGCAACGTTCTCTTTGTGTTCCAGCCGGCCGAGGAAACGACCGGTGGTGCCAAGACGGTGTGCGAGAGCGGTTTGTTCGAGCGCTATGGGGCCGACCGCATCTTCGGCTTCCACGTGTGGCCCGATCTGCCCGCCGGCACGTTGGCGAGCTGCTCCGGTCCGTTGCTGGCGCGTTCGAGTGAGACGCACATTCATATTCACGGGACGAGCATCCATATCGCTAAGACCTATGGCGTTCCGGTCGAGGAGTCGCACGATGCGGCGCTGGCGGCTGCCAAGTTCTTGGTTGCCGAGCGCGAACTGATGGACGAGCTGGGCACCGACGAGCCCTGTATCGGTAAGTTTGGTCTGCTGCAGGCCGGTGCGGTTTGCAATGCGGTTGCGGGGGAGGCCCATGTGGCCGGAAGCCTGCGTGTGTTTACGGACGACATGTTCGACCGGGCGCGCGAAGGCGTGCGCCGCGTGCTGGACGATGCCTGTGCCGCAACGGGCTGCACGTATGATCTCGACTTTGCCGAGGGCTATCCGCCGGTCGACAACGACCCCGAGTTGTTTGCCAGCGTCGCGCCTGCCTTGCCCGGGCTGCAGCTTGTGGAGGAACCGCTGCTGATCGCCGAGGATTTCGCGTTCTATCAACGCCATCTGCCGGGCGTGTTTTTCCTGCTGGGCACGGGTATGCCAGAGGACCAAGACAACCCGAGTGATTCGGATGGCTGTCCCGCCTATGCCACAAGCGCTCTGCATACCGATAGCATGCTCTTTGACGAGGAGATTCTTCTCAAAGGCCTCGATGTCTACAAACGATTGCTTTTGCTTGACTAAGGCGCAAAGGACTATTTGTTCTAGAAAACACGAACAAACGTACGATATAATAGAGATGTAAGTCTATAGAAACGTTTGACGTTACTAACGTAAGGCGATACTATGATTGCATCGTATAAAGATGAGGATACCGAACGCTTTGCCATGGGTGTGCGGGTCAGGAGGTTCGTGCCCTTTGAGCATGTTGCGTTGAGGAAGATTCGCCAACTGCAGGTTTGTGCTTCGCTTGATGATCTTCGCGTTCCACCGGGCAACCGCCTGGAAGCTTTGAAGGGCGATCGTGCCGGTCAATATAGCATCCGTGTTAACGAGCGCTATCGGGTCTGTTTTGAGTGGAGACAGGAGATGGCTTGGAATGTCGAAATCGTCGATTATCACAAGTGATGAGACTTCGGCCGATTTGCTGTCGCCGGTGACTCCTGGTGAGCTTCTCAAAGAGGAGTTTCTTGTTCCCATGGGCATTTCTCAATATCGCCTTGCGAAAGAGACTGGGATTCCGGCTCAGCGTATCGGGCAGATTGTCTTGGGAAAACGTCGCGTGACGGCCGACACCGACCTCCGTCTTTGCCGTTATTTTGGCCTGACGGATGGTTATTGGCTGCGCGCTCAGGTGGCGTTTGACCTTGAGGCCGAGAAAAGGCGGATCGAACCGGAACTCGACAAGATCGTTCCTGTTCAGCAGGCTATCGCACTGTAGTGCTCAAAGATGATGGGGGTGGCGCGGCGATGAGGCGACGCCGACAGTCTGCCGTATATAGTCCGGGTGGATGCGGGTGCGGTTTGCTGCTGCTTCCGGTTATTGCCGTGAGCATTGGCGTGATGTTTGCGCTTGCCGGGCTTGCCGCGGCGGCGCTCGTGCTGTTTATCACTGCCATCGGCGTGACGATTTGGCTCTGCCGCAATCGCGAGCAACGCCGTGTCGACGGTAAAACCAATGTCGGCTGGGTCGTCTTTCTGATCATTGCGTACCTGCTGAGTGCCAGCTACCTTGTTTTCTTTGTCCTGTTGATGATCAGTGCCTTTACCGGGGAATCCGTCACGGTGGGTTGATGCACTGCCAGCAGACGGTCGCGCGCAGTGCGTTTGCTCGGCGTTTGGATAACTGCATTGGTCGTTTACCGCAGCCTTAGCTCTCAGCTAATGAATTCAAGTTCAATCCTTCCTACGATGTGCTGTGTACCGGCACGGTAGCCGGATCGTAGGAAGGATGAATAATGGCAAAAGAGGGAAAGAAGCCAATCGGCAAGATTGTCCTAGGCATCATCGTGGTGCTGGTTATTGTCGGTGCCGTGGGCTCTATGGGCGGCAACTCAACCGATTCGTCTGCGAGCGATTCGGCAAAACCTGCCGAGACGACACGGCAGGCTGAGGAGCAAAAAGAACCGCAAGAACCGTATACCATTGCTGACGAGGCTGAAGACACTTCCAATCAGTTTACCTATAAGATCACGGGCACCCTGACCAATAACACGGACAAGGAAAAGAGCTACATTCAGATTGAATATGTTCTGTATGATGCCGATGGCAACCAGGTTGGAACGGCTCTTGCAAACACCAATCATCTGAAGGCGGGCGGCTCCTGGAAGTTCGAGGCGCTGGGTACGGTGTCTCCCGACCAGGTTGCTAGCTGGGAGCGTTCGGACGTAAGCGGTTTCTAGCATGTTGCATGCACTGGGGGAGGTGAAGTCGTATGTCCGATAAAAAGCTGACCGAGGAGTTGCTCAATGAGCTTCTCGATGCGCCGAACATCGATGGCTATATCAGGGAGCACGACTTTGCCGCCCCGTCGCTTTCGGACTACCTGAAGCAGCTACTGCAGGAAAAGGGCTTGGAGCGCTCGCGCGTGGTCCGTATGGCTGATCTCAATGAGACCTTTGGCTATCAGATCTTTACCGGTGCGCGTCATCCGAGTCGCAATAAGGTGCTGCAGATTGCCTTTGCGATGGCGCTGACGCTCAAAGAGACCAACCGTGCGCTGACGGCTGCCGGGGTAAGCGTCCTTAACTGCAAGGACCGCCGCGATGCGATTATCATCTTTTGCATCGATCGCGGGTGCAGTCTCCAAAAGGTCAACGAGGAACTGTATCGCTTTGGCGAGGAGACGGTGAGTTAGCGGCTGATATCTGAGCCGGTAGAGCTGTCGAACAACGATGCAAACGAACGGGGCGCGGATGCCATGGGGTGTCTGCGCCCTGCGCTATGATGGAGGCTATGGATACTCAGAGCCCAACATATTCCGATGACGAGCTGACCGCAGCGCTTGCCGAGCACCTGGCGTCGCTCGATCGCGACGACAGCTATCGCGTGGAGCGTGTACTTAAGCGCTCGACCGTTGAAACAACCGAGCTCGTGTACTTTGAAGGAACCGGCGGTGGTTCGCTCGGCCCCTTTGTCCGTAAACGCATCGATGCTTCGGCTCAAATCGGCGGGGCATACGAGCGTCTGTTTGCCGTTCAGCGGGCAGGCAGGCGTTTTGAGCACCTGCCCAGAATCGTCGATTGTCGTCGTGTGGGCGACGAGCTCAACGTGGTTATGGAATACATCGAAGGGGAGACGCTCGGGGCGCTGGTGGACCGTCTGGGAGCCACCCCCGATTATGCGCGTGAATTGTATCCTGTCCTTTGCGACGCCGTGGGCGAGCTCCATGCCGGTTTTGCAATGGCGGGGGAGACGTCGGCGCCGGTGATCCATCGTGACCTCAAGCCGTCGAATATCATCGTGACAGGTGCCAACTATACGCCTGATGACGGCCTGACGTTTTCATCGCTGGTGATTATCGACCTGGGGATCGCGCGCGTATGGCACGATGGCGCCGATGCCGACACCGTCAAGTTTGGCACGCGACCCTATGCGCCGCCCGAGCAGTATGGGTTTGGGCAGACGAGCGTGCGAAGCGACGTCTACGCACTTGGCGCCCTGTTGTTCTTCTGCTTGACGGGAGTCGACCCTAAGCCAGGGCTCGACATGCGCGAGCAATGCGAGGCGCGCGGCATTCCCACTCCACTTGCCGATGCCGTCTGCATGTCGATGGCGCTCGACCCGGTCAAGCGTTTTGCGAGTGCGGAAGCGTTGGGACGGGCGACGCGCGCGGCATACGATCTGAGTCGCCCCGTGCGGCCTCCTGCGCCTGTCCGTACTCCGGCCTCGGAGACGGTGTTGACGCCCCAAGGGCCCCGAAACCCCGCAGGGCTTCCTAGGCCCGCCGCCTCCGCTGCATGTGGTCTGCTCTCTCGCGTTCCGGAGTCTCTGGGGCGCATTTGGAATACGCTCGTCTGCTTCTCGCTGCTTGTGTTCTTTGTCGGAAGTCACTTTGCCGTCTTTCACCCCACCGGAGCAAACCAAAGCTACCCGACGTGGCTTCTCATCATCGAGTATTTTTTCTTTGTCGATAGCCTTATGGTGCTTATGCATTTTGCGCTGCTCGATAAGCGCCGTCTTCGTCGGCGATTCGCATTGCTCGACAGCTATCGCGGCAAGAAGCTCGCGAAACTCTGGCTCAAGGCATTGGGTGTGCTGCTCCTATGCATGATCGTCATAGTCGCGGTTGCCAATGCGACCGGCGTCGTCGATACCTCCGCTACCTAAAAGAAAAGGGCCCCATTGGGGCCCTTTGCAGTTGCACTTAGATGCGGTTCATCTGAGCGGCGACTTTGTTGTACCAGTCCTGCCACGTGGGCGGGCAGTACTTTTTGGCCGCTGCCGGGGTAAGGGTGGAGCCGTAGTTGGCGCCCAGATAGGCAACGTGAGCGGAGATGCCCTCGCTCCAGCTGCCAAAGCTGCGCCAACCGCCGCCACGGGCGCTCCAGCCCCAGGCGTTGTAAGAATTGGCGCAATAAGCACCCTTGGTGCTCTCGATGCAGGCGATGGCGGGGGACCAGCGAGGGTCGACGCCGGTGTTCCAGGCGGCAACGGCAAAGTTATAGCCCTGACCTGCCATGGGGGAGCCGGCAAGGTAGTTGTCGATGCGGCTCGTCCACTCATTAATGAACGAGTCGTAATCGGAGTTGCCGCTGTTCGAGTTGTTCGGCGTGGTGTCGATGGTGGTGTTGGCGTTGTTGGCCTGGCTGCTGGAATTGCTGCCGCTTACGCCCTCGCCCGAGAGCTTCTCGGCGGCAGCGGCCTTATCGGCCTCAAGCTTGGCAAGCTCGGCGGCATTTTCCTGCTCGGCTTTTGCCTGTGCCTCGCTGCGGAGCTGCTGGGCCTGCGCCAGCGCATCCTCGGCGTTTTTCTGCTCAGCCTCAAGCTGAGACTTGGCCTGCTGGAGCTCAGCCTTGTTCTGCTCGAGTTCGGTTTGCATGTTATTGAGCTCTTCGATCTCGTCGACGCTCGAGCTCGTGATCTGGTTGGTGTATTTGCAGGTCGTGATGAACTCACCCAGGCTCTGCGCGTTGACCAGGAAGCTCACGATGGGATTGGTGCCCTTCTGATACTTGTACAGATCGCGCATGGCGGAGCTTGCCTTGGCCTGCTGCTCGGGAAGCTTAGCCTCGATTTCCTCGATGCTTGCCTCATTGGAGTCAATCTGCTTTTGCAGGTCATCGAGTTTGGTGCGGGCGTCGTTGTAGGCGCTCGTGGCGGCTTCGATCTTCTGCTGGGCTGCGGAAAGCTGGTCCTGCGTTGCCTGCGAGGCGGCATACGCCGCAACGGGGGAGAGCATCGGCGTGGCCGTCAGCGCAACGGCGAGCGCGGCGCTCGTGATGATACGAGCCGGCTTCGACGCAATGAGCGCTGCGGTGCGATGATTCGAATGCTGCATCCAGTCCCTCTGCAATCAATCGTAGGTTATGGTTCGAACGGTATTCTACTACTGCTTTCGACCTCAACTTGAACCTTAAAGGTTCCAAAGGGTCAAGTTGAACTTGAGGCTTTGGCTTTGACCTGCAGTTATGATGAATTGTTGAGAAACCATAGAGTTCAACTTTAACGTTACAGGGGTCTGTTTGAGAGGAGTTTTGGGCTATAAAGCTATCTCAACGTGGGGTTTTACAGCTACAGCGCGCCCTCCTGACGAGCCTGCTCAATCTCTTCGAGCGCCTCGGCAGGGGTGAACGAACAGGTGCCTTCGCCGAGTTTGACTACCTGGATATCGTCGCCGATATGGACCTCTCCACTCTTTAGTACCACGCCAAAAATGCCCTCGTGCGGAAAGATGCAGTCGCCAGCGAGATAGTAGATAGCACAGCGTGTGTGGCAGACCTTGCCGATTTGGCTGATTTCGACGAGCACCTCGCTGCCAAGCTTGAGCTGCGTACCCAAAGGGAGCGAGAGTAGATTGATGCCCTGGGTGGTGAAGTTTTCTCCAAAGTCACCCTCGCGCACATCGAGTCCGCGAGCCTGCGCCGTCTGGATGGACTCTGCGGCCAAAAAGGAAACCTGACGGTGCCAATGTCCGGCGTGTGCATCGGTGGCGAGACCAAATTGCTCTATAACGGTGTCGTGTCCATCGGCGACGGGTGACTTGCGCGTGCCCTTGTGTGCCGACGTGTTGATTGAGACGATGCGGGCGGGTCCGTTGTAGGCGTCGTTTGCCGTGCACAGGGGAGCGGTCGCTTTCGCACGTTCCACCAGCTCGCGCTTCGCAGCATTGAGGATGGGATTATCGGTCGGATGGTCTTGGGGCACGTGTGCGCCTTTCGCTCGAGGATGTCAATACGCTGAATCCTACAACAATGGTAGGTTCATTGCCCATTGTCATACAACGGTGAGCGCCGTCTTCGTGCTGGCCTTCGTGCTGGACGATTACGTCGATTGCCATAGATACGGTGGAGCTTTGGGCGCCGGCGGCTTGGCACGCTAGAATAAATCAGTTGCGCAAAGACCGCCCATTGTGTGGGCAGTTCATGATAGGAAGTTTCCATGGCATTGCAATTTACAGAGCGCGAGTTCATTCCCGTGCTGCTCGGTGGCGACATCAACGCCTATTCGGTGGCGCGCGCCTTCTACGAGGAGTACCAGGTCAAGAGTCTGGTCTTTGGCAAGTATCAGACGGGTCCCGCGTACCGCAGCCAGATTATCGACTACACTCCCAACGTGGATATCGACACCATGCCCGTGATGCTCAAAACCGTCAACGGCATTGCCCAAGCGCATGCCGACAAGACGATTGTCCTTGTGGGCTGTGGCGACAACTATGTTGCCCTCGTGGCTCAGGCCAAGGATGCTCATGAGCTGGCGGACAACATCGTCGCTCCCTACGCGCCCTACAGCATGCTCGAGCAGTGCCAGAAGAAGGAGATCTTCTACGAGCTGTGCGAGAAACATGGCGTGCCCTATCCGCACACGTTTACCTTTACCAAGGCGATGCTCAATGCCCAGGGTGAGGCGCCTGCCGAAGTGCTCGACCAGATCGATTTTCCTTACCCGATGATTCTGAAGCCTTCTGACGGCATCATGTGGTGGCAGCACGAGTTCGAGGGCCAGAAAAAGGCCTATGAGATTGCCGACCGTGCCGAGCTGGAACAGGTCATTCGCGACTCGTATGCCAGTGGCTACACCGACGACCTGATCTTACAGGACCGCGTGCCCGGTAACGACGAGTACATGCGCGTGCTCACCAGCTATTCCGACCGCAACGGCATGGTGCGCATGATGTGCCTGGGTCACGTACTGCTCGAGGAGCATCAGCCCCACGGTGTCGGCAACCATGCCTGTATCATTACCGAGCCTAATGACGAGCTCATGGGCGGCGTGCGCAAGTTGCTCGAGGACCTTCACTTTGTGGGCTATTCCAACTTTGACGTTAAGTACGACGAGCGCGATGGCTCGTTTAAGTTCTTCGATTTCAACACGCGCCAGGGCCGCAGCAACTACTACGTTACCAACAGCGGCTTTAACGTTGCCAAGTATGTGGTGGACGAGTATGTGTTCAACCGCCCGTTTGCGCCGGAGTTTGTGACGGCGCAGGACGAGGCTCTGTGGATGGTCGTCCCCATGGGCGTCGTCGACAAATACGTCAAGGATCCCGAGCTGCGCGCTAAGGTGCATCGCCTGGACAAGGAAGGCAAGGGCGCCGACCCTTCGTTTATGAAGGGCGACTTTGTCTTTAACCGCTGGCTGCGCATGTGGCACACTAAGCTGCGCCACTTTAAGCTGTTCAAGACGTATTACAAGTAGATGAGTGCGGCGCCCGTCCGGTTTGTATCGGGCGGGCGCGGGTACGATACGCGCAATTGCGCAAGCGTCACCAAGGAGGCGGCGATGGAAAAGCTGGGAGTTATCGGCGGCATGGGCGCCGAGGCCACGTCGTATTACTACGACCAGGTGGTGCGTCATACGGCTGCTGCCTGCGATCAGGAACATATCGACATGGTGGTGCTCTCCAAGTCGACCATGCCCGACCGCACGCTGGCCATTAAGACCGGCGAGCATGCCAAGCTGCTGGCGACCATGAAAGAGTGTGCCCAGGCACTCGAGTCGCTGGGCTGTGCGCACATTGCCATTCCCTGCAACACGTCACACTACTTCTACGACCAGATCCAGTCGTTTACCACAGTGCCGATTATCCACATGCCGCGTGAGTCGGTGCGCTATGCTCTGGCCGGTGCGGTGATGGGGGAGTGCGAGTTCGACCCCAACCTGAGTATGCCGGCCGAGCCGGTGCACAAGATTGGCATCATGGGCACCGACGGAACCGTGGGCGCGGGCGTCTACGGCCGCGAATGTAAGGCTGCGGGTGTTGAGGTTGTCTATCCCAGCGAGAAACGTCAGAACGATGTGATGTCGCTTATCTACGATGATGTGAAGGCCGGACGTGAGCCCGATATGGATAAGTTCGACCGCGTGATGTGGGAGTTCGCCCGTAGCGGCTGCGACCGCGTCATCCTGGCCTGCACGGAGCTCTCGGTGCTGCAGAAATACCGTGAGATGCCCGAGATCACCCTCGACGCCATGGACGTCCTGGTGCGCGAATCCATCATCCGCAGCGGCGCTCCCTACCGCCTCTAGCTTCCGACCTGCCAAAAAGGGACAGGTTAATTATGGTGGGTTTTATCTGGAGAAACAGTAAAGGCCTCGGCTCGTTTGGTGCGAGCCGAGGCCTTTTGCGTTGGGCGGTTGCTGTCGGTGGTGAACTAGAACAGGAAGCCGATGGCGATGAGGGCGATGCTGACGATGAGCACGGCGATGTCCAGACCCTTGATGGGATAGCGCTTGTACGAGCTGGCGCGCGTACGCAGATAGAAGCCGCGCTGTTCTGCCGCCAAGGCTGTGGCATCGGTCTTGCCCACGCTCGAGATGAGCAGTGGCACGCACAGTGGCAGCATGAGCTTAAGCTTCTTGATGGGGTTCTTGGTGTCGTACTCGACGCCGCGTGCGGTCTGCGCCTCCATGATGGCGTTCATCTCCTGACCAAACACCGGCACAAAGCGCAGCGCCGTGGTAAAGGTGAAGGCATAGCGATACGGTACGTGCAGCACCTCGACGCAGGCGTTGGCAAGGTCGTTGAGCTTGGTCACCATGAGCATGAGGATGAGTGGTAACGCCACACCCAGTAGGCGCAGACAGGCCTTCGATCCTGTGATGAGGCCCGTGTCGGTGATAAAGCCCCACACCACGTTGCCATCGCGCATAAAGGCCAGCTGGAGCACCAGCATGATAAGCGCGAGCGGGATCAGCAACTTGAGCAGCGAGAGCAGACGGTCGACGACGCCGGCATAGGTACCCAGTGCAAGGGTGAGTGCCAAAAAGCCCAGCAGCGCCACGTAGGTGTCGGACAAGAAGATGCCGACGATGATGGCGGCGGCGAGGCCCAGTTTGACGACGGGGTTCAGGCGATGCAGCAGCGTATCGCCCGGCATGTAGTCGATGACGTTAACCACGGTGGACCATCTCCTTGGTAATTCGAACGACATCGGTGACCTCGCTCACCTGCGCAAAAGCGGGCGAGACGGAAGATGCCAGACGGCGCGAGAGTTCAATAACCTGGGGAGGCTCCACGTAGGCACGCCGCATGAGATCGATGTTCGAGAACAGCTCGTGCGTGCGGCCGCGGTCGAGGATGCGGCCGTCGGCCATTACTACGATGCGCTCGGCAAAGTCGGAGACGACTTCCATGTCGTGGCAGACCATGATGACGGCGCATCCGCGCTCGGCCATGGTGCGCACGGTTTCCATGACGGTCATGCACTCGCGGTAGTCAAGGCCGCTCGTGGGCTCGTCGAGCACGACGATCTTGGGCTCAACCACTACGACGGAGGCAAGTGCCACCATTTGTCGCTGGCCACGCGAAAGCGAGAACGGTGCCTCGTCGGCGGGCAGACCAAAGCGGTCGATGACCAGCTGGGCGCGACGCAGAGCCTCGGCACGGTCGATGCCGGCAAGCTCCAAGCCAAAGGCGACCTCGTCGAGCACGGTATCCTTGCAGATCTGGCGGTCGGGGTTTTGGAAGAGGGTCGCGACCTCGCGGGCAATGCGGCTCGTGGGAACGGTTGCAGTATCCAGTCCCGTGACGCGCACGCTGCCCGAGGCGGGCTTGAGCAGGCCCGTGAGCAGCTTGGTGAGCGTGGTCTTGCCGGCACCGTTCTGACCGACGATGCCCACGAGCTCACCGGGGTAGAGGGTCAGGTTAAGGTCGTGTACGGCGGCGCCGCCGTTGGGATAGGCAAACTCAACATGGTCGAAGGTGAGTACGGGTTCGGCATCCTTGGCATGAGGACGCAACGACGGTGCATGCGGGGAACCGGCGGGCGCCTGGGCTTCGATGGCAGCGTGTGCGGGGTCGACGATACCCGAAATCAGACACTCGGCTTCGTCGACATCCAAGCAAGGGGTGCCGCTTGCCAGGCCATCGGCCTCGAGGCTATTGAAGATGCGTGTGACACGGGGACAGTCGACGCCAATGGTGCGAAGCTCATCGGTGTGTGCGAAGACCTCGTGCGGCTCGCCCTGCAGTGCGATTTCGCCATGGTTGAGCACGAGCACGCGGTTGCAGTACTCCGAGAGCAGGGCGACCTTTTGCTCAACGACGACGATGGTGATTCCAAGTATGCGGTTTGCCTCACGCAGCGTCTCGAAGACCAGCGTGGAGCTGGCGGGGTCGAGTGCCGCGGTGGGCTCGTCGAGAACCAAGACGCGCGGACGCATGGCGAGGATGGCGGCGATGGCCACCTTTTGCTTCTGTCCGCCCGAGAGGGTGGCGATCTCGCGGTCGCGCAGGTCGCTGATGCCGACGGTCTCGAGCGTCTCGCTCACGCGCTGCTCGATCTGGTCGTGGGGAACGGCAAAGTTCTCGAGGCCAAAGAGCATCTCGTCCTCGACGACCGAGGCGACCATCTGCGTGTCGATATCCTGCAGCACACTGCCGACGATTTGCGACACGTCGGTCAGCGAGACCTCGCAGGTGTCGTGGCCGTCAACCATGACGGACCCGAAGAACGTGCCGGTGTAGTGGTGGGGCACAGCACCCGACAGACAGGCGGCAAGCGTGGACTTGCCGGCGCCCGAGGGTCCGATGATGCCGATGAAATCTCCCTTGTTCACGCTGAGCGAGATGTGGCTGAGCGCCTGCTCGGTCTGCGTGCCATAGGAGAACGAGACATCGTCGACGTTGATGATCGTTTCCATGGATACCTTTCATAGTCATTGGGGACAGTCTTAAATGACCAGTTGTTTAAGACCGTCCCAAAAAAGCTCGTTGTTTGGGACGGTCTTTGGTGGTGAAGCACGGAGACGGCTTTACGAGGGGCCCCAGGTTGGCGCGAAAGAGGAGCGAAGCGTACTTGGGTACGCGAGCGTCGAATGAACGCCAAGATGGGGTGGCTCGTAAAGCCGAGCGGGTTAGTTGAGCCTAAGGGCCTTCTGGATGGGCAGGTAGAGGGCGCCGACCAGAATGGCGTTAAAGACGGCGGTCATGGCGACGACGGGCAACATGGCGGCGGCGAGCTCGCCGACCACGCCGAGCATGGCCATCTTGATGACCATGAAGATGACGCCGGAGACAAAGGTGGTCAGGAAGGTTGCGACAATGGCGATGGCGGGCTTGACCTGACCGTCCTTGCCGGCGGCGTTGACGATGCCGGCCATGAGCATGGCGGCGATGCCCTCGGCGGCAAAATCGACGAACGGCGAAGTGGTGGTGATCTGGATCACGGCAGCCGAGATGAGGCCAATGACGAGCGCCTGGCCGATGTTGGGGCGAACGACCAGGATGGTGAGGCAGAAGGCCGAGATGATGAACTCGGGGCTGATCATGCCGCCCGAGATGCCTGAGATGGCCTTGCCGACGGTGAAGTTGAGGATGAAGCCGGCGGCGAGCAGGATGGCGAGCAGGACGAGAGCGCGGACGTCGAGTTTGCCGCGGTCGGCGGTCTGGACGGTGCGGGGCTGGGTGGCGGTGGTGTTCTGAGACATGGTGAAAATCCTTTCTGAAGGGAAGCGCAGGGGAAAAGCGGAGGCGCGTGATGCGAATGCGATCGGGCTCGAGATAGAAAAAGGCCCCCGGTCGAAACCGGAGGCCTTCCAATCACCTAGAGCGCAAAAACAGGTGTGAGGGACTCACCGTCGACCGATCGTATTCGCATCACGCCACCACCAGTTGTTGAGAGACTTCATCGTGTTCTTCATGTCGGTGGCTCCTTTCGTGATGCCGTGGCGCGGTCGCACCTAGTTGCTGTTGCGCTGCACTATAGCACAGCGAAGTGTGTGCAGGGAATCTTTTTTGAAAAGATTTCGGCGACGTTTCCCGCCGGTCGAATGGGCGGCCGGACGGGCGGGCGACCTTGGCCTTCCCGCCCGCGCCTTAAGGTGAGGGGTTCTTAGGCCTTCTTGCGACGATAGAGCACGAAGCCGCAGACACCGATGATGACGACGGCGCCAACGGCCATGGCGGCCATGTTGTTGCCCTCGGACTTCTCCTCGGTGGCCTCTTCCTTCTCGACCTCGGGCTCGGCTACGTCCTCATCGGAGAGGGCCTCGTCGGCGTAGGTGATGGACTTGACCAGGCAGTCGTTGTCGGCATCGTAGTCGCTCGGGACGAACTCCTCGGAGAAATCCTCCTCCTTGAGGTAGTCGCGCATCTCCTCGAGCATGGCCTTGCACTTGAGGTAGGTGTTTTTGGTGGCAGCCTTGCCGGCCTTGTTGGCTAGGGCGGTGCGGGCTTCGGTGTCCTCGGCGGCCTGCATGGCCTCGTCGACGGTCAGGTTCTGCTCGATGAGTTCCTTCTGCAGCGCATCGAGGTAGGCGCGGACGCCGGAAGCGCAGTGGTCGCGGTTCTCATAGGCGAGCGTGTTGATGTCCATGAGGACGTAGTTGATGGAGTTCTTGGGCTCCTCGTTGTTCACGACGTCTTCCTCTTCGCAGTGATCGAAGGAGACATCCTGATCGCTAAAGTAGGGGCTGACCTCGGTGAGCAGTGCGGAGTAGAGGGGGATAGCGACGGAGAACTCGGCGTTGGAGAGCATCTCCCACTGGATGGTCGCGATCTCGGGATCCATGCCGTGACGGATCTGGAAGGTGTGGATCTCGGTGTTGCGGTTGGAGCCGATGGCATAGGCGCCGTCGGTGTTGGCGTTGAGGCCGGCGACATTTTCGCCGCGAGCGGCGAAGGAACGGATCATTTCAAAGGTGTTCCAGTCGGACTTGCCGGGCTGGAAGAACAGCGGCTGCATCTCGTGGACCAGGGCGCCGGTCGTGGCGCGAGCATCTTCGCGCTCGTCCTTGACGATCTCGTAGTCAGTGCCTTCAGCCAGCGGGGCCATGAAGTAATCGCGACCCTGGATATAGCGCGACCACTGGTGCATACCGGCCTCGCCGATCTCCTCGCCGTAGGTCTTGGCGACGTCGAACTTGCCGTCGGTGTACTCGGCAAAGCCCTTCTCCTTAGGCATGGACTCGATGCCCTCGGAATGGAGACAGTTCTCGGTGTCATCGAGGTCGACGTTATAGGTGAGGTTGCCGATGTTGGGGTTGAGCGAGGCGATGTCATCGGCGAGCTTCATGGCAATCCACTGATGGCCGGAAAGCGCGGCGAACAGCCAGGTCTCGGTGCTGTCGGCGATGATGATCTGGTCGTTGGAGCAGACGCCCTGCTCGTCGATCAGGCTGCCGATGAGCTCGACGCCCTCGCGGGCCGTGGCGCTCTCGCCCAGGATGACGCTGGCATAGCTGTACTCGCCGATGCCAGTCTCCTCGGTGATGGGGTCGGCCTCTTCGGCCTTCTCGTTATAGGAGGTGCTCAACGTGGCAGAGCAGGAGACGCCCTTCTCGTTGATGCCTGCCTCGGAATATGCGTCGTAGCGATCTTCCCACTGCGAGGGGTTGTCGCGAACGAAGGTGTAGCGGTAGGTTGTGCCCTTGGACTTGTACTCAAAACCGGACTCGACCGATGTGTACTCGTTGCCGTCCTTGTGTGCGGGCTCAATGCCAAAGTGCTTGACATAGCGCGGACCGAAGTCCTCGGAACGGCCGTAGTACGTGTTGCCGTCTGCCGTGAGCTTGCTGCCCATGTAGATCTGGGTGCAGGCGAGCGCCGAAGTCGGCATGGCCATGATGGCCGCTGCTCCAAACGCAAGGCCGCAGCCGAGCTTTTTGAGCGTGTTGACAGGATGAGTAAACCTCATGATCCCTCCCAACCGTTGAAACCCCGCGGAACCGTGCAGGATTTCAGCTAATAAATACATCTATTAGCCTATCGGAAGTCTAAATAGTATTCATCTATTTCGATGAAATACTCGATGAGCGTCCTAAAATATGCGATGAGCGGACAAGAATACTCATTATCTAGCTTTAGTTAAATAAAGACGCCCTGCAATTACTGTACCTGAATAAAGCGCCTTGCACGGGGCACAAAGAAAAATCCCCCGCTGTCTGGCAAATGCATAAACAACGGGGGAGACGATGATTGGATGAATATCATACCAGTGTGGAATTACTTCTTCCGGCGGTGGATTACGTTAATCGCATAGCCGACGAGCATGGCCAAGACGATGACGATAAAGCCAATCAGGGGGTTGTCGTTCATGGGGTCCTCCTATTTTCCGAGCGGGGAGAATTCGTCGACGATGAGGTCGAGGCATTGCGGAAGTGCGCGGGCACCAAAGACGCCCGAGTTGCTGGAGATGATCTCGCCGTCGAACTGCATGCCCAGCGACGGCGTACAGGTGATCTTGGCTTCCTTGGTCTGGATTATCTTGAACTGCGGACGGCCGAGCACCTTGCCGGCGGGGTCGAGCGCGGCAGTGATCACGGTGGGCAGGAGCTGGACGGTTTTTACGGGCTCGATGACCGCGATGTCGACCATGCCATCGTTCATGCGGCAATCGGGGAACAGGTTGATGTCGTTTTGAATGACCGAGGTGTTGCCGGCCATGCAGCAGATGCCATCGAGCTCCTCGACAATGCCGTCATGCTCAATCGTAAAGTGCGCCACCGTGGGGTTGGGTGTGGCGAGCGCCGACAGGAAATAGGCGATCTCACCGATGTCGTTTTTGGCGGGGGCGGCCTTCATCATGATCTCGGCGTCGAAGCCCGAGCCGGCGATGATGATAAAGCCGTGGCGCTTCTCGTTGCCGTTCTCGTCGAGCCAAAAGAGCTCGCCCATGTCCACTTTGACCGTGCGACCGGCGCGGCAAGCCTTGGCAAGCGCCGCTGCCTCGGGGGCATTACCGATGTTGTTAAAGAACAGGCAGGCTGTGCCGGAGGGGAAGACGAGCGTGGGGACACCGCACCCGCGCATCTGGTCGAGCACGTTGGAGACGGTGCCGTCGCCGCCCGAAACGACCACGCGATCAAACTCGCGCACGTCTGCCACGGCGTCCTCGGGTTCCATGCCATCGCCGATAAAGCGCATCACGACCTCGTCGCCGCCCTGCGCGAGGGCGTGCGTGAACGCGTAGATTTCATCTGAGCTGGGGCCCGATGCCGGGTTGTGGATGATAAGGCAGCGCATACTTACGTTCCCGTTCTGTGACTAACCGAGTATAGTTGTAGGGCAATGCCGATATCCTACCCGTGTTTTTCGGGCCTAACCTTATTCGATGGGTTGATATGTACATTTCCACACATCAGGCTCTACTCGACTTTTGCCAGCGCGCCCGTGAGTTCGACGCGATTGCCGTCGATACCGAGTTTTTGCGCGAGCGTACGTTCCATCCGCGCCTGTGCTTGGTCCAGATTGCCACCCCTGCCGAGAGCGTGGCGGTCGACCCTCTGGTGATCGACGACCTGTCGCCGCTCGCCGAGCTTATGGCCGACGAGAGCGTGACCAAAGTGTTCCACGCTTGCTCGCAGGATATGGAGGTCATGCTCCATACCGTGGGCGTGCTGCCGCGTCCTATTTTTGACACGCAGGTGGCTGCCGCCTTTTTGGGCGAGCGCCAGCAGATTTCGTACGGCGCGCTCGTGCAGACGTTTTGCGGCGTCTCGCTGCCCAAGACCGAGTCACTGACCGATTGGTCGCGCCGTCCGCTGACCGACAAGCAGATTGAGTACGCGATTGATGACGTCAAGTACCTGATCGTCGCCTATACCGAGATGATGAGCCGCCTGCGCGAACTGGGCCGCGTGGACTGGGTGCTCGACGAGCTGCGCCCGCTGGCCGACGAGTCGCACTATCGCGCCGACCGTCACGAGGCGTTCCGTAAGGTCAAGCGCATCAACTCGTGCAGCCGCCATCAGCTGGGCATCGCGCGCGAGCTTGCCGCCTGGCGCGAGGACCGTGCCGAGCGCCGCAACATCCCGCGCAAGTGGGTCATGTCCGACGATACACTGCTGGCGCTCGTCAAGCGCAATCCCGTGCGCGTCGAGGAGTTCCGCAGTATCCGCGGTACCGACCAGCTGGGGGAGCGCGATGTGGACGGCGCACTCATGGCCATCAAGCGCGGCGCGAGTTGCCCGCACGATCGCCTGCCGCTCATGGTGCGCGGACACCGCCAGATCTCGCCGGAGCTGGAGAGCGTGACGGATCTGATGTATGCGCTTATTCGACTGGTTGCCGAGCGCTCGGGCGTGGCGACCTCGGTCATTGCCTCGCGCGACGACCTGGCCGACTACATTGAGCATCCCGAGCAGAGCCCCCTGCGCGAAGGCTGGCGCTTTGAGCTCGTGGGCTCGCGCCTGGACGATCTGCTTTCGGGCAATATGGGACTCACCGTGAAGGACGGAAAGATAGAGCTTTTATAGTTACGCGGTTTTGACAGGCACTGCAAACGTTCGAGAGCGGCAATGCCAAAACATTGATGCTGTCTCTTTGGTTGGGCGAATGGGTAGAATGCCTCCAACGTGTAACTCGATTCGGAGGAATTCGCATGCCTTATTACTATGGATACGGCTTTGGTATCGACCCGCTGTACCTGCTGGTTGTTCTTGTCTGTACGGTGCTCGGTCTTGCCGCACAGAGCTATATCAACTCGACGTACAAGACGTGGTCCAAGGCGCGCTCGGACGGCGATACGGGCGCTGCGGTTGCTCGCCGCATGCTCGACGCCAACGGTTGCAACGCCGTGGGTATCAAGGGCGTCGCCGGCGAGCTCACCGACCATTACAACCCGCAGGACAATAACCTGTATCTGTCGGACGCCAACCGTTCGGGCGGGTCGGTCGCAAGCGTTGCCGTCGCCTGCCACGAGGCGGGTCATGCCGCCCAGCGCCAAAGCGGCTACGCCATGATGAAGGTTCGCAGCGCCCTCGTGCCGGTCGTCAACTTTACTCAGAACACCTGGACCATCGTGCTACTTATGGGCCTGTTCATGAACATCGCGGGGCTCACGACTCTCGCGCTGATCTTCTTCTCGTTTAGCGTGCTGTTCCAGCTGGTTACGCTGCCGGTCGAGATCGATGCCAGCCGCCGCGCTGTGGCATACATTGAGCAGTCGGGCATGAGCTCCAAGCAGGTCAACGGTGCCAAGAAAGTACTGACGGCAGCTGCGCTTACCTATGTGGCAGCGGCCCTCACTTCGATTATTCAGCTGCTTTACCTTATGGCTCGCTACAACAGAAGCTCCAACCGATAACAAATGAGACTGACAGGCGCCGCGAGGATTTGTGTCCCCGCGGCGCTGTACTATGTGTGGGACTTGAATTTGCGCAGGGCCGGAGCCCATGTGCACGATGACGAAAGGAGGCTGCGTGGCAGGCTGGAATCTAACCGGCAACAGCGTTTCCGCTGAGTTCGACGGGTCGGATGAGCAGGAGCGCAAAGAGCTCACCGTGAGCCAGGCGGTCGAGATCGCCGCTGGTGCGCTCGATGCGATTCCGCAGCTGAGCGTTCTGGGCGAGGTCACCGGCTTTCGTGGCCCCAATGCCCGAAGCGGCCACTGCTACTTCCAGATCAAGGACGATTCGGCCGCCGTCGACTGCATCATCTGGAAGGGCGCCTATCTCAAGCGCACCTTCGACTTGCGCGACGGTATGCAGGTGAGCTTTAAGGGCAGCTTTAACCTCTACAAGCCCACAGGCCGTATGAGCTTTGTCGCTCGCTCGTTCTCTCTGGCGGGGGAGGGCCTGCTGCGTCAACAGGTGGCACAGTTGGCCGAAAAGCTTCGCCGCGAGGGCTTGATGGACGAGTCTCGCAAACGTCGCATTCCGGTGTTTTGCTCTCGCGTGGCGGTCGTCACCTCGCTTTCCGGCGCCGTGATCGACGACGTTAAGCGCACGCTGCGCCGTCGCAACCCACTTGTCGAGCTCGTTTGCGTGGGTGCCAAGGTGCAGGGCGAGGGTGCGCCGGCCGAGCTTGTCGAGGGCTTACATCGTGCTGCCTCCATTGCGCCCACGCCCGATTGCATTTTGCTCGTGCGCGGCGGCGGTTCCTTCGAGGACCTCATGACCTTCAACGACGAGGACCTTGCCCGTGCGGTAGCGGCTTGCCCCGTGCCTGTGGTGACGGGCATTGGCCATGAGCCCGATACCTCGATCTGCGACATGGTGAGCGACCGTCGCGCTTCCACGCCCACGGCGGCGGCAGAATCCGTGGCACCGGCTATGACAGAGCTGGCGGATGTGCTCGAGACGCGCCGTCAGCGCCTAGGTGCTGCGATGGCTTCGATGATCGGGTCGGATCAGGTCGATCTGGAGATGCTCGATCAGCGTGGTCGGCGTGCCTGGGATACCTATACGGCGCGCTTGGGCGATGCGCTCGATGCGGCCGCGTGCCGCCCGTGCCTGAACGATCCAACGTTTATGGTCGAGCGTCGCGAGTCGGAGCTTGCCCTGACCGCTGACCGCCTGTCGGGCGCCATTGCGCGCTCGGTCGGGGTGTTCCGTTCGAACTATGAGCGCCTGCCCGAGCGCTTGGTCGCAAGCACCTCGGGGCTCGATGGCAAGCGCCATGCGCTCACGCTCGCGAGTTCCCGTCTGGAGCAACAGGGACGCACGATGTTGAGCAAACCCGCGTCCGACTTGGGTCGCGCAGCGGCCTCGCTCGATGCCCTGTCACCGCTCAAAGTGCTTGCCCGCGGCTACTCCATCGCATACAGCGATGGCGGCGTGGCTACGAGCGCTAAGACTTTTAAGCCCGGTGACGCCATCCGCGTGCGTATGGCGGATGGTAACGTGGCAGCAACCGTCGATACGGTTGAGTAGACCGCGTTTCATTGTGATAGACCTTTAGGAAAGGAAACAGATATGGCAGAGAAGACCCCGGTCGAGCAGCTTACGTACAAGCAGGCCTCGCAGGAGCTGGAGCTCATTATCCGCAGCCTGGAGTCGGGCGACATGGAGCTCGAGGAATCGCTCGAGAGCTACACCCGCGGCGTCGAGCTTCTTAAGAGCCTGCGTACCCGCCTGACTGATGCCGAGCAGAAGGTCTCGGTGCTCCTTAAGGACGTCGACGGCAACGACGTGCTCGCCGACGGCGAAGCCGCCAACACCGACGACAACCTCTCGTTCTAGCCATCCCGACCAAATATAATTACCTTGGTCTGTGAGAAAGGAACCAGCTATGTGTGATTGCATCTTCTGCAAAATCGCCAACCACGAGATACCCTCGACCGTTGTCTATGAGGACGACCAGGTCATCGCGTTCGACGACCTTAATCCCCAGGCGCCGGTCCACACGCTCGTGATTCCCAAGAAGCACTACAGCGACATCGCCGACAACGTGCCTGCCGAGACCATAGGCGCCATGGCTCACGCCATCCAGGAGGTCGCCAAGGCCAAGGGCCTGGAGGACGGTTTCCGCGTCATCTCCAACAAGGGCGTCAACGCCGGCCAGACCGTCATGCACTTCCACATGCACGTCCTCGGCGGCAAGAACCTGGGCGAGAACCTCATCTGAGGGCGCGCAGTCCGTCGCCTTGGCTGCCTTTGGAGTAATCTATGCAGCTTTCTCAACTCGAATACCTTCAAGCAGTAGCGAGCTATGGCGGCGTGCGCAAGGCTGCTCGCGCCGTCCATGTGAGTCCACAGGCCGTTTCGTCGGCAATTAAGAAGTTGGAATCTGAGTATCAGATTGCTTTGCTCGATCGATCGACGGGGGAGGCTGCTTTGTCTCCTGCGGGCCGGGAGTTTGCGCGTCGTGCACGCATGGTCTTGGCACAAGTCGATGATCTCAAAAAGTACGCTCAATCGATGGGCGACGGCGTTTCGCCCGACGGCCATTTTCGTCTCTACGCCCCCTGCCTTCACGGGCGGGGGCTCCTTTTTTCCGAAAACTGGTACGACTCGTTTGAAAGCTTGCACCCTCAGATCCACCTCGATGTGTGGCATCAGTCAACGGCTACATGCTTTGAGTCGCTCATGCTTGGAATTTCGGATGCAGCCATCTCATTTGAGGAACCACGGGACGGCGCCCTTTCTTCGAAGTACTTGGGCGAAAAGGAGCTCAAGGTTCTTTCGTGCCCGGCGGGTCATCAATCTGTGGAAGCTATGACCATTCGTGAGCTACTGGGCGGCAGGCTCGCCGTTCCAATTAATTTGTCACCCTGTCTCAATGCAATCAACCAATGTCCCGAAGCCCAGCTCGTTAATTTCCGCTTCCGTGATGTCGAATACGGAAGCAGGGCGCAGACTGAGTTTCTTCAGGCCGGGGGATTGATATTGAGTTTGTCTGGGTCCTCTCTCGCATCGGATGGATCAGAAGTGAGTGAGTGCTCCATTGAAGGTTCGCGTGATGTAACCTTGCCTATCTACTTTTGCTATCGGCAAAATTCCTGGACTGATCGACACCAGACGGTTTTCCTTCACCTATTGCGCCATCTCGCTTCGTGAGACCATTTGGCATCGCGTCGTCAAGTGAATAGTGACGCTTCGTAACGCATGGTTGACGGCTTTGCCCTCATACTTTTTCAAGATTTCGGTTTGGATTATCGACTCTTGGAGGGCGAAGCATGAAAAAACGTATTGTTTTGCTTTATATGACGTTCGTTTTCCTGTCGAACTTCAGCACCATCTTGTATTTTCTGACGGTTTACCTTGAGTTTGTTGGTTTCTCGATGATGGCGATTTCTGGCATGATGATTGCATACCAAGTGAGCAAGTTCATTCTTGAGGTTCCTACTGGTTATATTGCTGACAGGTTTGGACGAAAGGCAAGCGGCCTCGTTGGCGTCGCGGGAATGCTCGGATACTATGCCGCCCTGCTTCTCATCCGGTCTCCTGTGCTTTTAATCGGCGCATTTGCTCTCAAAGGTTTTGCCGTCGCATGCGTGAGCGGATCCATCGAAGCGATTTTTATTGACAGCGTCTCCCAGGAACAGCTTGTGAGACTTAATGTGGTTGAGCGATTCGTCTTCTATGCGTCTTATGCCCTTTCTGCTTGTGTGGGCGGTTACATCTCGTCCGTTGGTGCGTATTACGTCGGTCTTTCGGCAGATATCTGCGCCATGGTGCTCACACTGGCTGTCGTTGCCTGTATCCCTGAGGAGCGAAGAGAAGACGCTGCGACGACGTTCGAGCGTGGAATTAGCCCAAGGATGATTGGGGCGGCTATTTCGAGCAACAGTATTATTCGCTCAGCGTTCGTTATGGACTGCTCTCAGGCTTTTGCTTTCGTCGCTTTGGAAGACTTTTTCTCGCTGCTGCTTGCAGACCGCGGAATGAGCGCCGTTGCTTCGGGCGTGACCATTGCGGCTCAGCTCCTTGTTTCCGCCTCCATAGGGTTTATCGTACCCAGCGTGATTGCCCGTGTCGATAAGGGTCGTTTTGCGCGCATTTGCGGCATAGTTCGCCTTTTCTTAACTGCTTTGTTTTTGATTCCCTTTACTCCGACTTTTTTGCTGCCCGTGTTTTATGTGCTGCAGACGGTTGCTTACTCGTTATTTGCTCCGATCAAATACTCGGTTTTCCAAAATAATGCCGATTCTTCGATGCGGTGCTCGCTCATTTCGGTTCAAAGCCAAATGGTGGCGGTGGGCGCTGTTCTTTTCTATCTGTTCAATGCTGTGTTGAGTAGCGTTGTGGGTATTCGGGTTGTGCTGCTTGTTGCGCTCGGGATTTCTTCTCTGGCGTATATTCCCACGCTATTTCGTCTTACAAGTCAAAGACCATGAGCACTCATGCATCGATAACTTATATATCAACGCAATAAACCCGAGCGCGAGGGCGTTTGGGTTTATTATTGAAGCGTATGTAACCTGGCGGCGCCACACCGCCTGTTAGTAGGGAGACACATGAACGTTCTGGTCGTCAACGCAGGATCTTCGACCCTTAAGTATCAGGTCATCGATACCAAGTCCCACAAGGTGTCCGCAAAGGGCTCCTGCGAGCGCGTCTGCTTTACCGGCGGTACCTTCACCCACGCTGCCAACGGTTCCAAGAAGGTGACCGAGAACATCGAGTTCCCCGACCACAAGGTCGCCATCGAGGTCGTTCTGAAGGACCTCGAGGCCAACGGCGTCAAGATCGAGGGTATTGGCCACCGTATCGTTCAGGGCGGCTGGTACTTTGGCGACTCCTCCCTCGTCGACGAGGACGTTCTCGCCAAGATCCGCGAGGTCGCCCCGCTGGCGCCGCTGCACAACAACCCCGAGGCCAACGTTATCGAGTACTGCCTGGAGCAGTATCCCGACCTGCCCAACGTCACGGTCTACGACACCGCTTTCCACTTCAACATGCCCGAGGTCGCCAAGACTTACGCCCTGCCCAAGGACGTCTGCGACAAGCTGCACATCCGTAAGTACGGCGCCCACGGCACTAGCTACCGTTACATCTCCAAGAAGGTCGCCGAGATGACCAACGGCGAGGCCCGCAAGGTCGTCGTTTGCCATATCGGCTCCGGCGCTTCCCTGTGCGCCATCGAGGACGGCAAGTGCATGGACACCACCATGGGTCTCACCCCGCTCGACGGCGTCATGATGGGCACTCGCTGCGGCTCCATCGACCCGGCTACCGTGTGCTACCTGCAGCGCGAGGGCGGCTACACCTTCGACGAGGTCGACGAGATGATGAACAAGAAGTCCGGCCTTTTGGCTGTGACCGGTGGCAAGACCAACGACTGCCGCAACGTCGAGGAGCTCGCCGCCGCTGGCGACCCCGAGGCTCAGCTCGCCTTCGACATGTTCGTCTACAAGATTGCCGCCAAGGCTGCCGAGATGGCCACTTCCATGTGTGGCATGGACACCCTGGTCTTTACCGCCGGCATCGGCGAGCACGCTCCGGCTGTTCGCGCTGGCGTGGCCGACCGTCTGGCCTTTATGGGCGTCAAGATGGACCATGCCCGTAACGCCCTGCGTGGCGATGGCGCTTGGTGCCTGTCTGCCAAGGATTCCAAGGTCAAGATCTTCGTCATCCCCACGGACGAGGAGTTCATGATCGCCTCCGACGTCGAGCGCATCGTCAACGGCAAGTAATTGCAAGAGGGGAGGGGCTGGACGACCGAGCGCCGTTCGGCCCCTCTTTTGCGCTCGTTGGGCGATATGACTGATAGCTATTTATCAAGTTGTGATAACTTCTTATTAAAATGCGGCCGCCTTAAGGGGTCTGCGTCGACCGTATTGCACTGCAAAGGAGTCTCATGAACGTACTTGTTGTCAACGCCGGCAGCTCAAGCCTTAAATATCAGCTTTTGGATACCGATACCCGAGAGGTTTTCGCCAAGGGCAACTGCGAACGTATCGGTTCGGACATGGGCATCTTTGGCCACTCCGAGAACGGTGGCGCCAAGCAGACCGAGGAGGTCCCTTTCCCCGATCATCGCTCTGCTATCGCTCGCGTGCTCGAGGAGCTCGAGAAGACCGACTTTACGATTGATGGCATTGGCCATCGTATCGTTCAGGGCGGTTGGCACTTCGATGATTCCGCGGTCGTCGACGATGAGGTCATGGCTAAGATCCTTGAGGTCGCCCCGCTCGCCCCGCTGCACAATTACGGCGAGGCCGCAGCAATCGAGTATTGCCGCGAGAAGTATCCGGAGCTGCCCAACGTGGCCGTCTTCGATACCTCGTTCCACATGACCATGCCCGAGGTCGCCTACACCTACGCGCTGCCCAAGGACGTGTGCGACAAGTACCACGTGCGCAAGTACGGTGCCCACGGCACGAGCCATCGCTATGAGTGGATGATGGCCAAGGAGATCCTGGGCTCGCGCTGCCACCGTCTGCTTTCGTGCCATCTGGGCAACGGTGCTTCGCTCGCCGCCATCGAGGACGGCGTGTGCCGCGACACCACGATGGGCCTCACACCGCTTGACGGTCTGATGATGGGCACCCGCTGCGGTTCCATTGACCCGGCTACCGTATGCTACCTGCAGCGCGAGGGCGGCTACAGCTACCAGGAAGTCGACGACATGATGAACAAGCAGTCCGGCCTGCTTGCCATTTCGGGTATCTCCAACGACGCCCGCGACATCCGTACACGCGCCTCCGAGGGCGACGAGCGCTGCCTGCTCGCCTTCGATATGTTCGCCTACAAGGCCATGCAGCAGGCCGGCTCTATGATTGCTTCCATGGCGGGCGTGGACACCATCACCTTTACCGCCGGTATCGGCGAGAACGACTGGTCGATCCGCAAGGCCTTCTGCGATTGCTTTGAGTGGCTGGGCGTACGCATCGACAACAACAAGAACCGCGAGGCCGTGGGCAACGGCCCGCAGGTCATCAGCGCCGCCGGTTCCGCCGTCACGGTCATGGTCATCCCCACCGACGAGGAATACATGATCGCCCACGACGTCGAGCGCCTGACCAAGAACAACTAACGCGCGCATTTGCAAGTAAACGATAGGCCTCCAGAGCAACAGCTCCGGAGGCCTATTTACTACTGGACGGAAACTCCATCCCATTTAGAACGCGAATTCCGGGACGCACTTTCCGGTTGAGGCACGTAGCGGGTCGCGCGCGCAGACGTGGTGTAAGAGTGTCCTGAGGTCCGTCGCTGCAAGTC
>UQUG01000014.1 GCA_900544205.1 uncultured Collinsella sp.
CGACATGAAGGAAGTATACCTGTTTGGTTTGTGGAATTATAGCTAAATTCGCAAAAGGTTGGATTATTTGTTTAAACGTCTAAGTTTGTTACAAATTGATTACGTTGCCGGTTTACAGCTTATTGCCTGCTAAAACGTGATTTGCTGATTGCTTTCAAAGACATATAAAGGTGCACTGTTCGTTAAGACCGCTTTTAGGTGGATCCCAATGCGTCTGCGTGCCACCATTTTGTTTAAACAGACATGACTTGACTAACCGAAGCAAATATGTTTAAAACTCTAGCCCATGTAGTCATTGGATGTTAGGCGATGTGGAGAGGGTTGGCGGCGTCGACGGCATCGGGGGCGTCGGAAGGACCGTCGGGGACAGCGTCTGCCGGATCCTCGTCGGGGGTCTCGATCTGTTTGATCATTACCTCTTGGCCCTGCAGCAAATAGGTCTCGCCGCTACCGCACTGGGGACAGGTCTTGCCGTGCTCGACCGTCGCGTAGTCGCAGCCGCACGCCTCGCAATGTGTCACGGCCTCGACGGGCTCCACGATAAGCTCCGCGCCCTCGGTGATAGGCTTTTTATCTGCTGCCCAGCGCCAAGCGTCGAGCAGCAAGTCGGGAACGACGCCCGAGACCTCGCCCAGTAGCAACGTCACGCTCGAAACGCGACGCACGCCATGAGCGCGCGCCACATTCTCGACATCGCGAATGATGTGATAGACGATTCCGAGCTCGTGCACTTTTAATTCCTTCCGCCGTTCTAACGAACGGCGGTCGGCTTGACGCTGCGCGAGTCCCAGACGGGCGATCTGCCTTTCAATCGTCGGGCATGGGCAAAAGCCCTATGCCCTCCTCTTTCAAGGCACCTCGCCACGCCTGGGACCCGCTCGCTGTCCAACCGCCCTCTGCGCCGTTCACTTACTTGTTAGGTCTCTTACTTCTTCCCAAATTTGATCTTAATTGCACGCTTCAATGCGTACTTGCCCAGGCTTGGGAGCTTTTGCTCGTATTTGACCATCGTTGAGCACTCGGGGCGGTCGCGATCTAGATGGATGGCGTCGAACGCGCACTTGGTGGTGCACAGGCCGCAGCCGATGCACTTGTTGGGGTCGACGATCGAGGCGCCGCAGCCCAGGCAGCGGGCGGTCTCGGCGCGCACCTGCTCCTCGGTAAAGGTCTCAACATACTCGCTAAACGGCGCAGCCTTCTCGCGTTCGCGGTCCACATGCGCAACCTCGCGGCTCGCGTTGTCGTAGCTCTCGATCACGACATCGTCGCGGTCGAGCGCGGTGTAGCGGCGCTGGTTGCGGCCGATGGTGAGCGTGGAGCCCGGCTGCACAAAGCGATGGATGGACACGGCAGCCTCGTGGCCGGCGGCAATGGCATCGATGGCAAAGCTGGGGCCGGTGTAGACGTCGCCGCCCACAAAGATGTCGGGTTCGGCGGTCTGGTAAGTCTGGGGATCGGCCAGGGCGCCCTGGCCGCGGCCGAGCTCCACCTTGGAGCCAGCCAGCAGGTCGCCCCACACAATGGACTGGCCAATCGACATGACGACACGGTCGGCATCGACACGGCGCAGATCGTTCTCGTCGTACTCGGGCGCAAAACGGCCCTCGTCGTCAAAGACACGCGTGCAGCGCTTGAAGGTGATGCCGCACACGCGACCGGCCTCGTCCAGGTGAATCTCCTTGGGGCCCCATCCGCAGCTGATGTGCGCGCCATCCTCAATGGCCTCGCGACGCTCCTCCTCGCTGGCAGGCATCTGGGCATCGCTCTCCAGGCAGAACATCTCAACGTGCTCGGAACCCAGACGGCAGGCGTTGCGCGCGACATCGATAGCCACGTTGCCGCCGCCCACCACAATGGTGCGGCCGGACAGGGAATCGATCTTGCCGCTGTTAACCTCGCGAAGGAAGTCGACGGCCACGGTCACGTCCTCGGCACCCTCGCCCGGAATGCCCGCAAGGCGGCCGCCCTGGCAGCCAATGGCAACGTAGAAGGCCTTAAAGCCCTGCGCGCGCAGCTCGTCGAGCGTCACATCGCGACCGACCTCCACGCCATAGCGGAACTCGGCACCCATCAGGCGAATAACTTCGACCTCGGCCTCGATAACGTCCTTCTCCAGCTTAAAGCTGGGAATGCCATAGGTGAGCATGCCGCCCGGGCGCTCGTTCTTCTCGAACACGACGGGCTTGTAGCCCTTCTCGGCCAGATAGAAGGCACAGGACAGACCGGCCGGGCCGGCACCGATAATGGCGATCTTCTGGTCGAAGCCGCCGGCACGCGTCGGGGTCACCACGGGCGGGACATAGCGGGTTGCGGCGTCCAGATCGCGCTGGGCGATGAACTTCTTGACCTCGTCGATGGCCACGGCGGCGTCCACACGGCCGCGGGTGCAGGCATTCTCGCAGCGACGGTTGCACACACGGCCGCAGATAGCGGGCAGCGGGTTCTCGCGCTTAATGAGTGCCAGCGCCTCGTCATAGCGACCCTGCGCCGCGAGCTTTAAGTAGCCCTGAACGGCAACGTGCGCGGGACAGGCCGTCTTGCAGGGAGCGGTGCCGGACTCATGCGTCTCGATGCGGTTGTCGTTGCGGTAGTTGGGCGACCACTTGGTGTGGTCCCACTTGGTGGCATCGGGCAGCTCCTGGCGCGGATACTCGGGCACCTGTCCGCCGGCCTTTTTGCTGCAGAGCTTCTGGCCCAGCTTGGCAGCGCCGGCCGGACACACCTCAACGCAGCGACCGCAGGCCACGCACTTGTCCTTCTCGACCTTGGCGACATAGGCCGAGCGCGACAGGTTGGGCGTGTTGAACAGCTGCGAGGTGCGCAGGGCATAGCACACGTTGACGTTGCAGTTGCAGATGGCGAAGATCTTGTTCTCGCCGTCGATGTTGGTGATCTGGTGCACAAAGCCGTTGTCCTCGGCCTGGCGCAGGATGTCGTAAACCTCGTCGCGCGTCACGTAATGGCCGCGGTCGGTCTCGACCACGTAGTCGGCCATATCGCCCACGGCGATGCACCAATCGGCCGGGTCGTCGGCGCAGCCCTCACCCATCACGCGACGGCTCGCGCGGCAGCTGCAGGTGCTAGCGGCATATTTGCCATCGTATTTGTCGAGCCAATGCTCGATATGCTCGATCGGCACCGACGTGCTCGCGGCATCGATAGCCTTCTCGACCGGAATGACATGCATGCCGATGCCGGCACCACCGGGCGGCACCATCGGCGTGGCCTTGGACAGCGGTCCCTTGGACGCCTGCTCAAAGAACTTGGCATAGACCGGGTGCTCCTCGAGCTGGCTCACGCGCATGTTGAGAAACTCAGCGGAACCCGGCACCAGCATGGGCAGCACCCACTGCTTGGCGCGCTCGGGGTTTTCCCAGTTGTACTCGAGCAGGCCCGTGTAGCTCATATCGTCGAGCATCTTCTCGATATCGGCTTCGGGCATGCCGGTGAGCTTGACCATCTCGGGCAGCGTATAGGGACGGCGCATCTTCATCTTGCAGAGCACTTCGGCCTGCTCGTCAGTCGCGGCCTCGGCAAACGACCAGTACTCGTAGCCCAGCAGCTCATCGCGATGCAGCAGACGGTTGGTGCAGTGCTCGCACAGCTTGACGATGGCCTCGCGCGGATGCTCCGGCAGCGGCGGCACGAACTCCGAACCGATGTCGGGCTCGGTGTAGCTAATCCCCGGTCCGTTGAGAATCATGGTTGTCCCTTCTCTTGCCACAGCCCGGCGAGACCGCGGCACCCCTCTTTTTTGCAGGCCGGGCATGCCCCCATGCCGTTCACCCGCCATTAGTTGACATTGTGTCAAAAATAGTATTGACGAACCGTCAACAATATTCAAGACTGTTAGGCGAACGGTCAGGCAAAAGAGGATGAAAGGCGGCAAAACATGAGCAACAACACAGCAGATACCTCTGTGGTCGATGCCGTCCCCGGATCCGATAGCGCGGCAAAGCGCTTGACGGGCGACGAACGCCGTCGCGAGATCCTCGCCGCCGTGCGCACCGTGAGCTCTGAGCTAGGCGTGTCGCATCTATCCGTCTCGGCCGTGACCAAGCGAGCCGGCTGCACGCGCTCATTGTTCTACCACTACTTTGCCGACATGGACGCCGCTGTCACCGCCGTCATGGACGAGGCGATCGACGGTTTTATCTCCGAGCTCGAGCAGTGGAATGCCAACCGCACCGTCGGTGATATCGAGGGCGCACTCGACACCGTCGCCCCGCTCTTTAAGCGCCTGGTCGTCAGCGGCCACGAGCTGCCGAGTACGCTCACCTCGAGCAGCGGCGCGCTCTACGGCGGCTTTTTGCACAACGTGGTCCAGCGTGTGGCGCAGTATATCTGCGACACCACCGTGGTGGATTTTGCCGCCCATCATGAGCTACGCATCGACCATGTCTACGAGACGTTCTACACCCTCATCATGGGGTTGTTGATGTATATCCGCACGCACCCCGATGTGCCCGACGAGACGGTCAAGGAAATCATCGCCTCGACACTCCACATCGAGGGCTATACCGCCAAGTATCCGGAGCGCAAGCCCCAGAACTGACGACATTTGGCCAAACTGCCCGCGATCAGAAGAGGGGCCGCGGGCGTGTGAAAGGAGAGCAGCATGCTGTTCGATGTTTGGGGTAGCGATACCCTTATCCACTGGGCCGGCTGGGCCATGGTCTTTATTGGCCTGATCGTGCTCAACGAGGTCGGCCGCCGCACCAAGCTGGGCGCGGCAATCATCTTTGGCGTGGCTCCGCTGGCCATGACCATCTACTGCGTCGCCATCGCCATCGGCGTCTCGCAGGGTGCCGAGTGGGCGCTCACCAACCCCACCCATGTGTACCAGAACAGCTGGTTCCACTACGCCAAGGTATACGCGGCGCTGGCCGGTTGCTGGGGCTTCATTGCCATTAAGTACCAGTGGGGCAAGATTGGCAAGGCGCATTGGTTCCGCGCATGGCCGTTTGTGATCGTCGCCATCAACATCATGATCGCCGTCGTGTCCGACTTTGAGAGCGCCTATCACTTCTTTGTCCTGGGCGAGTCCACCTGGGTCACCTCCGAAGGTGCTACGCAGCTGGCCGGCTGGAACAACGTGTTCAACGGCATCGCCGGTATTATCAACATCTTCTGCATGACCGGTTGGTGGAGCGTCTACGCCTCCGAGGATCAGACCGACATGCTGTGGCCCGATATGACCTGGGTCTACATCATCGCCTACGATATCTGGAACTTCTGCTACACCTACAACTGCCTGCCCACCCACTCCTGGTTCTGCGGCTTTGCGCTGCTTCTGGCGCCCACCGTCGCCGCCTTTATCTGGAACAAGGGCGGCTGGATCCAGAACCGCGCCTTTACGCTGGCCATTTGGTGCATGTTTGCCCAGGTGTTCCCGTACTTCCAGGAGGAGTCCATCTTTGTGACCCACTCCACGCTCGACCCCGGCGCCGCTACCGCGGTCTCGATTGCCGCACTGGTCGCCAACGTCGCCGCGATCATCTACATCGCCTACCGTGCCAAGAAGCTCGGCCGCAATCCCTACAAGCAGGACGTCTTTGAGGGCACCAGCGATTGGGAGAAGGCTACCGCTCGCCGCGCCAAGGTTGATTACGCGCACGCCGAGTAACATGCCCGGTGCAAACGCCGCTTGAATGTGAAGCCGCCTGGCCGACTCCGCGCAATGCAACGTATTGTATGCCCCCGGAAAGCGATTTGTTCGCTTTCCGGGGCTTTTTGTTGTTGCGCGCATTCACGCGCATATTCCATTCGCGCACACATTCAAAACCTCTCGCACAGATAAAATCAGATTTCCAACCGCCTGACAGCCCTATGTGACCCCAATTTTGGGTACATTGTTGTCCCGATATTGAGCTTGGGGGATATATGAATGATGAGACGATGGGCCAAGAGGATGCGGCCCAAGATGCAGAAGCATGCGCCGAGGCCCTGGAGAGCCTAGACCAGATCGCGCTGGCCGAGATTGCGTTTGACGATTCGAGCGTTGATGTGCAGGATGAGCCGGAAATCGAGGCGCAGCCCGATGATCAGGATGCAAAAGACGATGGCGCCGCGCCCACCGAAGACGAGGCGAGGCACGAGGAATCCGAATGCGAGGCCGACGACCAGCCCAAATCCGACACGAGCGAGGAAACCATCTTGCTCGACAGCTTGCCGGCCGAAGATTCGCTGACCCGCGAGCTCCCTGGCTTAGGCTCCGCGCCTGCCGTGGACGAGACCATCGCCATGGGCGATATTCCCCTGCCGTCCGTTCCCTCGGCACGCGAGGCCGAGGTTCGTCATCGCAAGATGTCGCCCAAGCGCCGCAATCTGATGGTCGCTGGCGTTGTGGCCGTCGCGCTCGTCGCCGGCGGCGCAGGCTATGCTGCCTGGAACGGATATCAGCAAGAGCAGGCTGCCGCTGTCGCCGCCAGTGCACACACGATGATGTCGGTGCAGATTGGCGTGCATGCCACGGGCCTCGACTGCTCAACTGGCTCCAAGATTCCCGTACAGGTGAGCGGGCAGGATTCCGACGGTTCTTCTGTGAGCGAAACGCTCTATGTTGACGAGCACGGCCGTGGCATCAAACTGCTACCCGGCGATTACACGCTCTCCATTGCCGCCTCCCCCATCGCGTCCGACGGCACCGTCTATACCGTGCCGACCACCAAGGCGCAGGTCACGATCAAGAGCGACGGACAGGATCTGAGTGCCCAGGCCACCTTTAAGCTCAAGGTGCCTTCGGCCGACACGGTGACTGACGACCAGATCGATGCCGCCGCCAAGTATGCCGAGGAGGGAGGCACGAGCTCCGCCGCGGCTGCCAAAGTGCTCCAGCAGGCGGCAACCGCACGGCGCGACGCCGCCGTCAATGCCGTGAGCGCGCAAAAGGCACAGGCAGCCCGCGATGCTGACGCTCGCCACAAGGCAACCGACCTCTACCAGCTCGATATCCCCGTCGAGTGGTACGGCAAGGTCGAGACTTGGCAAAATGGCAGCACGCTATGCATCTATCTTGCCGGCGACAGCGATACGCCGATTGTGACGCTCGTCGCGGTGCGCGAGGGCGAGAGCTTTACGCCCGATGAGGGCGATACGGTTTTGGGTGCGGCCAATCTAGGCAACGGTTATACCGTCTACGCCAGCGGCCCCGTCTATCCGTACGTGGTGCCCCAGACCATCAACGGACGGACGCAGAATCCCGTGTCAACCTACCCCATGGACACGGCCATTGAGCTTGTCGAGCTCACGACCGGTAACCGCTACACCTATAGCCAGATCAAGAACGTACTGGTCGGCAAAGACGGCAAGGCAGACGCCGCGACCAAACTTGAGACCGACTACCTCGCGCAAATCCTGCTGCCGAGTATCAAAGCCCAGGACTAGCCTGGCGCAGCAAGGTGCTCCCCAACCGTGATGAAGGAGCCAGGAAGTCCTGACCCCACAGGTCCATAGATGATTAGGCAAGGAGCCACTTCCATGCGGGCGTAACGTGTACCACACCGTGCTCGCATGGAATATCGGTCTGTTCATCCATGGTAACGATTGCCGACTCGCCAAGATCAAACTGGGCCATCGAGGCATCAAGCGCGGCAATTTCGCGCTCGCGCGTTTTCTCACTTGCCATATCCGTACTCACCTGAATCAGGCTATAAGCCCGCATGAGAAGTGCGTCCCCAGCCACAAAGTCCACCTCATGGTTTTTGCTCTTCTCTTTGATCAGCAAGCGGCAGACCGATCCGACCCTCACCGCGGGAGTCCTTCTTCTTAGCGCGTTGAACACTGCGGTCTCGAGCCTCTGGCCCTGGTCCAATGCCGATGCGGGAGAGAATGCTCCAAACATCGCAGGATCGACAGCGTAGACCTTAGACGCAGACCGCATGTTATTTGCCAGTGAACGCGTGAACTCCGGCACGGAGAACAGCAGGTAGGCATCCTCATAATACTCAAGTAAGTCGCTGAGCGAATTACGACTGACGGGTATCTGCCTGCTCTTGAACTCGTTGTACACTTTGTTCACCGACAGCTCTCGTCCCGAAGATGCCATACACCGCGTCAGGAACAGAGATGCCAGGCGAGGGTTCTTGACGTCGTAACGTTCAACGACGTCCATAGCGACCGTTCGCGAAGCATATTCCTGTAGCAGCTGAATCGCGTCTGCGGGCGTCTGCTCAAGCGTCGCGATGAATCCCCCTCGTTCAAGATATCCGATCAGATGATGTCGAAGCAGCGCTGCATCGCTTGGGGAAAAGGTCGCATCTGGCTCGAAAACGTTCCCCGTCTTATATCGAACGTATTCCGAAAAACTCAACGGAAAAAGCTCCCGTATAAGAGAACGACCCCTGAACTCGCTCTTAAGCTCTGAGGACAGCATCTTGGAAGAAGATCCCGTCACATAGACGGTCGCTTTCTCCGTATCGACTACACGCCGCAGAAACGCACCCCATTCGGGAATTTCCTGGATCTCGTCAAAGAAAATGTAAGCGCCCTCGGTTCGAGCAACAGGATACAGCGCATAGAACGTGTCGAGCACGTCCGCCAGCAGCGATGGCTCATACGGGCGCAAGCGCTCATCCTCAAAATTGAAGTAAAGCATCCGGTCAAGCTCGACGCCCCGGCTCTGAAGCCGCCGCATCTCCTGATACAGGCGATACGTCTTTCCACAACGGCGGGCCCCCACAATCACATTTACGATGTTGTCGCGCTTTGGCTCCTGTGGGTTTCCTAGATCAAGGTCTCGCTCAAAGACCTGCGGAACCCCCTGCTGTTCAAAGTCCTTTATTTTCTGGGCGATCAAGTCGTTGAATGCCATGATTCTCCAATCTTGCTCTCTAGCTAATCAAAATTATACTGATTCTTGATTAATTAGAGAGCAAGATTGTGTGTAGCTTGATTAACACTTAAGCAAGTTTTTTCACTGTTATTGCTCCGAAGGATATCGAGTGGCTGAGAGGACAACCGAGCTCGAATGCGACTCCCCGAGCAGTCAATTTGGGACGGGGATATTATGACCACCCTACAAAAGTTAGCGCCACGGGTCGGCTTCAAACAGCGGCTCGCGCTCGGGGCGGCGATCGCTGTAGGGATCGTAGCCGTCATCGTCCTCGTTCTCGGCACGGATGTAGGGGTCGCGCGGCTTGGGCGCCGGCTTGGGAGAAGCCTTCGGTGCGACCGGCGCGGCGGGCGCTGCCTCAGCAACCGGTGCGTGCGTCTTGTTCTCGTCTTTCATCTGCATATCTCCTTGCCATGTACTCATGCTCAACATCATCGATTGTCGCACGAAAAAGGGCGGCGGACCCGATTGGATCCGCCGCCCTTGGCGTTTTGCGATGAGGTGCGGTTAAAGCCGGTCCCATAATTTACTCTGCGTCGGGGACCTCGTAGGTGGCCGCCGGCGTGTTGTCGCACACGACGGTAAAGCCACCGTCCTTGTCGACATCGACCGTCACCTGATCGCCCTCGCGCACCGTGCCGTCGATGATAGCGGCGGCGATGGCATCCACGACCTCGCGCTGAACCAGACGCTTGAGCGGACGGGCGCCAAAGACCGGGTCCAGGCCGCCCACGGCGAGCATCTGCTTGGCCGCCGGGGTGATGGCAAGCGTCATGCGCTCCTTGGCCAGACGCGCGCGGACGTCGGCGAGCTGGATGTCGACGATCTTCTCGATCTGCGCCATACCGAGCGGATGGAACACCACGATATCGTCGATACGGTTGAGGAACTCGGGGCGGAAGGTCTGAGCCATGGCCGCGTCGACCTGATGGCGCATCTCCTCCTCGTCCTTGCCGGAAAGCTCGGCGATAGCCTTGGAGCCCACGTTAGACGTCATGATGATGATCGTGTTCTTGAAGGACACCTGACGACCCTGGCCATCGGTCAGACGGCCGTCGTCGAGCACCTGCAACAGCACGTTGAAGACATCAGGATGAGCCTTCTCCATCTCGTCGAGCAAGATCACGGAATACGGACGACGGCGAACGGCCTCAGTGAGCTGGCCGCCCTCGTCGTAACCCACGTATCCCGGGGGCGCACCGATCAGACGCTGGACGCTGAACTTCTCCATGTACTCGGACATGTCGATACGCACGAGCGCGCGCTCGTCGTCGAACAGGCACTCGGCAAGTGCCTTGGCGAGCTCGGTCTTGCCCACGCCGGTGGGGCCCAGGAAGAAGAAGCTGCCGATGGGCTTGTCCGGATCGGAGAGGCCCGCACGGCTGCGGCGCACAGCCGCGGCGACGGCGGAGACGGCCTCGTCCTGGCCGATGACGCGCTTATGCAGCTCACCCTCCAGGCCCTTCAGCTTGTCGAGCTCGCCCTGCATCATCTTGGACACGGGCACGCCGGTCCAGGCACTCACGACCTCGGCGATCTCATCGGAGGTCACCTGCTCGTTGAGGCCCTCGCCGTCCTGCTGCTTTTGCGCCTCGAGCGCAGCCTCGGAATCCTGAATCTGCTGCTGCAAACCAGGAATCACGGAGTAGCGCAGCTCGGACGCACGGCCCAGGTCGCCGTTGCGCGTCGCGCGCTCCTCTTCGCTTCTGGCCTCGTCGAGCTGGCCCTTGAGCTCCTGCACGTGATCGATGGCGTTCTTCTGGTTGAGCCAGCCGGCCTTTTGCACGTTGAGCTTTTCTTGGACCTCGGCAATCTCTTGGCGCAGGGCCTCCAGACGCTCTTTGGAGGCGTCGTCGGTCTCCTTCATGAGCGCCTGCTCCTCGATCTGCAGCTGGGTGAGCTGACGCGTGGTGGCGTCGATCTCGACCGGCATGCTGTCGAGCTCCATGCGCAGGCGGCTTGCGGCCTCGTCGACCAGGTCGATGGCCTTGTCGGGCAGGAAGCGGTCGGCGATGTAGCGATCGGAGAGGTCGGCAGCTGCCACGAGCGCGCTATCGGTGATGTGCACGCCGTGGAAGATCTCGTACTTCTCCTTGAGGCCACGCAGAATCGAGATGGTGTCCTCGACGGTAGGCTCGCTCACCACAACGGTCTGGAAACGACGGGCGAGCGCCGCGTCCTTCTCGATGTACTTGCGATACTCGTCGAGCGTGGTCGCGCCGATTGCATGCAGGTCGCCACGGGCGAGCGCCGGCTTGAGGATGTTGCCGGCGTCCATGGAGCCCTCGGTGGCACCCGCGCCCACGATGGTGTGAAGCTCATCGATGAACAGGATGACCTTGCCTTCGGATTTTTGCACTTCTTTGAGCACAGCCTTCAAGCGGTCCTCGAACTCGCCGCGGTACTTGGCGCCGGCGACCAGCGCGCTCATGTCGAGCTCGATGAGGTCGCGGTCGCGCAGGGTGCTCGGCACGTCGCCGGCCACGATACGCTGGGCGATGCCCTCGACGATAGCCGTCTTGCCGACGCCCGGCTCGCCAATGAGCACGGGGTTGTTCTTGGTGCGGCGGGACAGGACCTGGATGGTACGGCGAATCTCGTCGGTACGACCGATGACCGGATCGAGCTTGCCGGCGCGGGCCAGGTCACAGATATTGCGGCCGTACTGCTCCAGCGCCTCAAACTGGGTCTTGTCCTCGGCAGACGTCACGCGGTCATCGCCACGCAGCTCTTCGTAGACCTGCTCGATGCGCTCCTTGGTGACGCCGGCGTCGCGCAACACGCGGCCCGCCTCGCCCTTGTCCTCGGCAAGCGCCATCAGCAGATGCTCAGTCACTACAAAGCTGTCGCCCATCTTGGTGGCCTTCTTCTCGGCCTTCTCGATGACGCGGACAAGCTCGTTGGACAGGCCCATCTGCTGGCCCTCGCCCGAAACCTTGGGCGCGCGGTCGATGGCGTCCTGTGTGGAGCGTGCGAGCTGAGCCGGGTCGGCACCGATGCGCTCGATAATCACGGAGATATTGCGCTCGCCGGCACCGAGCAGGGCAGACAGCAGGTGAATCGGCTCCACCGCGCCGGCCTGCGCATCGGCAGCCGTGCTCATGGCGGTCTGCAGCGCCTCGCGCGACGTCATAGCTAGCTTATCGATTCTCATGGAATCACCTCTCTTGGGGCGGCCGCCCTACGGGGCGGCTTCACGTTGTTCGAGAAGTATTGTTGCCAGCTTTGTGCGATCTTATACACAAATCTAAGTCTCTATATATAAGATTTTCTGAGTGATTGATGGATAGGGGGCAGGCGCGCTCACCAGCTGCGGCCTCGTCCCCTTACTATCTCAATCTGTAACATCTAGCGGCCGTTTTTGACCCCAGATGTTACAGATCGAGATGAAATGTTCAGCAGCTCCCATTTATCTAAATCTGTAACAACTACTCGGCAAATAAGGGTCCACCTGTTACAGATCGAGACAAACGGAAAATGCCTGAACCGATAATCTAAATCTGTAACACCAAACCCACTTTTAGCGGCCAAGATGTTACAGATCGAGACAGACAGAAAACCACCACAAAGAGGACAGGCACCTTTGTGGTGGTCGCGGTCTCTACTCCTTCGCCGAACCCGTGCTTCCCGATTCGGCGTTCCAGGGCATCTCATCCTCGAACAGCCATGTACGGGCAGATCCACCATCGCGTGCAGTCTGCGGGTCGGGCAGGCAGGTCTGTTCATAGGCATCCTGAATGCACTGACCCATAAAATCGTTGAGCTCGGTCTGGTTGCCCTCCATGACATAGGCGACATCGCCGTCCAAGATGTAGATACCCGGCCCCTCATTGCCCTCGTAGCCAGGATCGTACGAAACATCACATAACTTAGTGCCATTCGCGGTGTCCAACTCGATGGACGAGCGGCATCCGCCAACCATGTCGTTCGCTTTTGCCCGATAGGATGCATATCCATACCAGCGCTTAAAGGTTTTGCCCTTGAGCAGCTCGGACGCCCTGTCGATCAGACTAGAATCCGTGGTATAGCGCATAGCCCCAAGCTGAATAAGTGGATAATTACTAATGCCCAGCGCAGCCGGTTGCTCATCAAAATCAATGGTAATGGTCTCAGGCTTGTCGTCGCCGGTCAGAAGTTCGACAGATTGAGTCACAGGCTTGACCACCGGCTCCGTCACCGCAGCAGGTAGAAATGCCATACCGACAGCGCCCGCGCCAACCACAGCGATCGCAAGCGCCAAGACAATCAATCCAATACGGGCAAAACGGCTCACGGCAAAACACCCCACAATGCAAACCTTCGCCACCTGCACCAATGATACCGCCAGCTAACACTATTACCAAAAGAAGCCGCGCGCTCCTCACCACCACAAAGGGGACAGGCACCTTTGTGGCGGTTTTCGACGCTAACGGTCGACCATCTCGCGCCATGAGATTAAACTTGAATTGTTCTCTGAACATATCCATTTCTGCCTATCCTCAACAGATCTTTGTCTCGAGGAGCGCATATGAAGCCGTCTCATTCCACCGGTCGCAACGTCATCGCCATTCTCGCCATACCCATCGCGATGTTCTTCTTTATCGTCGTCACGCCCTTTTCCCTTGGTATCGCCTCGCCCTTCGATTTATGCGGAATGGTCGACGCTGGCTCGCGTGCCACCTCGCTCTCCTTTATCTGCCGCGGTGTTTTCTACGAAGATAGAATTCCCACCGGACTTTGGCAGTCCAAGTTACCGTTGCTCGGCCAGGTCGACGGATGCTCTCCTTATTTCTGCCTTGACCCTCAGGCGATGAATTATCTGATCGACGACCAGCCTCTTGACTCCATCACCCTCGCTTACGACTATGCTCCAAACACCGACGAGCGCCATATGAACCAAGTCCTCGACAAGCTGCTTGGGCAGTGCGGACTCACCGAGGAGGCCGGTCGAACCATCTATAGCGACCGGAAAATAAAGCGAACAGAACTCCGCCGTATCGGAAAAATCCAAGGGCGAAGCGGGGCTGCCTACTGGCAGGCCTGGGCGACACGCGACAAGAGCGAATTCGGGCACAGCACCTATACGGTCACTGTCTACACCAAAGACGGAATTAAGGACAATGTTGACGATTTCGCGTCATCCAAACTCGGCATCCCCAAAACAACCAAGCCCGCCAGCCCAGATGAAATCCTGTAGAGACATTCATTAAAATGCTGCCCAGCGATCACAATAACATCGAGCCCGCCCCCACCACCACAAAGGGGACAGGCACCTTTGTGGTGATTTTCGACTCCGGCGCTCATCTGTCTCGATCTGTAACATCTAGCGGCCGTTTTTGACCCCAGATGTTACAGATCGAGATGAAATGTTCAGCAGCTCCCATTTATCTAAATCTGTAACAACTACTCGGCAAATAAGGGTCCACCTGTTACAGATCGAGACAAACGGAAAATGCCTGAACCGATAATCTAAATCTGTAACACCAAACCCACTTTTAGCGGCCAAGATGTTACAGATCGAGACAGACAGAAAACCACCACAAAGAGGACAGGCACCTTTGTGGTGGTCGCGGTCTCTACTCCTTCGCCGAACCCGTGCTTCCCGATTCGGCGTTCCAGGGCATCTCATCCTCGAACAGCCATGTACGGGCAGATCCACCATCGCGTGCAGTCTGCGGGTCGGGCAGGCAGGTCTGGTCGTACGCGTCCATCACGCAACGATCCAAAAAATCGATCACCTGCTGCTGGTCGCCTTCAAGAATGTAGGTCACGCCGCCATCTTGGATATAGACGCCGTCCCCACCTCCGGCTTTTGCGTATTCCGGATTGTAGTTAACGGTGCGCATCAGTTTGCCATCAGATGAATACAACTTCAGCGTTGTATAGTAGCCACCGTTCACAAAACCACGTCGGCGCTCATAGGCATCCCAACCGTCCCAGCGTTTGAACGAACGCCCGTTTAGCAAGCCCAGCGCCTGTCGGGACAACTTCTCGTCCTTGGTATAGCGAGACGAGCCAAGTTCAATCATGGGGTAGTTGCTTATGCTTAGAATGCCCGGCGTTTCCTCGATATCGAGCGTTATCTCATCGGGCTTTGTAACGTCCGAAATCATTTGCCCGGGCATCGATGCAACAAGGGACGCCATCTCGACCGTCTGCTCAACCCCACTCGGCCCATAGAAGATAAGCGAGCCAAAAAGGACCACGCCCGCAGCAGCGACGACGCAAGCCACCAACAGCAACAAAACAGAAGTGCAACGCTTCATCTTCAACTCCACAAACGAGAGTGTCTTGAGCTCACTTTAAAGCGCCAACTTCATACTGTCAATTCTAGATAGCATATGAACAAAGGCGCACTCCCCCATAGAGGAGAGTTGCAACCTCGATTTTAGCGTCCCTCAAGACCCAACGAGAACGCCCAAACGTAGCCCGGGGCTTACCCTTTCCCGAACGCGACCCTCGCGAAGCGCGTGAGCACGAGGGAAAGGTGTGTCCGGGGCGTACAGCAACGTTACTCGGCAGCGGCCTTGAACTTGTTGTAGTTGATCAGGCAGCCGGCCTTGACGATGGCGCGCTCCTCGGCCGTCATATCGGCAATGTAGAGCTCAATCTGCTCAACTGCACCGTCGGCGCGCACTACGTACGCGGCGATGTCCTTTAGGTCGCCATCGAGCGCGGCGCGGATACCCGGCACAAAGACGTAGTCGCCCACCTCAAAGTTGGGCTCGGCCTCCATCTGGAAGGGCACCATGCCCCAGTTCATCACGTTGGAGCGATAGCGCTTGGTGGCGTACTCGTGGACGATGTTTGCCAGACCGCCGATCACGCGCTGGCAGCTCGCGGCCTGCTCGCGGGCAGAGCCGTCACCGGGCTTCTTGGCATAGAGCATGGAGCCGTACTCAGTCGCCTTGGCATCCGCCGCGACGCCCGCGCCGGCCAGCGCCTCAAACACGCCCGCAAGCTCGGCATCGAGTGCCGCCAGATCGCCTGCTGCCTCGCCGGCAACGCGGCGCTTCTCCACCGCGTCGACCTCCTTGGAGCGGCCCACGTAAGCCGGGTCGCGGCGGCTCAGCGTAAACTCGGCCAGGCCGAGTGGATTGGAGCGGAAGGAGCTCGTCTCGCCCGAAGGAATAAGCTCGTCGGTCGTGGTGACCGGGTCCATGATCTTGGAGCACACCTTAAGCAGGATGTCGTCGCCGAGGGGCTCCATCGCGGGCCACGGCTTGATGTTGGGACCCTCGACCAGCTCGTCGGCAGGCTCCGCCTTGCCAAAGCCCCAGTACACGCGCTTCTTGTACGGTGCGTCATCGAAGGTGTACTCGCAGGCCTCGTCCCAAGTCTCCTCGGGCAGGTCGGTCGCCGGCGTCAGGATGCCGCCGTTGGCAGCCGTCGCCGCAATGGAGCGGGCGTCCATCAGGGCTACGGCGCTCAGCTGGCCATTACCCGGCTTGGAACCCTCGCGGTTGGGGAAATTGCGCGTGGTGTGGCGAATCGAAAGGCCGTTGTTGGCAGGCGTGTCGCCGGCGCCGAAGCACGGGCCGCAGAATGCCGTGCGCACAATCGCGCCGGCCTCCATAAGGTCGTAGATGTAGCCGCGGCGTGTAAGCTCGAGTGCCACGGGCTGGCTCGTGGGGTAGACCGACAGCGAGAACTCGCCGCAGCCGGTGTTGGCGCCCTTGAGCACGCGGGCAGCCTGGACCACGGAGTCGTAGTTGCCGCCCGAGCAGCCGGCGATAACGCCCTGCTGCACGTGCAGCTTGCCGTCGACGATCTTGTCGAGCAGGCTAAAGTGCGTCTTGCCCTCGCCGATCTTGGCGGCCTCGAGCTCCACCTCGTGCAGGATGTCCTCGAGGTTCTCGTTGAGCTCGTCGATCTCAAAGCCGTTGGAAGGATGGAACGGCAGCGCGATCATGGGCTTGATGCTCGACAGATCGACCTCGACGCAGCCGTCGTAGTAGGCAACATCGGCGGGCTTGAGCTCGCGGTAGTCGTCGCCGCGGCCGTGCATGGTCAGGAATGCGCGCGTGTCCTCGTCGGTGGCCCAAATGCTCGACAGGCAGGTAGTCTCGGTGGTCATGACGTCGACGCCGTTGCGGTAGTCGGTCGTCATGCTCGCGATGCCGGGGCCTACGAACTCCATGACCCTGTTCTTAACGTAACCCTTGGCAAAGACGGCGCGGATGATGGCGAGCGCCACATCGTGTGGGCCAACGCCGGGGCGCGGGGCGCCCGTGAGGTAGATGGCAACGACGCCGGGATAGGCAACGTCGTAGGTGTCGCGCAGCAGCTGCTTTGCCAGCTCGCCACCGCCCTCGCCCACGGCCATGGTGCCCAGAGCGCCGTAGCGGGTGTGCGAGTCGGAGCCCAGGATCATCTTGCCACAGCCGGCGAAGTTCTCACGCATAAAGGAGTGGATGACGGCGATGTGCGGCGGGACGAAGATGCCGCCGTACTTCTTGGCAGCCGAGAGACCGAAGACGTGGTCGTCCTCGTTGATAGTGCCGCCCACGGCGCACAGCGAGTTGTGGCAGTTAGTGAGTACGTAGGGCAGCGGGAACTGCTCCATGCCCGAGGCGCGCGCCGTCTGGATGATGCCAACGAAGGTGATGTCGTGGCTCGCCATGGCGTCAAAGCGAATCTTGAGTGCCTCGGGGTCACCCGACGTGTTATGTGCCTGGAGGATCGAATACGCGATGGTGCCGCGCTTGGCATCCTCGGGCGTCTGCGTAATACCGCGCTCGGCAGCCTCGGCCGCAGGCACAACCTCGCTGCCGCCGCGCAGGTAGATGCCGTCCTCGTACAGCTTGACCATACTGTCTCCCACTCTGCCCAAAAGATTTGGGCGCATAGCATACATTCGTTCAATATCGTGCCATAGAACGGTTGCGAGTGGGTTACGAATCTACACGTTCACTTTATCTCAGTAAAGTAAAGGACGAGCACCTTGCATCACTCTTCTGACAAGGAGTGTCCCAAAGTGCCGGCACAAAAGGAACGTCCCCAACTGCCAAGTGCCGCAAGAATGTCCCCTTTGACCAGTCATTTAAGAACGTCCCCAATGACTACCGCATCCGGAGCAAGGCAACGCCGCAGGTAGAGGACGGACAGCGAGCGACGTCCAGAGCGAACAAGTTGGCATGAAAAAGGCAAGGCATAGACCTTCTGGTCATGCCTTGCCTTTTGAATGACAAATTGTCGCTCTGGGTGGCGCGCAGCGTCGGCCCGTTACGCGGGTTGGTAAACCCGCGTAACTACAAATCCCCGCCGGCACCCAGCAGCTTGCGCATGACCTGTTCGGGGTTAACCGAGCCGTCGCGCGGGGCCAGGGCGGTGATCTTCTTCTGCATCTTGTACTCGTGCAGCTCGTCCTCGAGCTGGCGCACGCGGGCGCGGAGCTTTTCGTTCTCGCGCTCGCGCTCCTCGGCACGCTCCTTCATATCGAGGATGCGCACCACGCCGGCAAGGTTGATGCCCTCGTCGGTCAGCTGGTTGATGAGCTCCAGGCGCTCGATATCGGCACGCGAATACAGACGCGTGTTGCCGCCCGAGCGCTGGGGGTTCACCAGGCCCTTGGACTCGTAGACGCGCAGAGTCTGCGGATGCATACCGGTCAGCTCGGCCGCCACGCTAATCATGTACAGCGGTTTGTTCCTATTGTCCTCGGCCATGCTACCTGACCCCTTTCCGTCTCGTTATCGTCCATCATAAGCCCGCGGGCGTGGGCGTGCGCCGCGACCGCCCTAGTACGTCGCCTTGTAACGGTTGACCTTCTCGCGGTAGTCGCGCGTGTCGGCCTCGCGCAGCTTGGTCATGGCATCGCGCTCGTCATCAGACAGGTTCGTGGGAACCTGCACCTTGATCTCGACAAGCAGCGCACCGGTGCGCCCGCGATGCTTAACGTCGGGCGCGCCCATCTCCTTAAAGCGGAACTTCTTGCCCGTCTGGGTACCCGCGGGCACCTTCAGACGAACCGTCGCACCACCGGGCGTCGGCACGTCCACCGTGCAGCCGAGCGCCGCCTCGTAGACCGAGACCGGTACCTCCATGGTCACGTCGGCACCTTTGCGCTTAAACAGCGGGTGCTCCTCCACATGCGTGGTCACGACCAGGTCGCCGCGCTCGCCACCCGCAACGCCATACTCGCCGCGACGCTTGTAGCGTAGCTTGCCGCCGTCGACCGCGCCCGCGGGCACTGAGACCGTGATGGTCTGCTGCTCGCCCGTCGAAGGAATGCGATAGGTGACTTTGTGAGTCACGCCGCGGAACGCGTCCTCGGCCGTTACGTCGACAGTCAGCGACAGGTCGCCGCCCTTGCGCGCGCGGTTGCGGCCCGCGCCCGCACCGGCAGCGCCCGCGGCCCCGGCAAAGCCCGAGCCCCAATCGCTGCCCCAGGCGCCGTTGCCGCTAAAGATACTGTCAAAGATATCGCCCCAGCCGCTCGCGCCGGCACCGGCACCATAGCCGCCGCCATACGCGCCGCCCGCGCCCGGCATACCGCCGAACATGAGCATCTGGTCATACTCTTTGCGCTTCTTCTCGTCCGAAAGCGTCTCGTAGGCCTCGCTTATCTCCTTAAACTTGGCCTCGTCGCCGCCGGCATCGGGGTGATATTTTTGCGCGAGCTTACGGAACGCGCTCTTGATCTCTTTGTCGGAGGCGCTCTTGGATACGCCCAGGATGTCATAGAAGGTTTTGCCTGCAGCCATCGTAGCTCCTCTCCTGTTTCATCCGCCGTCCCCGCGGACGGCGGCTCATGCTTTCATATGGCACTAGGCCAGAAAGGGCCCCGGGTGTTGCCCCGGGGCCCTTCTCAATTACTCCTCGGCGCTCTCGGCCGTATCGGCCGCAGCATCCTCGGGCGCCGCTTCGGGCTCCGGCGCGGGGCGCTTCTCGCCGCCGTACGTCACCGTCACCATCGCGGAGCGCAGGATGCGGTCCGCCATACGGTAGCCCTTCTGGTACACGTCGTTGACGGTCTCGTCGTACTGCGCGGCGTCCTCGACACGTCCCACGGCCTGGTGCTCGAGCGGATCGAACGCCTCGCCCTTGGGGTCGATGGGCTCAACGCCCTCGTGCGCAAACACATCGAGCAGCTTGGCATGCACCGCGTCAACGCCATCGACGAACTGTTTAAAGTCGTCGGAAAGCTCCTGGCTGCGGGCATGGTCGATTGCGCGCTCGATATCGTCGACCACCGGCAGCAGCGCGGTGACGAGCTTCTCGGTCGCGCGCTCGCGCTCGGCGATACGCTCGTTGGCGGTGCGGCGGCGGAAGTTCTCCCAGTCGGCCTGCAGACGGGCAGTGCGCTCGGTAGCGTCCTTTGCCTTGTCCTCGGCGGCCTTCTGAGCCTCTGCCGCAGCATCGAGCTCGCTGCGCACGTCGGCAAGCTCCTTCTGAGCCTGCTCGAACTTGAGCTTAAAGTCGTTGTCGGCGGCTTCCTCACCGGCGCGGATAGCGGCTTCCACCATCTCGTCCTCGGTCATCGTCGCCTCCTTGTTGGAATCCTCTACCTGGTTCTCGGCAGCCTCGGCGGCCTCGGCCTCATTGGCCTCGGTATCGTCGACGGCCTCTACGGGAATCTTCACGTCCTTCTCCTCAGAGTCAACGGGGGCGGCGCCAGTGGCAGCCGCCTCCGTGCGAGCTTTACGGGCGGACATGATTACTTGTCCTCGTCGTCCACAACCTCGTAGTCGGCATCGACGACGTCATCGTCGGCAGGCTGGGCGCCGGCGGCACCGTCGGTCTGCTGCTGAGCGTCGGCGTAGACAACCTGAGCCAGCTCGTAGGCCACGGACTGCAGGGACTCGCCGGCGGCCTTGATGGCCTCGACGTCAGAGCCCTCGAGCGCCTTCTTGGCGTCGGCGATAGCGGCCTCTGCCTTGGACTTCACGTCGGCGGAAACCTTGTCACCGAGCTCGTTGAGGGTCTGCTCGGTGGAGTAGCACAGGCTGTCGGTCTGGTTGCGGACCTCGACCTCTTCCTTCTGCTTCTTGTCCTCCTCGGCATGAGCCTCGGCGTCCTTGACCATACGATCGACTTCGTCGTCGGAAAGCGCGGTAGAGCCGGAGATGGTGATCTGCTGCTCCTTGCCGGTGCCCTTGTCCTTAGCGGAGACCTTGACGATGCCGTTGGCGTCGATGTCGAAGGTGACCTCGATCTGCGGCACGCCGCGGCGGGCAGCCGGGATGCCGGTCAGCTGGAACTTACCGAGCGACTTGTTGTCGCGGGCAAGCTCGCGCTCGCCCTGGAGCACGTTAATCTCGACGCTGGTCTGGTTGTCGGCAGCGGTGGAGTAGACCTCGGTCTTGGAGGTCGGGATCGTGGTGTTGCGGTCGATCATCTTGGTCATGATGCCGCCCATGGTCTCGACGCCCAGCGACAGCGGGGTAACGTCGAGCAGCAGGATGCCCTCGACGTCGCCGGTAAGCACGCCGCCCTGGACGGCTGCGCCGTCGGCAACGACCTCGTCGGGGTTCACGGACATGTTGGGCTGCTTGCCGGTCATGGTCTTGACCAGATCCTGGACGGCGGGCATACGGGTGGAGCCGCCGACGAGGATGACCTCGGTCAGATCGGAGAGCTTAAGCTTGGCGTCGCGCAGGGCATTGGTGACAGGCTGCTTGCAGCGCTCGAGCAGGTCGCGGGTGATCTTCTCGAACTCGGCGCGGGTCAGCGTGTAGTTGAGGTGCAGCGGGCCGGACTGGTTCATGGTAATGAACGGCAGGTTGATGGTGGTCTGCTGGGCGGCGGAGAGCTCCTTCTTGGCGTTCTCGGCGGCCTCCTTCAGACGCTGCAGGGCCATGGGGTCCTGACGCAGGTCGACACCGTTCTCCTGCTGGAACTTATCGGCCATCCAGTCGATGACGCGCTGATCCCAGTCGTCGCCGCCCAGGTGGTTATCGCCCGAGGTGGACAGAACCTCAAACACGCCGTCGGCGAGGTCGAGGATGGAGACGTCGAAGGTACCGCCGCCCAGGTCAAAGACCAGAATACGCTGGTCGGTGCCCTGCTTGTCCAGGCCATAGGCCAGAGCAGCAGCGGTCGGCTCGTTGACGATACGCTTGACGTTGAGGCCGGCGATCTTACCGGCGTCCTTGGTGGCCTGACGCTGGGCGTCGTTGAAGTAGGCCGGGACGGTGATGACGGCGTCAGTGACGGTCTCGCCCAGATACTTCTCGGCGTCAGCCTTCATCTTTGCGAGCGTCATGGCGCTCACCTGCTCAGCGGTGTAATCCTTGCCCTCGATGTCGACGACGGCACGGCCACCCTGGCCCTCCTTGACCTCATACGGCACGGTCTTGATCTCAGAGGTGCACTCGGAGTACTTGCGGCCCATGAAGCGCTTGATGGAGAACACGGTGTTCTTGGGGTTGGTGACAGCCTGGTTCTTAGCGGCCTTACCCACGACGCGGTCGCCGTCGGCACGGAAGCCCACGACGGACGGGGTGGTGCGGTCGCCCTCGGCGTTCACGATAATGGTCGGAGAACCGCCCTCGAGAACGGCCATTGCGGAGTTAGTAGTACCAAGGTCGATACCAAGAATCTTGCCCATTAGAAATTCCCTCTCTCTTGTGCGTTTGCACCGACTCGGCGGTCTGCCGAGCGGTGTTTCGGCTTGTCTTTCAGGATGTAGTGTATCCCCTTATGGGCCGGAATATACAAAATCTAAGTCAATTCATATAAGATTTCTTATTGCTGAGAGTTTAGGTTCGCAAATGCGCAGGTAGACGCACTGTTTGAGTTCTAGGCAAATCTATCGAGATCTATGTAGAGATGGCTGAGGCTTGGGTCCGAGGGTGCCTGGGGCTGCCTTGCGGAAAGCTCGTCCCGTTTTGAGCGTGGATTCCGGGCCGCGGTTTCCGTCTGAAGGCTCAACCGGAAACCGCGGCCCGTTTTGAGAGCTGATACCGGGTCGCAGTTTCCGCTAGCGGGCCCAACCGGAAACTGTAACCCGGTTTTCGGCCAAATAACGGGATGCCCTTTCCGCAGGCGCGCTCAATAGCTCAATATTTCAAGTCACCTTTAGCTAACATTTGCGCAGCTCAACGGCCCCACCTGCGCGTTTTTTAGTAAACCTTGGCATACTCGGCGAACGGTATGAAGATGCCGGCCAGAGGGTATTGCAAACGGTCGCTCCCGTGGTATGTTTTTGCCCGAATCAAACCGGCGCGCATCGCCTGTAGCGTCGGTCAACAGAGAGGAAACTACCATGGCTCATCCCGTAATTGATGCCGACGAGTGCATCGCTTGTGGCGTTTGCGTCGACTCCTGCCCCGCTGGCGTTCTGGAGCTCCAGGACGTCGCTACCGTCGCTGACGAGGACTCCTGCGTCGCCTGTGGCGCTTGCCAGGACGCTTGCCCCGCTGGCGCGATCACCGAGATCGTCGAGGAGTAACAACTCCCCCACCTGCACACTCAAAAGTACACCGTGCACAAAAAAGAGGCCTCCGCATCGCCGCGGAGGCCTCTTTTTTTGTGTGATAACTAATTTGGCACCGTCGCAGGTTGAGCTCACGTCAGCGAAAACGTCCCTAAGCGAGCAAGGTGACGTGAAAGAGGAGGGAAGCGTACTTTGTGGTACGCGACCGACGATTGAACGTCAGATTGCCGCTTAGAGACGTTTGCAGCGTCGGCTACGATAGGTCGTCCTCGTAGGGCATCAGATCTGCCAGATAGCCCTTTTCCTTGAGCATGGTCTCGATCTCGTCGAGGGTCTGCTCGTCCTCCGCCGCGATGCGATGGAAGTGATAGCCGCTTGTCACCGTCAGCAGTGGAAAACTCTTGCCGCTGGCAATACCCTCCAGATAGCGCTCGATATCGCGACGGTTGCGAATGTCCAGATCGGCTGTGATCTTGCCATACACGCGGTGATTGACGATCACGTTGAGAACGGCGCCTCCGGCGTCGACGATGCTCGTGAGCTCGTCACTTGCCTGCTCCACGCTATGGTGCACCTTGACCACGCGCGTGGGAACAGCCGGGCTGCCCGCCGCCTCCTGCAGCACGTAGCCGCGATTGGTGGCCACGATATCGTGCCCATCGGCGCGCAGCAGGGCGATGTCTTGCACGACAATCTGGCGGCTCACACCCACCTCACGAGCAAGCGCACTGCCCGAAACGGGCTCCTTGGCTCGCTCGAGCACGCCTATGATGGCACGGCGACGCTCGCGGGCGTTCATTATTTACCGTCCAGCAGACGCAGGTGCTTAAGCGAGAGGTCGAGGATCGGCGCGGAGTGCGTCAGGGCGCCCGAGCTAATAAAGTCAACGCCCAGGTCGGCGAGCGCGCGGATATTGCCGGCGTCCACGTTGCCCGAACACTCGGTCTTGGCGCGACCGGCGATAAGCTCGATAGCGGCGGCCATGTCGTCATGGGTCATGTTGTCGAACATGATAATGTCGGCACCGGCCTCCACGGCTTCGCGTACCATGTCCAGGTTCTCGCACTCGATCTCGACCGTCGTGGTAAACGACGCGTGGGCGCGCGCCATCTCGATCGCGCGTGTCACGCCACCGGCGGCATCGATGTGGTTGTCCTTGAGCATGACGGCCGTCGACAGGTTGTAACGGTGGTTGCTGCCACCGCCGATCTCAACCGCCGCCTTCTCAAACACGCGCATGCCCGGCGTGGTCTTGCGTGTGTCGACAAGCACGGTCTTGGTACCCTCGAGCGCCGCTGCCATTCTGTGCGTATAGGTAGCGATACCGCTCATGCGCTGCAGGTAGTTGAGCGCCACGCGCTCGCCCGAAAGCAGCACGCGCGCATCGCCGCGCACCTGGCCCACGTGGTCGCCGGCGTGCACCTCGTCACCGTCGGCAACATCAAACAGCACCGAGCTCTGCGAATCCAGCAGCTCAAAGGTGCGAGCGAACACATCCAGGCCCGCGATGATGCCATCGGCCTTGGCGATGAGCTCCACCGTGGCGGGGCGCGCCGTGGGGCACACACTCGCCGTGCTCACATCCTCAAACGTGATGTCCTCGCGCAGGGCCTGCAGAATCAGATCATCGACGACGAGCTTCATGGTAATGGGATTCATGGTCTACTCCTCCACGGCCTGCGTGCCGGCGGCACGGGCCAAATCATCGATTGCCAGGGAGTCGGCGCTCAGGGCGCGATGACGCCCGTCGAGCGCGGGCTCGCCCGCCTGCTCCACGGCGAGCGACTCGCCGGTGCGCATGCACCAGGCGGCACGGCGGCCCCAAACCAGGGACTCGAGCAGGCTGTTTGATGCAAGGCGGTTCTTGCCGTGCACGCCGTTGCAAGCCGTCTCGCCGGCGGCGTAGAGCTCGGGCATCGAGGTGCGGCCGTCCTTGTCAACCCACACGCCGCCCATAAAGTAGTGCTGCGTGGGCGTGACGGGGATGGGCTCGTCCAAGATGTCGCGACCGTCCTCCAGGCAGCGCGCGCGGATGTTGGCAAAGTGCCCGGTCACCACGTCGCGCTCGACCGGGGCAAAGCTCAGCCACTCGTGCTCGGTGCCGTCCTGCTTCATCTGCTCGCGGATGGCGGCGGCGACCACGTCGCGCGGCTGCAGCTCGTCGGTAAAACGCTCGCCGGCGGCATTGAGCAGAATCGCGCCTTCGCCGCGGCAGCTCTCGCTGATCAGGAAGGTGCGGCCCGGCTGCGGCGAGAACAGGCCCGTGGGGTGAATCTGCACGTAGTCCAGGTGCTCCATCGTAATGCCGTGCTCCTGGGCGATGTAGCAGGCGTCGCCCGTGAGCTGCGGGTAGTTGGTCGAGTGGTCGTATACGCCACCGATGCCGCCCGTCGCCCACAGCGTATGGCAGGCGTGAATCTCAAACGGCTTGCCGGCATGCACGCCCTCGGCGGCATTTACCAGCTCGTCGGCGGGACGAGCCGAATCGTCCTCGTCCACGGGAACGGCGATGACGCCGGTGCACACCGTGGCGCCGTCGCGCTCGCCGGTCAGAATGTCGGTCATGGCCACGTGCTCAAGAATCTGCACGTTGTCCAGCTTGCGCACGGCCTGGAGCAGCTTGGTCGTAATCTCCCTACCCGTAATGTCGGCATGGAAGGCGATACGCGGGCGGCTGTGCGCGCCCTCGCGAGTGAAGTCGAGGCTGCCATCGGCCTTGCGCTCAAAGTCCACGCCCATGGCCAGCAGGTCGTTGATGACCGAACGGCTCGAGCGGATCATGATGTCGACGCTCTCGCGACGGTTCTCGTAATGGCCGGCGTGCATGGTGTCCTCAAAGAAGGCGTCGTAGTCCGAGCCCTCGGGCAGCACGCAAATACCGCCCTGCGCGAGCATGGAATCGCACTCGTCGACAGCGCCCTTGGAGAGCATGATCACGCGCGTGCTCTTCGGCAGATTGAGGGCCGCGTACAGGCCCGCCACGCCGCAGCCGGCAATGACGACGTCGCACTGCATGTCGGGGTATTGTTTGGTTTCCACAGGAATCCTCTCCCTTGAATGTGACATAAGGGACCATCCCTCATGCCACATTGTTCTAGCGCGCTGCGTACTCGAGCATGCGGTCGAGCGTGAGCTTGGCTTGGTCGGCGGCCTCGTCCGAAACGCCGATCTGCACCTCACCCTCGCCCGTCTCCAGGCAGCGCACGAGCTTTTCGAGCGTGATGAGATCCATGTTGACGCAGGTGGGCTGCACCGCGGGGAAGTAGAACTTCTTGCCGGTGCCCTGGCAGCGGCGCTCGAGCTCGTAGAGCACGCCGCGGACCGTCACGATGATGAACTCACTCGCGTCCGACTCCTCGGCGTACTTGATGATGCCGGCGGTGGAGCCGATGTAGTCGGCCTCGGCCAGGACATCGGCCTTGCACTCAGGATGCGCCAGCACGAGCGCGTTGGGGTGCGCCTCCTGCGCGTCGACGATCTGCTCGACGGTAATGATGTGGTGGCGCGGGCAGTAACCGTTGTTGAGGATGACATGCTTCTGGGGCACTTGCTCGGCCACAAAGCGGCCCAGGTTCTGGTCGGGAATAAACAGGATGTGCTGCTGTGGCAGCTCGGACACGATCTTGACGGCGTTAGAGCTGGTAACGCACACGTCACTCCAGCTCTTGATCTCGACCGTGGAGTTGACGTAGCAGACCACGGCAAGGTCGTCGCCGTACTCGGCGCGGGCCGCGTCGACCGTCTCGCGCTTGACCATGTGCGCCATGGGGCAATCCGCGCCCGGCTCGGGCAGCAGCACGGTCTTGTTGGGATTGAGCAGCTTGGCGCTCTCGCCCATAAACTCCACGCCGCACAGCACGATGGTCTGCTGCGGCAGGCTCTTGGCGAGCTTAGCCAGGTAGAAGCTGTCGCCGACGTAATCGGCCACAGCCTGGACCTCGGGTGCCACGTAATAGTGTGCCAGGATCACCGCGTCGCGTTGGGTTTTAAGTTGCTGAATGGCCTCGACGAGCTCTGCGGGCACCAATGCCGCGCGCTCCGTTGCCGTCGTTGCCGATGCCAGGCCGGCCGCAATGTCGCGTGCAAGCTCCGATGCATCCATGTTCGCGCTCTGTGCCATCAAGGCCCCTCTCTTTTGGCGAATCTTGGGGCTTTAGTATGACACCTAGGTTTACAGCTGACAAGACAGCTGTAAACCTAGGTGTAAAGTTGAAATAAAGATTCAATCATGCGGCAGGTCCATTTTCGAACTGGCAAGCTGAGGATAGCCGAGCTCTCGATAGCGCAGGAGGCATCTTTCGCCACCGCAATACCGCTCGGCGCGAGTTGCGCACCATGAGGCACGAACGGGCGCTCCCCCGCGAGCGGCACGCGCCCAATGTGGCAAAATCGAACTACTAAGGGGGCCCGAATGCTCAAGATTATTGCCTGCGACGATGACGTCGCTTTTCTAGATAGACTGCACCGGATGATCGACCGTTGGTCGACCGAGAAGGGCACGGCGGTCGATGTTGCGCTCGTTACGCGCGGCGAGGACCTGCTGGCGCGCCATGCCGCGTCGCGCGCCGACATCATCCTGCTCGACATGATCATGCCGCTCGTCAACGGCATGGACACCGCGCGCGAGCTGCGCCAGTCCGATACCGCCGTGCGCCTGGTGTTCCTCACCTCGTCGCCCGAGTTTGCGCTGGAGTCCTACGAAGTCCGCGCCTTCGACTACCTGCTCAAGCCCGTGGCATACGAACGCCTGGCGCAGCTGCTCGACGAGCTTTCGAGCATGCGCCCGTCGGCGACCGACGAGTTCGTCATCAAAACGTCCTTTGGTTACCATGCCCTGCGCCTGTCCGACATCGAATATGCCGAGGCACGCAACAAGCACGTGGTTTTCCACCTGCGCGACGGACGCGATATCGAGGCGCTCGAATCGTTCCGCAGCGTCGAGGACCGCTTGGCGCAAAACGCGGTCTTCTTTAAATGCCATCGCAGCTACCAGGTCAACCTGCGCAACATCGATCATTTCGATCGGACGGAGATCGTCATGCGCTCGGGCGCGAGCATCCCGCTTTCGCGCAGCAGCAAGCAGGGATTCCAGGACGCCTACTTTGCGGTGCGATTTGAGGGCGGGAGGCGCTGATGCCTGCATCGGTCGAAATGGTTCTTTGGGCGATTCACCACGCCACGACGCTGCTCTTTGGCGTTTTTGCCTCGGCGGCGCTCTGCGGTGTCGAAATCAATCGACGCCATGCGCTCGAATTGCTGAGGATCGGCGCCGCAACCGGCGCCGCCTTCTCGATCGCCAATGCCGTTGGTGGAGAACTGTTTGCCCGTCAGGCCTACCCACTCGTCGTACACCTGCCGCTTATCGTCTTCCTCTGCGCGCGCTACCGCTTAAGTCCGCTGCTCGCGGCACTGGGCGTCACCAGCGCCTACCTGAGCTGCCAGTTTAGCAACTGGATGGGTATCGCCGCATTCGCAGCCACCGACTCGCAGATTGCATACTACCTTGCGCGCATCGCGACCACGCTCGGCGTCTTTGTCGTCCTCCTGCACTGGGGCGGCGATATCGGTCCGCGCCTGGCGATTAAAAACCCTACTGAGCTGGGCATTCTTTTAATTCTGCCGCTCGTCTACTACATCTTTGACTACGCCACCAACGTCTACACCACGCTGTTCCACTCGGGTTCGGTGGTGACCGTTGAGTTTCTGGCCTTTGCCCTTTGCGCCTTCTACCTTATGTTTCTTGCCGTCTACCTGCGCGAATACGAAGCAAAGGAAGTCGCCGAGCGTGAGCGCTGGATGCTCGAAACGCGCGACAACTCCGCCATCAAAGAGCTCGAGGCCTGGCGCCAGTCCGGACGCGAGCTGTCGATTCTTCGCCACGACATGCGGCACTTCCTGCGCGGCCTGGCTGTTCTTATTGAGGAAGGTCACATCGACGAGGCGCTCGAGCGCATCGATGAGCTCTGCGAGGCCAACGACCGCACCGCCGTACGCCGTTACTGCGCCAACGAGACGATCAATATCGTGCTTTCGTCATTTAGCTCGGATATCAACAAGCACGGCATCACCGCCGACCTGCGCGCCGCCGTGCCCGAAACCGTTCACGTGGGCGATGCCGACCTGTTCAGCGTGCTTTCGAACGCCCTGGAAAACGCCATCATCGCTGCAAGCGCCGCCCCCGAAGGCAAGCGCTTTGTCGACCTGGACCTGCGGTTTGAGGACGGCCAGCTGCTGCTTTTGGTTTCCAATACGTTTGGGCGCGCGCCGCGCATGGTCGACGGCATGCCCGTGACCCAACATGCCGGTCACGGCTTTGGCACCAAGAGCATTAAGCTTGCCGTGGAGCGCATGAACGGCAACTGCCAGTTCCGCATCAACGGCGACCGGTTTGAGCTGCGCGCCGTGATGTAGGGGCGCGACACTGGACTCGCGGTGCGGCTCAACCGCCCGGGTCGCCTTGCCGGCGCAGGCCCGTTACAGCGGAGCGGCCGACGGGGTCAGCTGCTTAATGTAGGCCCACATGCGCTGCTTGGCCGCCTTGTCGGTCAGAGCGGCCTCAAAGCCATCGAGTGCGAGTACGCGACGCCCCTGCACGTGGGCGACCAGGCCGGGCTTGAGCATGGCGGTGTCAAAGTCATCGATCGCCACGAGCATATCGGCATAGGTCTCGCGCATGACATCGGCCGCGCTGTTGTCCAACAGCAGCACCGCCTCGGGGTCCAAGGCCTCCAGCGCCTCGCGGAACAGGTCGCACGTCAGGGCCTCGCCCACCGCGACCGTCCCGTCGCCCGCGCCGGCAACGCTTGCCAGCGCGCAGAAATCCTCGGGTGCATAACCGATGGCCCCGAGCGCCTTGCGCAGCGCGGCGCCATCCGGGCCGGCGGCAAGCTCGCCGCCTGAGCGCTCGGCCTCATCCAAATCGCCTTTGACCAGCACGATCGGCGAGCACGCGTTGCCTGCGATGCGCACGCCACGACCCGCAAGCGATGCGAGCTCCTGCTCGGCCGCCTGGGCGATGGCTTCTTTTTTCTGGCTTTGTGACATAGGTATGCGCTCTCCAATCGTTTGCGTGCCCACCATTATTTGACACTCCCCATGGCTAAAGCCAGGGGATTCTTGCTTCACCGAGAATTGCCTAGACTGCGCATGCAGCCGTAGGTCTTACGCCCTCTCCACAAGCGTTTGCGGCGTCTGCCGCGGTTCCCGCATGCCCTGCGGTACCTTCCAGGATTCTCCTTCCCTCGCGGGCGATGTTGACGGCGGCGTTCAGGTCGCGGTCGTGACGCATGCCGCACGCGGGGCAGTCCCATACCCGTTCGGCCAGCGTCAGTCCCCTGTAGACGTAACCGCATGCGGAACACGTCTTGCTGGACGGATAGAACCTGCCCACCCTTACGAAGCCGCGCCCCGACCATGCGCATTTGTACTCGAGCTGGCGCGCCAGCTCCGACATGGCGGCATCGCCCACGGCCTTGGCGAGGCGGCGGTTCCTCTGCATGCCCCTGACGTTCAGGTCCTCGACCGCGATGTTTTGGCTTTCTCCCACCGCATGCGTCGTGAACTTGTGCAGGGCGTCCTTCCGCCGGTTGGCAACCTTCTCGTGCGCCCGCGCGACCCTGACACGCTGCCTGGCGCGATTTGCGGAGCCCTTCCGCTTGCGCGAGAGCCGCCGCTGCTCCCGCGCCAGCCTCCTCTCGCTCCTTTGCAGGTTTTTGGGGTTGGGCAGGCGCTCCCCCGTGGAGCAGGTGGCTATGTCGTGTATTCCCGCATCGACTCCCAGGAACCCGACGGTCGGGGCCGGCGCGTCCGTGGCGGGGACGTCCGCGCAGCATATCGCCACGTAGTACTTGCCGCTCGGCACCTGCTTGACCGTCGCGGACAGGACGCGCCCCTCCACGGGACGGCTCACCCGCGCCCTGACGGTCCCCAGCTTTGGCAGCCTCACGTGCCTGGCGTCGATTATCCCGACGCCGTTCGTGCGGTAGCTCTTCCTCCCCGCGCGTTTGGACTTGAACTTCGGAAAGCCCACCTTGCCTGGTGCGCGGAAGAAGTTCTTAAATGCCTTGTCCAGGTCGCGCAGGGACTGCTGCAGTGCCATGGAGTCCACCTCGGAGAGCCACGGCGCGTCCGCCCTCTTCCAGGCGGGGATCTGGGTGATGTAGGAGTTGATGTGCCTCGATTTGCCCGTCCACGCGTACTCGTCCCGCCTCATCGCCAGCATCCTGTTGTAGACCCAGCGGCAGCAGCCGAAGGTCTTCTGCAGGAGGGCCTCCTGCTCGGCGCTCGGGTATATGCGGTACTCGAAGGTCTTGTCCATGGCCCTCACGCGTTCCTCTGGTCCTCGATATACTGCCTGACGGCCTCGGGCGTCGCCCCGCCGACGGTCGAGACGAAGTAGCTGTTCGTCCAGAGCGTCGGCAGCTTGCGCTTCAGCTGCGGGAACTCGGCGCGCAGGTCGTGGCTGGTCCTGCCCTTGATGCGCTTCACGGCCCGGTGGATGCCGAACTGGGGGTCGACTGAGACGAGCATGTGCACGCGGTCGGGCATGACCTTGATTTCCCTTATCTCGAAATCGAGTTCCTCCGCGACCTCGTGCGCGATCTCCTCGAAGCGGGAGCCGATGCCGTCCACGAGCACCTTCCTGCGGTATTTCGGGCAGAAGACCACATGGTAGTCGCAGTCCCAGACTATGTTGTCGTTGCTCCTGTATCTATCCATGAAAACAGTATACCACTTGCAGCCGTATATGTATATCGGCTGACGCCGATGCGCCTTATATCCCCATATCTGAAGAAAGGGGTTTTGCGGCGCTTTTGATAAAAGAGCCGCCTGCGAGTGGTTGCTTTGCGGGCCGCTGGGTATAAGCACGGTCGTACTGAGTTTTACGCGGCTGAGCCGCGTCACATTATGGAGGTCACCATGGCTGACATTAAGCAGATTACCCCCGAGAACTTCGATTCCATCGTTAACGGCAGCCTGCCCGTGCTGGTCGATTTTTGGGCACCGTGGTGCGGGCCCTGCCGATCGCTCTCGCCCATCGTTGACGAGGTTGCCGATGAGCTGGCGGGTAAGCTTGCCGTTGCCAAATGCAACGTCGATGATAACCAGGACCTGGCCATGAAGTATGGCGTCATGAGCATCCCCACGCTGATTGTGTTTAAGAACGGCGAGGAGATTGACCGCTCGGTTGGCGCTCTGCCCAAGGCGAGGCTGCAGGCGCTGCTGGAGAAGCATCTGTAATACGCTTGTTACTTACCCGCCGTCTATGAGCGGTTTTGCACCGCTCGCCGGACTGCCGGGTGCGGCGCGTGCGACCACGGATAGTATGGTAGTTACAAACAGCCCCCAGTGAACGGGTGCGAGTCGCACAGACTCGCACCCGTTTTCTTATGCAGCTGCGCACAGAGTGGGCGTAGTAAAATCTGAACCACTGAACTGCCCCATACAAAAGGAGATTTCCCATGCATGATGTTGGAATGAACATGAGCCAGCTTGCCATGAGCGTCAAGCAGGTCGACGACACCATCGAGCTCGCTCACGAGTGGAGCCATCAGCTGCTGCATGCGACCGAGAATTTTGACATGGAGCGCATCGGCGCCAAACTCGAGGCAGCCATGGCCGCGCTGCACGAGGCCCACGACGCACTCGAGGGCTACGAAGAGGCCATCGAGGCCGACCACAACTCCGTCGGCTCCGTGAAGCTGGTGTAACGTGGCCGAACACGAGCACGGCTGCGGGTACGAGCACGAGCATCCGCACGGGGCGGACGGTGACGCGGGCTGCCACTGTAGTGGTTCCGGCTCCGAGCTGGTCCGTTTTTCGGTTACCGCACCGGACGACCTGCTGCGCCGTTTTGACGAACAGATCGCGCGCCGCGGCGACGTGGCCAACCGCTCCGAGGCCGTGCGCGACCTGATTCGCGCCTCGATCGCCAAGGAGCAGATGCGCACGCCCGATGAGCATGTTATCGGGTCGCTCACCATGATCTACGACCACCATACCGGCGACCTGACGCGCCGTCTGGACGAAGTGCAGCACGACTACACCGACGAGATCGTATCGACCATGCACGTGCATCTGGATCACCACAACTGCTTGGAGATTCTGGCGCTCAAGGGTCGCGGCGAGCGCGTCTACGAACTAGCCGACCGTCTGCTGGGCCTGCGCGGCGTTAAGCACGGCGAGCTCACGTGCGCCGCCACCAAGCAGAGCCTGGGGCTGTAGCGCACCTGTCCCTATTTGGTCGGTTTTGATGAGGGGTGTCGCATGCGGCATGTGCATATTCATGTAACGGGCATTGTGCAGGGCGTTGGCATGCGGCCGTTTGTGTATCGCGAGGCCATGGCGCATGGCATTTGCGGATGGGTGCTCAACGCGGGCGACGGCGTGCATATCGAAGCGCATGCTCTGGCCGGTGCGCTCGATGCTTTTGTTGCCGCGCTTTCTGAGCATGCGCCTGCGGCAGCCCGCGTAGAGCATGTCGAGGTTGTGGACCTGGCAGCCAACGGTTGGGATGCCGCCAATGAAGAGGGTTTTCGCATCGTAGCATCGCAGGACCAGACCGCGCACACGACGCTCGTCTCGCCCGATATCGCCACCTGCGACGATTGCCTGCGCGAGCTGTTCGATCCCGCCGACCGACGCTATCACTACCCCTTTATCAACTGCACTAACTGCGGCCCACGCTTTACCATCATCCGATCGCTGCCTTATGACCGAGCGGCTACCTCGATGGACCGTTTTCCCATGTGCCCTGAGTGTGCCGCGGAGTATGCCAATCCGCTCGACCGTCGCTTTCACGCGCAGCCCGATGCCTGCTTTAATTGCGGGCCGCATATCATGTGGCGCGAAGCGAGCGTGGGCGATGAGCCGGGCGAAGCCGCCGCGCCGCTGGCCGTCGGCACCACGCGCGAGACCAGCGACGCCATTATCGACCGCTGCGTTGAGCTGCTGGCCCTTGGTGGCATCGTCGCCATCAAGGGCCTGGGCGGATTCCATCTATCCTGTGACGCCTCCAACGAGCAGGCGGTAGCCGAGCTTCGCCGCCGTAAACGCCGCAGCAACAAGCCACTTGCCGTTATGGTGCGCAGCCTTGCCGACGCTGAACGCCTGTGCCATATCAGCGACGTTGAGCGCGGCTTGCTGGCCGGCAGCATTCGCCCCATTGTGCTGCTGCGCCGACGTGCTGTTTGCGAGAGCGGTGATTCTCCCGACGCCCTCGCGCTCGCACCGTCCGTCGCGCGCGACCTGCCCGAGCTCGGCGTTATGCTCCCCTACACCCCGCTTCAGCATCTGCTGCTTGCCGCGGCAGAAGCCCGCGGTATGCACGCGCTCGTCATGACCAGCGGAAACCTGAGCGAAGAGCCCATCGAGACCGACGACGATCTTGCCTGGGAACACCTCGTTGCCGCCGGCATCGCCGACGCGTTGCTCGGTAACGACCGCGCGATCCTCTCGCGCTACGACGACTCTGTAGTGCGCGTGGTCGACGGCGCCGTTATGCCCGTGCGCCGCGCTCGCGGATATGCACCCCAGCCGCTGCCGCTGACGGCGCTCGACGGCGCTCCGTCCTGCGTGCTCGCCTGCGGGCCACAACAAAAGGCCACGATTGCGCTCACGCGTGAAGGGACGAACGGCGAAGCGACCTGTTTTGTGTCGCAGCATATCGGCGATGTTGAAAACGGCGAAACCTTCGATGCCTGGAACGCCGCGCGCACGCGCTTGGAAGATCTCTTTGACTTGGCGCCCGCCGCCTTAGCCTGCGATGTACATCCCAGCTATCTATCGAGCCAGTGGGCGCGCGAGCAGGCGCGAAAATGCAATCTGCCGCTCGTCGAGGTGCAGCACCATCATGCGCATATCGCGAGCGTAATGGCCGAGGCTATCGCCGCGGGCCAGCTTACAACCGACGCGCGCGTCCTTGGCATCACCTTTGACGGCACCGGCGCCGGTACCGATGGGACCATTTGGGGCGGCGAGTTTCTTGTTGCCAGCCTTGGCGGCTTTGAGCGCGCCGCGCATTTGCGCACCTGGGCGCTCCCCGGCGGGGCGGCCTCCGTGCGCGACGCCCGCCGCAACGCCTTTGCCCTGCTCAGTGAGCTCGGCCTGCTCGAGCACCCAGGCGCCGCTCGGCTTTTGGACAGCCTCGACGAGCAAACGCGCAGCGTGACAGCCACCATGATCGAGCGCGGCATCAACAGCCCGCGTACCAGCAGCATGGGGCGTCTCTTTGATGCCGCGGCAGCAATTCTGGGCATCTGCGACAAGGCAACCTACGAGGGCGAACCCGCCATAGAATTCGAAGCCGCCGCCTGGCGCGCGCTCAGCAGTGAAAGTGCCTGCCCCACCGGCAATATGGCCAGCTTTTCCGTAACCGAATCATCCCGTCAGGACGACTGCCATGTTCTGAACTCCAGACCGCTTTTTGAGGCGCTTTTGGAGGGAATCAGGACCGGCGTGCCCGCCGGCAAGCTCGCGCTCGACTTCCATGTCACCATCGCACGCGCGTCGGCCCGCATCGCAAGCGAGATCTGCGTCCGTGAAGGCATCGACACCGTCGTGCTCTCGGGCGGCGTGTTCATGAACCGACTCCTGCTTCAGTTCCTCACCCGCGAGCTCAAAAGTGCAGGCCTTACTGTCCTTGTCCCCCACACCGCACCCGTCAATGACGGCTGCATCGCCTACGGCCAGGCGGCGGTCGCAAGCGCTCGTCTTGCGCAGACAACATCGCGATAGGCTGTTTTGCCAGTCTGCGCGCCGCCGTCTCACAGGTGTAACGCGTTTGCTCGTGACTCCCGCGAGCGCTACCATCAACTGATGGGTAATTAGGCGCCTATCCAGCGCAAAACGTATAAAAGGGGAACATTATGTGCCTTGCCGTTCCCGGTAAAGTGGTCAAACGCGACGACGACCTTAAGGCGACCGTCGACATGATGGGCATCGAGCGCCCCGTTTCGCTGCGCCTCGTGCCGACGGCACAGGTAGGCGACTATATTCTCGTGCACGCCGGCTTTGGCATTCAGATTGTCGACGAGCAGGAGGCGCAGGAGACGCTCGACCTGGTCAACACCATGACCGAAC
>UQUG01000015.1 GCA_900544205.1 uncultured Collinsella sp.
GGGAGATGTCGAATTCGCAGCCGAGCAGCTGGTCGCGCATGCATTCGGCGCCATACACGATGCGGGTTTCCTCGCCGAGGATGGCGTTGCCGGGGCGTCCGTTGATGTTTTGGGCGACGGTGACGATGCGCGGATCGAGTGCGGCGACAGCCTCAAAGAACTCCTGCGCATGCGGCAAGTCGCGCTGAGCGGTCACGAGCGTGACCATGACCTGGTCGGTACGCCAACCGCAGCGGACGACGGCATAGCGAAGCAAACCAAGATGCTTGTCCTCATTAAAGGCGGGAATATGCAGCCGCTCAGCTTCGCGTGCGATGCCGTTGAGAATCTGACGGGCGCCCGGTGCCTCGACGGGGCATTCGGGTACGGCAACGATCTTGTGCGTGCCGCGCTCAAAGAAACCGCAACGGACAGCGCCCTCCTTACCGGGAGCAAAGGGAGTGGCGGCCTTATGGCGAAAACCGCGCGGCGCAGGATATTTGCCCGGGTCGCCCAGGGTGACACCCATGCCACGAATAGGATCTACAGCAATGCCCTCACGCTCACAAAGCGAAGCAAAAAGCTCCTCCATAGCAGCCTGCTTAGCTGCCAACTGCTTTTTATAAGGACGATTGAGCGCCGTGCATCCGCCACAAGCTCTCATGATGGAACAGGGAGACTTGGGATCCACAGCCTTACGCGCAGGCGAAACCGGATCTTTATGCGGACGCTTGGAGCGAGTCTGAGACGCTTTGTCTCCGCCTCGACGAGAGTCAGAACGCTTGGTCTTAGCCCTGCTCTTGGTCGATTTGCTTTTTGCAGCTTTAGAAGACTTGGATTTCGTAGAAGATTTCTCCTCCTTCGACCCCTCAACCGCCTCCACCAAAGCACGACGAGCCCTACGCCCCGCACGAGATTCTGCCATCAATAACTCCACTTATTCATGAATTAAAGCTGCAAGTATTGTACCGTGCCAAGCCAGCAGACGATATACAAGCGGTTTATTCGTGTCAGTGATAAGCCCAACGACGGTTGCCCGCCGCGTGAGGGGTGTGGGGGTTAAGTTTATCGCGAGTTCCGCACGAACAGGAGGCCACTTAATGTGGCCTCCGTCGTGAGCAGGACTGTAGAGCAGGAAACTTAACCCCCACACCCCTCACGCGGCGGGCAAACTCGCCTTGTGCTCTATCACGCTAAAGTGTATGATTCTGAACGTTACACGACTCACTTTACTTAACTAAAGTGCCACCAAGGGGGAATACCATGAATACCGATATGTCTCGTCGTCAGTTTGTTGGTCTAGCCGGTTCGCTCGCTACGGTTCTAGGTCTTGGCCTGGTAGGCTGCGGTGGTGGTGCCGGTAAGGGTTCCGCTGCCGGTTCTGCTGCAGCCAAGGATGTGAAGGGCGCTGCGGAGTCCAAGAAGCTCGTGGTGGGCTTTGATAAGTCCTATCCTCCGTACGGCTTTGTGGGCGACGATGGCGAGTACACCGGCTTTGATCTCGATCTGGCCAAGGCTGTTGCCGATAAGCAGGGCTGGGAGGTCAAATACGAGGCCATCGACTGGGATGCCAAGGATACGCTGCTTAACTCGGGCGCCATCAACTGCATCTGGAATGGCTTTACCATGGAGGGCCGTGAGGACGACTACACGTTCTCCGAGCCGTACATGCTCAACGAGCAGGTGCTGGTGGTAAAGAAGGATGCAGGCATCAAGAGCTGGGACGATCTTGCCGGCAAGACCGTGATTACCCAGACCGATTCCGCTGCGCAGGATGTGCTTGAGGGTGACCAGAAGGATCTGGCGGCGACGTTTGCCACGCTCGACACCATCGGTGAGTACAACACGGCGTTTATGCAGCTCGAGAGCGGCGCGGTCGATGCCGTGGCTTGCGACCTTTCGATTGCCCAGTATCAGCTTGCCGCCAAGCCCGATGCTTATACGCAGCTTGATGAGCCGCTGTCCAGCGAGCACTACGCCGTCGGCTTTAAGAAGGGCGACACCAAGTCGGCCGACGCCGTGACCGAGTCGCTCAAGGCACTCTACGATTACGGTACGGTTAAGGATCTCTGCGACAAGTATTCAAGCTATGGTCTATCTTTCGATAATTGGGTGCTCAAGTAATGTCTATTCAGGTCATGATGCAGATGCTTGGCCAGGGATTCTTGGTCAGTTTGCAGTTGTTTGTGCTGACACTGCTGGGGTCGATTCCGCTGGGGATCCCCGTGGCGTTTATGCGCATGAGCAAAATCGCGCCGCTTCGCTGGATTGCGCGCATCTACATTTCGGTCATGCGCGGTACGCCGCTCATGCTGCAGATGTTTGCCATCTACTTTGCCCCGTACTACGTGTTTGGCATTTCGCTCACGCCCGATTCCAAGTGGACGGCGTGCGTCGTGGCGTTCATCATCAACTACGCCGGTTACTTTGCCGAGATCTATCGCTCGGGCTTGCAGTCCATTCCGCGCGGTCAATACGAGGCTGCCGAGGTGCTGGGCTATTCGCGCGTGCAGACGTTTCTGTATATCGTGATGCCGCAGGTCGCCAAGCGTATTCTGCCGGCGATGGGCAACGAGATCATCACGCTGGTCAAGGACACGTCGCTGGCGTTTGCCATTGGCGTGGGTGAGATGTTCTCGACGGCCAAGGCGCTGGTCGCCTCGCAGGTGAGCATGGTGCCGTTTGCGATCGCGGCGCTGATTTACTGGGTCTTTAATTTCGTCGTCGAGATGCTGCTGGGCGCCGCCGAGAAAAAATTGGATTACTACCATGATTAATTCGGTAATGAATATATCGAACGCGCGTAAGGCGTTTGGCGGCAATGAGGTGCTCAAGGATATCTCGCTTGAGGTGAAGCGTGGCGAGGTCGTGGCGATTATCGGGCCTTCGGGTGGCGGCAAGTCCACGCTGCTGCGGTGTGCCACGCTGCTCGAGACACTCGACGGAGGCTCGCTCTCGTTTGGCGACCTTGCCGTTGCGACGGATGCGGGTTCGGGCGCGGTCTATGCGAAGGGCGATGTGCCCAAGCAGGCGCGCTCGCGATTCGGCCTGGTGTTCCAAAATTACAACCTGTTCCCGCACTATACGGTGATGAAAAACATCACCGATGCGCCGATTCGCGTGCTTAAGCGTCCGCGCGAGCAGGCGGAAGCCCGCGCTCACGAGCTGATTGCACAAATGGGGCTGACGGGCAACGAGAACAAGGTGCCGTGTGAGCTTTCGGGCGGTCAGCAACAGCGTGTGAGTATCGCCCGCGCCCTGGCGCTCGATCCGGAAATCTTATTCTTTGACGAGCCGACCTCGGCGCTCGATCCCGAGCTAACGGCCGAGGTGCTGCGTGTCATTAAAGACCTGGCGGCGCAGAATATGACGATGGTGATCGTGACCCATGCGATGCAGTTTGCGCGCGATGTTGCCGATCGCGTGGTCTTTATGGACGGAGGCCGCATTGTCGAGGAGGGCCCGGCCGAGCAGGTTATCGATCATCCGCGTGAGCAACGTACCCGTGAGTTCTTGAGTCGTATCGAGGGCTAAGCTCAGCTATGTATTGAGAAGAAGCCGCCGCGGGTCTTATGGACTGCGGCGGCTTTTATTTGTATCGATGGGGTTTAATAATCGCCTGGCATACTTGCTCTGTCCTCTCGCCGCCTGTATTCATACGTGCGCCGAAAGGTATGCATGGACAGCCGCCCGTGAGGGTAGGGTGGTGGCATAGGACATTTGGAGGGTGAGTCGGCTCGGCTGCCGACCATGCTGCTCCCGGGATGGCACCGACCGCGAACTCTCCCCGTTGGCGTCGCGCATTGCGCGCGGCCCTGCAAGGAGGTCATCATGGGTGCTCCCAAGACCGGTAACGTAAGGAACGTGGTGCTCGTAGGCCAAGGCGGGGTGGGCAAGACTTCACTCGCCGAGGCCATGCTCCACCTTTCCGGCAAGACCGCCCGCCTGGGCGGCCACGACGGCACCAAGCCCACGCTCGACTATGACCCCGAAGAGGTCAAGCGTGCATTTTCCATCTCGACGACCATCGCGCCGATCGACTGGAAGGGCGCGCGCATCAATGTGCTCGATGCCCCGTGCTACCCCGATTTTATCGGCGACGCCTTTGCCGCGATGAGCGTCTGCGAGACGGCTCTGTTTGTGGTCGACGCCGAGGCCGGCCCGCAGCCTACGACGGTTAAGCTCTGGTATGCCGCCGAGGACCTGCGACTGGCGCGTGCGGTGTTCGTAAACCGCCTGTCGCGCTCCGAGGCCAGCTTTGCGACCACGATGGACCTGCTGCAAGAGCGCTTTGGCACGCGCCTGGGCGCCGTGACCCTTCCCTGGGGCGAGGGCGAGGACTTTGACGGCATCATCGACCTGGTGCGCATGAAGGCGCGCCATTGCAACGGCACCGAAGCCGTTGAGTCGGAGATTCCCGAGGAGTATCGTGCCCAGGCCGAGGAAGCCCATGACCATCTGTGCGAGCTGGTGGCCGAGGCTGACGATGAACTGATGATGAAGTACTTGGAAGGCGAGGAGACGCTGACGCAGGAGGAGCTTGAAGGCCTGCTGTCGAAGGCGATCGCCGAGCGCATCTTTGTGCCGGTCTTTGCGGGCGATTGCATTAAGGAGCAGGGCGTCAACTCGCTGATGGACGACATCGCCACATACTTCCCGGCGCCGACCGACTACGGCGAGATGCCGCTTATCGACGGCGATTCGCTCAAGATTTCAAGCGACGATGATCGTCCGGTGGCGTTTGTGTTTAAGACCTTGGCCGATCCGCAGCAGGGTCGCATCAGCTTTATCAAGGTGCTGACGGGTACGCTTGAGCCGGGTCTTGAGCTGATCAACGCGCGTACCCGCAAGGGCGACCGTCTGGCTCACCTGTATGTGATGTGCGGCCGCGACATGACCGAGGTCGGTCACGCCTATGCCGGCGACATTATCGTGGCACCCAAGCTGGCGGCCGAGACGGGCGATACGCTCTCGATTACCGGCAAGGTCGAGGCTGCGGCGTTTAAGTTCCCCAACTCGCAGTACCGCATTGCCATCGAGGCCGAGAATCGCGGCGACGAAGAGAAGCTCTACACGTTTATCGAGAAGGCCTGCAAGGCCGATCCGACCATGAGCATCGACCGCGACGAGGAGACCGGCCAGACCATTATCTCCGCCGTTGGTGAGGCGCAGGTTTCGGTGCTGCTCAACCGTCTGGAGGACCGCACCAAGGTCGTTGCCAAGAGCGTGCCGATCCGCATTCCGTATCGCGAGACCATCCGCCGCACGGCGAGCGCTCAGGGCCGCCACAAGAAGCAGACCGGTGGCGCCGGTCAGTATGGCGACTGCTGGCTGCGCGTTGAGCCGCTCATTGGGCCCGACGGCACGAGCGATGGCTATGAGTTTGTGGACGAGGTCGTAGGTGGCCGTATTCCGCGCTCGCTGATCCCCGCCGTGGACAAGGGTGTCCAGGAGACCATGAAGGACGGTATTATTGCCGGCTACCCGCTCACGGGCATTCGCGTGGCTGTGTACGACGGCTCGTATCACAGCGTCGACTCCAACGAGATGGCGTTCCGCGCGGCGGCTCGCATCGGCCTGCGCAAGGCATGTGCCGATGCCGACCCGGTGGTGCTGGAGCCCATTGAGGAAATTACGGTGACCATCCCCGAGAGCTACGCCGGCGCTGTGATGGGCGACATCTCGGCATCGCGCGGTCGCGTGACGGGCATGGAGACCGATGAGCGCGGCGATACCGTGGTTATTGCCCAGGCGCCGCTGGCAGAGCTGACGGATTATTCGACGCGCCTGCGCTCTATCACGCGCGGCACGGGTGACTTTACCATGAAGCCCGCTGGCTATGAGCAGGTTCCCTATGACGTTCAGGCCAAGCTGGTCGAGCGCTATGAGGAGGGTCGCGCCAAGTAGCGTGTGGCGTTGCCCACAACATGTCCGCTGGTAGATAGACCGCCCCGGCTATATGCTGGGGCGGTCTTTTGATCTGCGTGCGACGGAAGGATTGCGGATCATTTTTGGCTTTGGGATGATGCGGTCGACGCTAGTCTCCCGATGCCTGGTTGCGGCCGGTGGCGTAGTCGATCTGCACGTGCGGCTGGAGGTTGTAGCAGTAGACGTGGAAGCACAGGGTCTTGCCATGATCCTCGACCGATTGTGCCTCTAGGCGAACGCCGCGGCAGACGAGTTCCTCCTCGCTGTACATAGGCGTGACGCGGTAGAGCACATGGTTACCCGTATCGCGGATGTAGTCGAGGATCTGCTCCTCAAAAGGAAGCATGCCCGTCTCGTTGAGATAGCGTGTGCCGGTGAGCAAGTTTTTGCGGTTGGCGTTTTCGCCGCAGAGCGACCATGCGATGAGGTGGCAACGGTTGTAGAGGCTCTGGCCAGGGATGAAGTCATAGCGTTGTTGGTGCCAGCCGGCGGGATGAATACGCGAGATGTCGCCGCGCTTGCCCCGGCCGAGCGACTCGGGACCCACGCAGGCGAGCGCCTTGCGGGTGCGGCCTAGGCTGTCGAGCTTGGAGAACTTCTTAAAGCAGCCTTCTTCGGTGGCTCGTTCGTACTCGTCGAGTGTGAACGACGGCGTGCCCAGCGGATGCGTGCTATCGGCGCGCAAGGCGACATAGGGGTTGCCCGCATAGTCGGGAATACTGCTGAGATATACGCCGCGGGCACGGTTGAGGTCGGGGTTTTCGACCTCGTCGATGGGGGTGACGGTGCTGTCCGAGTCGGTGTCGCCGCCGGTGTCGCTCTCGGAGCCATCGCCGGAGTCTTGGCTGCTCTGGGAACCCGCGGAGCTCGCTGTTCCCGATTCGAGTCGGGCGACCAGGTCCGCTTCGTCATCAGTGCGGTTGGGGCTCTCGTTTTGCTTCTCGGCCAGAGCTGCCGCCTGCTCATCACTTTGCGGCGACAGCAGCTTGGGGGCTCCGTCAAGCGATCCCGTAAACAGCGCAAACCCCAGCACCACGGCGGTGCCAATGGAAAGTACTTGTTTATAGGCGGACTTGCGCGACATTGCGGCTCCTGGCTAGACGGTCGGGAATCTACCAGTCTAGCAGGTGCCATCGCAGGTCATTCGATCGAATAAATACTTAAGATTTGTGACAAACACTCCTGATTACCTTGTCCCAAAAATAAACCTGTCCCCTTTTGGCAGGTTACGTCATAAGACTTCTGTCTATGTAACGAAAGCGCAATATGATATATACGTTATATACAAGTTTGTGACGTGCAGTAGATTTGCGGTAACGCAAGCCGATGAAGGGGTCGATATGATCAAGGCTGTAATTTTTGACATGGACGGAACGCTGATCGATACCGAACGTTTGGACATGAGGGCGTGGAAGGTGGGCGCTTCCGAGCTGGGGATCGCGATTGATGATGCGCTGACCCATCAGTTTATCGGCCGTTCGATGGCCGATGTCAAGGACATCCTTGAGGCGCATTACGGCAAGGGCGAAACCGTCGAGGCGCTCTATGCCCGCAACATTGAGCTTCACAACGAGATGGCCAAGACCGACTTGGAGCTAAAGGCAGGCGCTGCTGAGTGCATAGACGAGTTACTGGTTGCGGGCTGTCACGTGGGCCTTGCGACGTCGTCGCGCCGCGTTGCGGCCGAGCGCAACCTTAAGACGGTCGGCCTCTTTGACAAGTTTGAAACGGTGACCTTCGGCGAGGACGTCGAGCGCGGCAAGCCCGACCCCGAGATCTATCTGCTCGCCTGCGAGCGCGCGGGCTTTGCCCCCGAAGAGTGTGCCGTGGTCGAGGACTCTCGCAACGGTTGCGTCTCGGGTATCACGGCCGGCTGCCATGTCTTTGCCGTGCCCGATATCGTGCCGCTGCCGCAGGACGTGGTGGATGGCTGCGAAGCCGTGCTCGACACACTGTTCGATCTGACGGCGGCGGTCAAGGCCGTGCGCTAAAGGTATAGGTTACGCCGTTTTAAAAACGGCGTAACTGCTTGGCACTGCGCAGGTTCCGGGCACGGCAATCTGACGTTCAACTCCACGGGCGCGACCAAAAGGTCAGCGCCCGCTTGTTTCACGTCACCTTGCCGCACCCGGAGCCTGCTCGCTCACTTATGCTCAACCTGAATCGGTTAATTTGGGATGGGGCTAATTCGGGAACTATTTCACCGCAACTTATTGGGGCGTTGCTTATTGGTTCATCGCGCCGTGGATGTAGGGGGTTACCTGGGGGGAGATGTGGCCACAGCCTAGGTTGCGTAGAGCGTATTCGATGGCGGCAGGCAGCGGGGTTTTGCCTTCGGCATCGATCGCGGTGCCGCCGAGGGCGGCAATCTTGGCAACGTCGGCGGGCGCGGCCTCGATATGCATGCAACCGCCGACCAGGCGTGCGCGGACCTGTGACAGGTCAAGATCGTGCAGGTAATCCTCGCAGGCGCGAATCAGATTGACCTTCTCGCGCGTAAGCTCCTCGCCCGTGGGGATGCGCGTGGCAAGGCAGGCGCCAGCGGGCAGATTCCAAACGGGATAGCCCCACGTACGCAGCAGCTCGCGCTCCTCGTCCTTGGTAAAGCCGACCTCCATAAGAGGCGAGCGCACGCCGAGCTCCTCGGCAGCGCGCATGCCGGGGCGGTAGTCGCCACGGTCGCTTGCATTGCTGCCATCGATAACGGTGGGGAACCCCAGCGATTTAGCGTGGTTGACGATAGCGGTGAAGCCGGCGCGTTTGCAGTGATAGCAACGGTTGGCGTCATTGCAGGCAACCTGCGGAAGCTGGAGCTGATCGACCGAAAGGTTAAGCACCGGAAGCTTAAAATGCGGGCCTTCATCGGCCCGTCCGTCAACAGATCGCTCAAACGAAGACTGCTCGGGCGTGCCGATGAGCGGCGTGGTGAGATGGACGAGAAGGGTGCTGGCGGGCATGATGCGAGAGCAAACAGCAGCCAAAAAGCTGCTGTCGACGCCGCCGGAAAAGCCGATGGCGACGCGTCCGTATGCCAAAAGCAGCTCTTCGAGCGCTGCGAGCTTGTCCTGAAGCGCCTCTGCTGGTGCGGTGGTGTCGAAAGACATAAAACGTTCCTTACCGTTGAGTACTCGGTCGAAAACTATAATCCTACCGAGCCGCTCGCCATAAGACATCTATCTATGTAACGAAAGTGCAATATGTATATACGTTATATACAAGTTTGTAAAGTGCGGTAGAGTATCGGCGATGCAAGCCGATGAGGGGGGAGCGAAATGATCAAGGCTGTCATTTTTGATATGGACGGAACGCTCGTGGACACCGAGCGCTTGGGTATTAAGGCATGGAAAGCGGGCGCCGTTGAGCTGGGGCTCGCGATTGATGAGGCGCTGATTCATCAGTTCATCGGTCGCACGCTGCCCGATGTCATGGGCATTCTCGAGAAACACTACGGCAGCCACGAAACTGCCGATGCCCTCTATGTTCGTCACAAAGTAATTCGCGACGAGATGGTCAAGACCGAGCTGGAGCTTAAGGCCGGCGCTGCCGAGTGCCTGGGCGAGCTGCTGGCGGCGGGCTATCACGTGGGCCTTGCGACGTCTTCGCGCCACGTTACCGCCGAGCGCAACCTTAAGGCGTTCGGTCTCTTTGACAAGTTTGAGACCGTGACCTGCGGTGAGGACGTCGTGCACGGCAAGCCCGATCCCGAGATGTATCTGCTTGCCTGCGAGCGCGCGGGCTTTGCTCCCGAGGAGTGCGCCGTGGTCGAGGATTCGCGCAACGGCTGTGTCTCGGGTATCACAGCCGGCTGCCATGTCTTTGCCGTTCCCGATATCGTCCCGCTGCCGCAGGACGTGGTGGACGGCTGCGACGCCGTGCTCGACACGCTGTTCGATCTGACGGCGGCGGTCAAGGCTGTACGCTAGAGCTGACACACAAGCTATTTCAATCACATTTTAAAGAGCCGGTCATTCGCGATGTGCGGATGGCCGCTTTTCTGTTTGTTTTGAGCATTGGCCCGATAACGCCGCATTACACGGAATGGGAAGTTAAGCCGCATAGATATGCCCAGATATCCCACCGAGCCATAAATTCAACGAATAAGCGATTACAGGTAGGCGCCGAGGTTGATGGCCGTGGCGTCGGTCTGGGTATCTGCCTGGGTGCTTGCTCGCTCTAGCAGGAACGGGCGCACGAGCTCTTGGCGATTGATGTCCTCGATGGCCGTGACCGCGGTGACGGTGCGCGCTGCAGAGCCGATGTGGACGTGCTTGGTCTTTGCCGGGGCCTTGTTCTCAATTTGCTCCATGAGCAATTGAACGCCCTTGCGGCCAATCTCGTAGCCCGGGGGCGCTACCGTAGTGAGCGGGACCGATCCGCTCCAAGCGAGTGGGTTGCCATCGCAACCTGCTACGCGTACTTGCCCGGGGACAGAGATGCCCTTGTCGACCAGTGCCGAAACGACACCCGAGGCCAGCACGTCGGTCAGACCGACGACAAAATCGGGGCGTTCGTCGGCGGGGCGCGCGGCGATTTGGTTGCCGATACCATAGCCGTCGGCTGCCGTGTTCCACTCGCCGGCATCGATGACTTCGATCTTGATATCGGGATACAGGGCGAGCGCCTTGTGGATGCCAAGAACGCGCAGGGTGAGCTGCATAAAGGCTGCTCGGCCCACAACGACGATATGGTGAGCGCCGCGGGCGATGGCGAGCTCGGCGATGATGCGCCCTTGGGCTTCGTTGTCGGCGGCGACATAGTAGCCGGGCTCAGAGCAGTGGATGTCCAGGTGGACGATGGGCACGGGCATCTTGGTCATGGCCGGGTGCCAGTCGGGGGATGCCATGGGCTGAACCATGACGCCGGACATCTGCGTGCCCATAAAGTAGCGCAGGTAATGGTCTTCGAGAATGTCGTCGTTGTCGGCATTGGCGATGAGCAGATCGTAGCCGTGCTTGCGGGCCTCGTTGTGGGCGCCGCTGGCAATTTGGAGCGAGAAGCCGTGATCGAGACGGGGGAGGACCAGGCCAAAGGACTTGGTGGTGCCGCCGGCAAGTTGGCGAGCGCTTTGGTTGGGCAGGTAGCCCAGACGGTTGATGGTCTCGTTGATGAGCTTGAGGGTCTCGGGGCGCAGCTTTTCGGGATGGTTGAGCGCGTTGGAAACCGTGCCCAACGAAACTCCAGCCTCGCGCGCGACGTCGCTGATTTTTACCTTTGCCATAGTGGCCCCTTTGATGCGTTTCAAGTACAAGCCTGATTGTAGCATCGCCCGCCCCCGGGGTGTCAAAACCTGCCAATTAGGGACAAGTTTATTTTGGCAGGTTTTATCTGGGGAAACGCCGCCGCCCAAACCACCACAATGGGGACAGGCACCTTTGTGGTGGTGGGGTGTGGCTGTTGCCGTTAATGCGGCAATCCTTCTGGTCAGCGGGCGCGACGCGCGAGGATACACTGTGCCCCACTCAAATCACACCGCGAAATCGAGGAGGGCGCATGGCCGCCGCAAAGGACTACCAGAGCTATCTTAAGAACAAGTGCATCGTCGGTTACGGCATCGTCAACGGCATCGTTAACGCGCTCATCTTTATGGGCATGCACGCGGGGGACGCCGATATTACCTTTGCCGCCGGTAAGGTTGTCGAGGAGATTGCGCTGACAGGCGCCCTGCTTGGTCTCATTTTGACCTGGTGCGTGGTGCCGCTGACCAAGATGGATTTCAACAAGGGCGTTTACCCGGGCAATTCCGAAGGCTATGGTTGGCTGGCCAAGCTGCCCAAAAAGTCGATTCCCCTGTCGATCGTCGTTGGCATCATTGCCCTTGTAGTTGCCACGCCCCTTGCATGGCTTTGCACTTTTGTGCTCCCGCTGCCGCTTTCGCGCACGGGCATGATGATCTTTAAGGGCGTTATGTGCGCTGTTGCCGGCTGTGTGAGCGGCTACGTCGTCATCGGTGCCACCACCGCGGGCGTCGACGCTGGGGAAGTCGCCGCGACTGCCTAGGATTTTCCAACAATCAAACTTTCTCTTCAAAACGGTCGGCCCGAGCAAAGGGGTCGGCCGTTTTGCTTTTCACGAGAAAAAGCAGATGCCCTTTAGGCCCGCCGTCAGAATTGCCGTATCTACGGCAATGGCTCTGATGCCGTCCGTATTGCGCTCCAGCCTATATTTGCCTCGACAAGACGCGCGGGCTCAAAGGGGTTCAATGCCCGCGTGAAACGGAAAAGAAAGGAACCAACACATGGCTAAAGCTAAAGCTGTGGCAGAGGAGAAGGGTGCCGAGAAGTTCATGCTTCTCCCCGTTCTCGTTCTGATCCTGGCCCAGATGGGCACTTCGGGCGATAACGGCGCCCTTTCGCTCGCCGCAACCGCCCTGACGCAGGACCTCGGCGCCACCACCGCCGACATCCAGCTCGCCAACATGGTCTACTCCCTCATGGCCGGCGCCTTTATGATCGCCGGTGGCATGATGGGTACCATCATCGGCTGGAAGAAGAACTTCCGCATGGGCGCCCTGCTGTGCGCCGCCGGCGAGGTCGTCCTTGCCGTTTCCCCCAACATGACCGTCTTCATTTGGGGCGGCCGTACCCTCGTGGGCTTCGGCGCGTCGTTCATGATTCCCTCGGTTTTGGGCCTCGTTCCCAAGATCTATCACGGTAAGAACCGCGTGCTTGCCTTTGGCTGCATAGGCGCCGCCTCCGGCCTTTCCGCCCTGCTGCCGCTGCTGCTTTCGATCGTGCTCATGGCCGCCGGCATGCGCGTGACGTTCTTCGTCCTCGCCGCCTACTTTGTACTCGTGTTCCTGCTGTCCTTCAAGCTGCCCGAGATCGAGCAGTCCGATGAGAAGCTCAAGTTCGATGGCGTCGGCGTTGCCCTTGCCGCAACCGGCCTGTTCCTGTTCCTGGTCGGCGTGTCCCGCATCTCCGCTTGGGGCCTCGTCGAGCCCTTCCCGGCATGCCCCTTCACCATCGCCGGTATCTCCCCCTGCCTGCCCATGGCTGTCCTGGGCGTGATCATCCTCATCGTTATGATCAACGTCGAGAAGAAGGTCGAGGAGAAGAACGGCTTTGCCCTGCTGCCCCAGTCCTTCCTTAAGACCCCGCAGGTCCTCGCCGGTCTCGCCGCCTCCGCCATCACGTTCTTCTTCATGGGTGTTCAGTCCATTCTGATGGCCCCCTACCTGCAGCTCGTTGCTGGCTGGTCTCCGGCTATCGTTGGTGTGCTCTCCATCGTCGTTGGCGTTCCGACCTTCGCCTTCTCCATCGGTATCCCCAAGTTCATGCCGAAGGCTAACCCGCGTCGCGTCATCCAGGTCGGCTACCTCACCCTTGCCGCCGCCCTGATCATCATGGCGTTCTCCGTTACGCTCGACGCTGCTTCCATGCCGGGCATTCTCATTGGCTGCGTTGTTGCCGGCTCGGGCGCCGGTATCGTTTCCGCCCAGGCCAACAACGTTGTCGCCCTTGCCGTGAACGAGCGCGACGCTTCCCAGTCCGGCGGCATTCAGACCACCATGCGTAACGTTGGCCAGGCCATCGGCATTGCCCTGCTGGGTGCCGTGCTGCTCTTTGGTATCACCAACTCCGTGAAGGATGCAGCCGCTAACGATTCCCGCATTTCCGAGTCCACCGTCGCTGCTATTTCCGAGCGCAATATCGACCTCGTCTCCGATGAGAACTTCCGCACCTCTATTGAGGACATCGATATGAGCGATGAGGAGCGCGACGCCCTGGTCGAGATCAACGCTCAGTCCCGCTTCAACTCCACCCGTTTCGCTTACTACGTGGGCGCTGCCATCATCGTGCTTGGCCTGGCTACCACCCCTGCTATCAAGAAGTTCTCCAAAGAGGAGGAGTAGGCCATGAAGAAGCTGTACTTTAACGGCGACTTTGTTCCCATGACGGGCGAGGGCGATACTTTTGAGGCCCTGCTGGTTGCAGACGACGGCACCATCGCGTTTACCGGCTCGCTCGAGGAGGCTCGCGCTCAGGCAGAGGATGCCGAGGAGATTGATCTCAACGGCGCCTGCCTTATGCCCGGTCTGATTGACCCCCACAGCCACATCTCTGGCTGCACGCAGTACATCGTGGCTGCCGACCTTAACGGCGCGGCGGATTTCGATGAGATCGTCGAGCGTCTGGCTGCCTTTGCCGAGCAGCGCGGCATTGGCGAGGACGGCGTGATCATGGGTGTTTCCTACGACCAGAATTCCCTGGCCGAGCATGAGCACCCTAACCGTCACGTGCTCGACCGCGTGAGCGAGACCATTCCGGTTATCGCCGTCCACGCTTCGAGCCACATGGTTGTTGCCAACACCAAGCTGCTGGAGCTTGCCGGCATTACCGCCGAGACTCCCGATCCCGAGGGCGCTCGCTACGGCCGCGAGGCCGACGGCACGCCGGACGGTTACTGCGAGGAGCCAGGCGCTATGTGGCCGGTCTTTGCCGTGATTCAGCCGCGTCAGAAGATGGACATGGACGTCATGATCGGCGAGATGCAGGACATCTACCTGGAAAACGGCATCACCACCTGCCAGGAGGGTGCTACCACCGCCGACTTCGCAGCGCTGTTCTGCGGCCTTGCGAACAAGGGCCTGCTCAAGATGGACGTCGTGAGCTATCCCATGTACGGCGAGGATGTCGACAAAATCTTGGCCGACCACGAGCCTTTTGTCTCGCAGGACTACACCGGTCACTTCCGTATCGGCGGCCTCAAGATGTTCTTTGACGGTTCTCCCCAGGGTCGTACGGCGTGGATGACCGAGCCCTACACTCCCGGCGATGAGGGCGAGGGTTACTGCGGTTATGGCACCATGACCGACAAGGCCGCGTATGACTTTATGCGCAAGGCCATCGACGGCAATCATCAGCTGCTCGCCCATACCAACGGCGATGCGGCTGCCGACCAGTACCTGCGCGTGTACAAGCGCGCGCTGGAGGATTCGCCTAATCCCGATAAAGCGAGCCTGCACCCGGTCATGATCCACTGCCAGACTGCCCGCCGCGATCAGTACGAGCAGATGGCCGAGATCAACATGATCCCGTCGATTTTCGCCAGCCATATCTGGTACTGGGCCGACGTGCATCTTAAGAACTTCGGTCCCGTGCGCGGCGGTCGCGTGTCTGCCTGCCATGACGCTCTGGAGTGCGGCCTGCCGTTTACCTTCCACACCGACACGCCGGTGCTGCGCCCCAATTTCTTTGAGGCTGTGTGGTGCGCCGCCAAGCGCGTCACCAAGGGCGGCGCTCAGCTGGACGAGAATCAGAAGATCAGCGTGTACGAGGGTCTGAAGGCCATCACGGTCAACGGCGCTTTCCAGTATGGCGAGCTCGACCGTAAGGGCACTCTCGAGGCCGGCAAGCTGGCCGACTTCTGCATTGTCGAGAAGAACCCGCTCAAGATCGAGCTCGACGAGGTGCGCAACCTGCGCGTTCTCGAGACGGTCAAAGAGGGCGAGACTGTCTGGACGCGCAAATAGCTTTGTCATGGCATAGGCCATAGACGCTAAAAAGAACCCGTGGCTGCAGGGGCGGCCACGGGTTCTTTGCGCTTAAGCGTATTTGAAGGCTTGCATGGGCACGCGCGATGGGCGCCCACGCCGTCTACCGTTTGAGACCGGCCTCGGATGCGAGCTTGCGGAAGCGCTGTGTGGCCGGAGTGAGGACGCGCTCATCGCTTGGGGCGACGCAGAGCACCAGGATGTGTTGCAGGCGGTCGCCGGTAAAGCCGACTCGTGTTTCCACGCGGTAATGCACGGCCCCGGTTTGAGCGACATCTTGGGAACATACGGTCAGCAAGAGCCAAGGTCCGTGCGTGAACGACAGCATCTCGAAGGTGTTCGAGAAGCCGGAGAGCGTGCCACGCCAGAGGCCGTCTTCGACAAGTGCAGCGTGAAGGGTGCGCGTGAGCATGCGCGCGTGCGAGATATCGAGCTCGCGCTCGGGAAGACCGCCGGCAAGCGGGGCGTCGTCGAGTGCGTGGGGGCATCCTAGCTTCATGAGCAGCAGCTCGATGCGGCTGCGATCGGCGTCATCGATGGCATTGCTCAGCACGCAGAGTGGAAGCGTCGTCTTGATGGGGTCGAATGAGACCAGGAAGTCGAGGCTGCTGTGCTTGGGGTCTGATTCAATCTCGGCGACTTCTGTTTCGGTCAGCACACGCGCGACCCGCATGCAGGGAATGAGCCGCTCAAGTCGATCGCGCGCATAGAAGACCTGCTCAATGCCGCAGTTGACCACGAGTCCGACACGCCATTGATCGTGCGAGGACAGGCCGTCCATATACGAGAGCAATAGCATCGCCAGGCGCGTCACGTCGGTCTGGTATAGATTCAGCCCAGATAGGCCGGGCGCGTCGCGCAGCACCTCGGACAGGCGCATAAACGAGGCCATGTTTTCGTATCGCACCGTCCAGGTGTTTTCCTGGGGCAGTGAGATGGCGCGTTCATAGCGCATGTGAGTTTGTCCGGCTTCGATGAGCGCGGCGCAGGGCTTTTCAAGATGAAGCGGCGGTCGCGTGCCAAAGCGTTCGCCGAGAGCGCAGAATAACTCCTCGGTGAGGCGCGCCGCCTCGGGTGTGGGCTGATATGTGCGCTGGAACTCGGGCGTCCAGCGGCGCGTGGAGACCGTAAAGAGGTCGCGGATGATGCCGCGCTCGTTGGCGGAGACCTCGATGCCAAAGTGCTGCTCAATGCGGTTGGCGACGTCGTCGTACACAACGGGAATCGCCGAGGTGTAACCACCGACCTCTTTGCCCTTAAGAATGCGCAGGACCATAATCTGCAGGTAGACGGCAAGCTGGTGGCGGGCGTTGTCGGTATAGAGCGTTCGGCTTTCGCGCTCGACGTATGCGATGAGGTCGTTGAAGAATTGCTCGTTGCCGCCAAAGAGCTGCGGCTCAATGCGGCGCTTCATGGCGGTCGACGCGAGCTCAAACAGATAATAGACGACGAAGAATCGGATGTACTCCTCGGGACCCTCGACCGTAATGCGGCGCCCGCGTACGATTTGGACTCCAAACGGCGTCATGAGCTCGTTCCATGTGCGCAGGTCGTCTTGGGCCTGCTGTTTGTTGGTGAGGATGGCCCGCGCAAGCGATTCGGTGGTGTATTGGTGCCGGTAGTCGCAGGTGAGCAGCAACATGCCGCGATAGAAGCGGTCAAGACCGGCGTCCATGGAAAGCGAACGTTCCTTGATGATGTCCGATATCTGACCGCGCTGCGTGCTGTCGCCATCGATGCGGATGCCGTTGCCGCGCTTGGAGACAATTGCCGCTTGGATGCCCATTTCGTCGAGGAAGGCGTTAGCGGCCCGCATGTCGTTGCGGATGGTGCGCTCCGAGCAAGCAAGGGCATCGGAGATATCGACTGTCGGGGTGTAGCCCGCCTGGCCGAGCAGGATTTTAAGCAGCTTTGCTTGTCGCTGATTGATGCTCATGGGGCTCCCTAGGGTCGCGAGAAAGTTCGATTTGCCGTATATCTGGAAAAGAGCGTGGCACCTGTCATGATACGCATTTTTTATGATGAGTAGGGGAAGGGTTGGTTTTAAATCCTTGCCGCATATACGGAATGAAAAAAGCGGATGGTGATGTGCATGAATCGCGCGGTTTCGAACTCGGGGATGGAGCCTGCGGCGACTTCTCGTTTGGCGCGACTGGCGCCGCTGATCGTGCTGGCATGCGCTCAGGTGGGTACCTCGGCAGACAACGGTGCGTTTTCGGTTGCCATGGCCGAGATGATGCGCGTGTTTGGATGTCCGCTCTCGGACGTGCAGATGGCGAGCACGGTCTATTCGCTTATGGCGGGCACCTTTATGCTTGCGAGCGGTTTGCTCGGCATGGTTATCGGGTGGTGCCGCAACTTCCGTGCCGGATTGGTGCTTGCTGTGGTGGGAGAGCTGCTGTGCGCGTTTTCACCGAGCATTGAGCTGCTTATTTGGGGTGGCCGACTGATGGTCGGGCTGGGCGCAAGCCTCATTATCCCTTCGGTACTGGGCATGGTGTCCATGCTGTACGAAGGCGAGGAGCGCAAGCAGGCATATGGCGTGATTGCCGCATCGGCGGCGCTTGCGACGATTATTCCTATCGCGCTGGGCATTCTGGTCGATATCGCAGGTTTTCGCGTGACCTTCGGCGTGCTCGCCGCCTATTTTGTCGCACTGCTCGTTGCGAGCGCAAAGCTGCCGACGGGTGGCGGGCTGCACGCGGGCAAGTTTGACGCGCCGGGTGCGGTTATTGCCTCTCTGGGATTGTTCGCCGTTATGTGCGGTCTTTCGCGCATCTCGACCTGGGGCGTATTTGCTCCCTTACCGCAGGCTCCCTTCACGATCGCCGGTATTTCTCCCGCTTTGCCTATTGTCGGCGTCGGCCTGCTATTGCTGGTGATGCTGATTCCGGTCGAGCACTGGATGGAGCGCACCCACGGCATAGCGATTTTGCCGTCGAGCTTTGTGCGCAATCCCACCGTTCGCGCCGGCGTCATCGCCATTGCTCTGCCGTTTTTCTACATGGGCGCTCAGGGTCTGGTCGGCACTTCGTACTATCAGCTTGTAATTGGCCTTGGCGGCATGCAAACAGCGCTTTTGGGCATCATCTCGGGTGTGCCCATGCTGGTGCTCGCAATGTTTGTGCCGCGCAAGTTTCCGCAGCTTAAGCCTTGGTCTGTGGTGCGTACGGGCTATGTCTTTATGGCGGCGGCCTGTGTGAGCATGGCGTTTGGCGTGCGCGCGTCCGAGCTGACGCCCATTATGGTGGTCGGTACGCTCTTTGGTGGCGTGGGCGTTGGCCTGGTGAACTCACAGGCTAACAACATTGTCGCTTCCGCCGTGCCGCCGAGTGACGCCCAGCAATCGGGCGGCATCCAGGGTGCGGCGCGTAACCTGGGCCTCGCGTTGGGCTCTGCCGCCATGGGTTCGGTCCTGCTTATCGCCGTCAACACCGGTCTCGATGCGCGTATTGATGCGAGTAATGTGGTCGACACGCAGAGCAAGGCGGCGCTCGAAGAGGTTGTTTATACCTACGAGAGTGATGCCGCGTTTACGGCGCGCCTGGAATCGATGGGCGTTGCACCCGAGGCGCAGGGAGAGCTCTTGGCGGACAATGCCGAGGTTCGCGCAAAGTCGGCGGCCACGGCCTTCTACGTGGTGGCAGGACTTGCCGTCGTAGCGCTCGCAACGACCTTCCCCAAGCAAACCTCATAGACAAACGCCGCCGCCCAAACCGCCACGAAGGGGATAGTCCCCTTCGTGGCGGTTTTGCTGTTCCGGCCTTCAATTGTCTCGATCTGTAACATCTGGACGGCAAAACCGGCTCTACCTGTTACAGATCGAGACGAAACGCCGAGGTCGGACGGAAAATCTCGATCTGTAACAGCAAGCCCGCTTTTGGTGTCCTAGTTGTTACAGATTGAGATAAATCGCCGGGACAGGCCGCCGCCCCGGCCAAAACCACCACGAAGGTGCCTGTCCCCATTGTGGTGGTTTGGACCGGCTGGACGTGTGTGCATCGGGTGGTATCTAAGCTGATATACCACTTCTGGTATATCAGCTTGCGTTTGCGTGAGTACAATACTCGAACGTTATACGTCTCAGCGCCCCCTGTGCGTGGACGTCTTGCAGTCACGCGAACGAAGGGATTTATCCTATGTGCGGAATCGTCGGCTACACCGGCTCTGATATTGCAAAGAACATCCTGGTCACGGGCCTCAAGCGTATGGAGTATCGCGGCTATGACTCCTCGGGCGTCGCGCTCGAGGTGGGCGAGGGCGCCGCGGCGCACCTCGACGTCATCCGCCGCGTGGGCAAGGTCGCGGGCCTGGAGAGCGAGCTTTCCAACATCGACAGCGACGCTACCTGCGGTATCGGCCACACCCGTTGGGCCACCCACGGCAAGCCCTCCGTCGTTAACGCTCACCCCCACACCAGCTGCGACGGTCGTATCGCCATCGTCCACAACGGCATCATCGAGAACTTCGCCGAGCTGCGCGAAGAGCTGGAGGGTCGCGGCCACCACTTTAAGAGCGAGACCGATACCGAGGTCTTCGCGCATCTGATCGAAGAGGCTTATGCCGAGACGCACGACCTGATGGCCTCCGTGCGCGAGGCGTGCACCCACGTGGTCGGTGCCTATGGTCTGGCCGCCGTGTGCGCTGACGAGCCCGGCGTGATCGCCGTGGCCCGCAAGGATTCCCCGATCGTGGTCGGTGTGGGCGAAACCGGCTCCTATGTTGCTTCCGATGTCATCGCGCTCATCGACGCCACCCGCGATGTCGTGGTGCTCGAGGACGGTCAGTTTGCCAAGCTCACGCCCGCAGGCGTCGAGTACACCGACGAGGCCGGCAATGTTATCGAGCCCAAGGTCACCCACATCGACTGGGATCTGGACATGGCCGAAAAGGGCGGCTATCCCGACTTTATGCTCAAGGAGATCCACGAGCAGCCGCGCGTCGTGCGTGACACGCTGGTTGGCCGTATGACGCCTGCCGGCGAGCTCGATATCGACGAGTTGGGCCTTTCGCTCGAGGAGCTCAACGACATCGACCGTGTCTACGTGATCGCCTGCGGCACCAGCTACCACGCCGGTCTCATCGCAAAGAACCTCATTGAGGGCTGGGCTCGCATCCCCACCGAGGTTGAGGCGGCCAGCGAGTTCCGCTATCGCAACCCCATCATCACGCCGACGACGCTCGTCGTTGCTGTGTCCCAGTCTGGCGAGACGGCCGATACCCTCGCCGCCATTCGCGATGCGCGCATCAAGGGTGCCAAGGTCTTCGGCATCACCAACGTGGTGGGCAGCCCCGTGGCGCGTGAGAGCGACGGCGTCATCTACACCAAGGCCAACAAGGAGATCGCGGTCGCCTCGACCAAGAGCTTCATCGGCCAGGTTGTGAGCCTTACGCTTTTGGCCCTGCTGCTGGCGCAGGTCAAGTACCGCCTGACCACCAAGCAGGCGCGCATGCTGTTCCGCGAGCTTTCCGATACGGCCGAGCAGATCCAGTGGATTTTGGATACCCAAACCGAGGCCGTTCATGAGGCCGCCCTGCTGTGCAAGGACGCGCAGTCCGCACTGTTCGTGGGCCGTGGCATGGGTGCCGCTATTTCCTACGAGGGTGCGCTCAAGCTCAAGGAAGTCAGCTACCTGCACGCCGAGGCATATGCCGCCGGTGAGATGAAGCATGGCCCCATTGCCCTGATCGACCCGGGCTTCCCTGTCATCGCCGTGGCCACCAAGAGCGCCACCTACGACAAGACCGTGTCGAACCTTATGGAGTGCAAGGCACGTGGTGCCAAGGTCATCGTCGTTGCCACCGAGGGCGACGAGGAGATCAACAAGATCGCCGACTGCATCATCCGCGTGCCAGCAGTCCGCGACGTGTTCAGCCCCATCACGGCGAGCGTCCCGCTGCAGCTGCTCGCCCGCGAGGTCGCCATCCTGCGCGGCTGCGACGTCGACCAACCCCGAAACCTGGCGAAAAGCGTCACGGTCGAGTAGTTGGTTCCGCCGTTCTAGCGACTAAGGCCCGGCTCCGCATCAAGACGGAGCCGGGCCTTGTTGCATTTGCCCAGATAAAACCTGCCAAAATAAACCTGTCCCTTTTTGGCAGGTTAGCGGAGCTTGCTGGTCTCGAAGTACTCGGGGAACTGGTCCAGAACCTCGGTTTGATTGCGGAACATCATGTGCAGGTGCTTGCTGACCAAAAAGCTCGCTTCGATGGGGTCGCGACCGGCGATAGCGCGGCGAATCTGCTTGTGCTCGTTCACGATGTCCTGATTGTCGAGAACCTGCGTGGCGGCGCGCAGCCAGCGGAAGCGCTCCAGGTCGGCATTGGTCTCTTCGAGCCACGACCACACGGTGCTGCGACATGCGATGCTAAAAATCATGTGATGCATGAGGTTGTCGCTCAAAAAGAAGCCGATGCGATCCTCCTCGGCCATGGCCTTTTCCTGCAGCACGATGGCGCGGTCGAGCTGCTCGATGCCGGCCGACGTGGCGCGCGCACAGCACTCCACAATCACCTGCTTTTCCAGATGCTCGCGGATGTAACAGGCACTCTCGGCAAGGGTGAGGTTGATGGGCGAGACGTAGGTGCCGCTCTGGGGCACGGTGCGCACCAGGCCTTCCTGCGCCAAGCGAACCAAAGCCTCGCGCACGGGCGTGCGACCCATGTCCAGGTCATCGCAAAGCTGCTTGACGCCCAGCTTTTCGCCCGGCTTGTAGTCCAGGTAGACGATTTTGCGTCGAATGGTGTGGTAGGACTGGTCCTGTAGGCTCGTTTCCTGCTCGCCGACGTGCATCGATTCTTCCATAGCGCCTCGCAACTGTTCTATCAAACTCATATGTCAGTTGTTAATTATGCCGCGAATCAGCTCTCCGCGGTGGGTAATTCGGCTGTTGCCTGAGAACTATTGCGGCATCTTAGTCTGTGTTTGCGCAAGGCTGTGCTCAATGTTGCCGTATCATAAGCCGTCGCAAACGTGAAATAGAAAGAAGGAATCCCATATGCAACTGGCAAATATCGTACGCGAGCGCTGGAAAGGCGTCTTGTTCTGCCTGATCATCGCCATTCCCGCGATGTTGCTCGGCAAACAGGTTGAGGTGGTCGGCGGTCCGGTATTCGCCATCCTCTTTGGCATGGTCCTGGCGCTCGTCTTTCCCAAGAATCGTCGCGAACAGCTCGCCGCCGGCGTCACCTATACGTCCAAAAAAGTCTTGCAGTACGCGGTTATCCTGCTTGGCTTTGGCATGAACCTCTCCCAGATTCTGTCCAAGGGCGCCCAGTCGCTGCCGATTATCGTGGCGACAATCTCGACCTCGCTTGTCATCGCCTTTGTGCTCTGCCGCGTTATGAACGTGCCGGGCAAGATCGCGACGCTTGTGGGTGTGGGTTCGTCGATTTGCGGCGGTTCTGCCATCGCTGCGACCGCACCCGTCATCGATGCCGACGATCGCGAGATTGCCCAGGCTATTTCGGTCATCTTCCTGTTTAACGTTATCGCGGCGCTCGTGTTTCCGACGCTCGGCGGCATGCTCGGGCTGACCAACGAGGGCTTTGGCCTGTTTGCCGGTACCGCCATCAACGACACCTCGTCCGTAACGGCTGCGGCGAGCGCCTGGGACAGCATGCACCCCGGCGCCAATGTGCTCGAGAGCGCCACAGTGGTCAAGCTCACCAGGACGCTGGCTATCATTCCCATCACGTTGGTTCTCGCATGCTGGCAGATGCATCTGGCGCGCAAGGCCGGCGGTGACGCCAAAAGCACGTTCTCGCTTAAACGCGCGTTTCCCATGTTCGTGCTGTTCTTTGTGCTGGCGAGCGTAATCACCACGGCGCTTCAGCTTCCCGCGTCCGTTACGGCGCCCATCAAGGAGCTGTCGAAGTTCTTTATCGTGATGGCCATGGCGGCTATTGGCTTTAATACCGATATCGTCGAGCTGGTCAAAAAGGGCGGCAAGCCCATCGCGCTGGGCTTTTGCTGCTGGATTGGCATTGCGTGCATGAGTTTGGGAATGCAGCACGTGCTGGGAATCTGGTAGAGAAGTAGCTTATTTGCGTGCTGGTTGCCGGTGAGCGCAAGCCTGCGGTGGAGCGATAGGAGCTCTTGCGGGTATGGCTTGTCCGCAGGTTTATAAGTCCCGAAGAGCTCTTATCGCCCCGCCAGGATGGCGATGCGGGGCAACACCTATACTCGCAGGACGGCGCTTTCTGCCCTATAGTGTTTGGTGAGCAATATCGTTCAATTTTGAAACACTTGGTCGTGCGACCGTCGGCGGTTGCACGTCGCTGCGGACGGGGGCAAATCATGGATAGCGATGCCAAGCTGAACATCTTGACCGAGGCCCTGGCTGCTGCCGGGGCCTCGGCATTGGCAATCGATGCGCGTGGGGGCGTCGCGATCTCGACCATGAATGACGCGGCGCTTGAGCGGGATGTGGCGGCTTTTGTCGCTGAGCGCCTCGACCGTATAGGAGACGGCGCGCGTCTGGTTATGGGGCGTGCGGGTACGCGCCTGAGCCTGACCGTTCGCCCCACCGACAAAGAGGGCGGGGGCCTTTGGGTCGTCGTGGTCCGCGAGGTGCGCGGCGCCGCGGCGCATGCGGGCATCGAGTGGCTCAACGCCGACGAAGTTGAGGCCCGCTACGAATCGAGCGCGTACGGCATCGTTGAGGGTGCCGCTGCGGTGGCTGCGCCGGTTGCAGAGAGTTACGCGCGCGGTGTGCCCCTTATGCTCGAGGGCGAGCTGGGAGCGGGTCAGGTCGAGATCGCCAAGCGCCTCTATCTGGACGGTCCTTTTGCCGATCAGCCCTTTGTTTCCATTGCGCTTGATGAGCTCACCGATCGCGGCTGGCGCCATGTGCTCAAAAGCGCCGAATCGCCGTTGTTCCAAACGGGGCTGACCCTTTGCATTGAGGGCTGGAATGCGGTTGGCCCTCAGCGCCTCCGCGAGCTCGTTTCCACGATGGCCGACACCGCGTTGGCGACGCGCTGCCATGTGGTGCTGACAGCGAATGACATGCCGGGCGGCGGCGAAAGTGATCAAGCCGCCTTTGTGACCGAGCGTTTCGCCTGTGCGGTGAGTGTGGCGCCGGCAATCGCCGAGCAGGGAGCCGCGTCGACGAAGGTTGCGCGCTATTTGGAATATCTCGCTGATGCATTTGGGACGGCAGCGCCCACGCTGTCTGCCGCGGCGACGAAGACGCTCGATGCTTACCGCTGGCCGCGCAATTATCTGCAGCTCCGCGAGGTCTCGGAACGACTGTATATATTGGTGGGGGCGGGCACGGTGGACCGCGCTGTGGCGGAGGAAGTACTCGCCCAAGAGGACGTGATTAAGACCGCAACCTTTGGCGCCCCGACGCTCGAAAGTGACCTGTATATCCTGCGACCGCTGGCCGATACCGAGCGAGATATCGCGCATTTGGTTGTAGACCATCTCCACGGCAACCGAACCCGTGCGGCGGAGGTGCTGGGTATAAGCCGTACAACGCTGTGGCGCTTGCTGAAGGGCGACGACCGTTGAGCGAGGCGCCCGTGACCGCGCGCGATGCGTGTGCTACAGTCCAAAGCGTTATTGTTTCGATTTGGTTACGGCGTGCGAGGGCATATGGCTGAGACTACAAAACCGAGCCGCAGAAGGCGGAGTGCCGCGCCGGTCAACCGACGCACAGCATCGGTGACGTGGGGCAAGCATGCCTCTGGCTTCGATGGCTCATTTAAGCGTACGAAATACGGCTATCCGTCGGCGAGCGCCCGTTTGGCCATGCAGGCCGAGTCGTCGCTGTGGGGTCGTAAGCGCGTGGTGGGTTCTAAGCTCAAGCACGACGGCACGCTCGGCTACATCAGCCGCGGGGCGGCCCGCCGCAGCGGGCTCAATCCGGCTGGTTGGCATCGTTATGTTCCGATTGCGGTCGTCGTTGCAGTGATCGTCATCGCGCTCGCAGCGCTTGGCTACGCCGGCGGCGGTGCCAACCTGGACGCAATGTTCAAGTCGCCCGAGCTCGCGCATGCAGGCACAGAAGTTGTCGAGGGCGCGCAGACTCAGACGGGCGTGGCGCCCCAGCGCGGCATTGTTGCGGCAGCCACCACCATCGCCGATGCTCAAAAGGACGAGAGCGAACAGGGCGACGACGCCGAAACGACCCAGACGAACGAAGCGACGACAACTCCATCGGCAAGATAAGTTGCGAGTGGGACAGCAAATTTGGGATTGGGCCTTTTAGCTGCTCAAGTGCCAGATGTCACCAGTGGCGCACCCGATGTCAGTCACCAACAGCGAGCGAGCCGTATTCACGCCAATCTGACGTTCGTTAGAACGGCGGAACTAATTACTTCACGTACACCACGTTGTCGCGGCGGGGTTTGGGCTCGGGTAGCGTGTCTTCGGCATAGCCCAGAATGCAGTGACCGACACCGCGCAGGCTGCCGTCGGCGGGCAGACCCCAGCTGGCCAGCAACTCCAGACCGTCGGGCGAGTCGAAGACCTCGCGTGCGCGATGAATCCAGCACGAATCGACACCCAGCGCATAGGCGGCATTGAGCAGGTTGCCCATGGCAAGCGAGCCGTCTTCCAGATGCGTGGGCACGCTGCGGTCGACCAGCACCACCACAACGGTCTTGGCGCCATAGAAGGGGTCGCCGTTGCTGCCCATGACCTGGGCGTTGAGCTGTGAGAGACGCTCGACGGTCGCGGGGTCGATGACGGCGACAAACGTCACCGGCTGGCGGCCCATGCCGCTCGGTGCATATTGGCCGGCTTCGATAATACGTGCAAGCTTTTCGGCCTCGACGGGACGATCGCTGTATTTGCGGCAGCTGCGGCGGTGAATGAGTGCTTCGATAGTCTCCATGGTGTCTCCTTGTGGTGGCATTGCAGATGCCCCGTTCATACCCGTCGGGCTCAAACGATAGACGGTCAATTGCCCGGCCAAAAGGATAGATTCCAATTGGGAAAGTAGGTTTGCATAAAAGTAGCTTCAGAATGTGACAAACAAATGGGATAGTTAAACGTTTTATCCCGTCTACCCTGCGGTTTTTTACCACTTGCCTAAATGACGAACGCATAACCTCTGATAAAGGTTTTACTAAAGGAGTACCAACGTTTATCAATGCGCCATGGTGGCGCCGGGCCAGGAGGTAACATCATGTTCCAGGCTGGAGATGTCGTCGAGACCGACTTCGAAGGATTTCTGAAGCTGCTGCGTTCCAAGACGCGCGCTTTTGTGACGATTGACGATCACGAGTACTACATCACGCACACCGATGGCTATTGGCGTGTTCAGGATTGCGAGGCCCTCAACGACAAGGGCCACTTTACTGACTGCTCCGAGCTGGTCAACACGGTCTGCGAGGTCGTCGAGCTGCCGTGGATTGCCGGCAAGAGCCTGCATGACAGCTTCTCGGGCGCTACGGTCTATGAGGCCGTCGCCGCTTAACGGGCAATAAAACCCGATTTTCACGTGACCGCTGGCGCTGCCCCCGCGCCGGCGGTCTTTTTCTGCCGATAGGCCATAAAAGTGCAAGCATTTGCGGAGAGCCTGTTGACGATAGTCAAAACTCGGACTAATCTAGAGATACAAAATTGGTCAAAAATCGGACAATCGAATGGTGGGATAGATGAATAGTGCGGTTACGCTGGTCGACTTCGACCGGTTGCTCAATGGACTCGACCATATCTATTCGGAGTTCTCGCGCGCCTGCGGTCTTTCGGACTGCGCTTACTGGATGCTCGTCGATACCAGCACGGCGGGCGGCAGTATTGCCGTAAGCCGCCTGACGAGCGAATGGTTCTACAGCAAGCAGACCATCAACTCGGCCATTAAAACCTTGACGGCGCGGGACTTTGCAACGTTGGAGTTTGCCGAAGGCAGCCGTAAGAACAAAGTTGTGCGTTTGACCGAAGCGGGCATGCGGTTTGCCGAGCGTTATGCGCTGCCGGCACTCAAGGCCGAGCAGCGAGCCTTTGGCGCGCTTGAGCCGTGTGAGCAACGCGAAATCATGCGCCTAATCGGAAAATTTTCCCATGCGCTCGGCGATGAGTGCGATGCCTTTAAGCAGCATATCGCTGCCGAGAGCCAGGCCGAGAATCAAGGTGAGGGGGAGTCGTGCGACTCTTAATGAGGTTTATGAAGCCGTATCGCAGGCTTGTCGCGGTGACGTTGTTGGTGCTGCTAATCGACAACGTTGGCACACTGCTGGTACCCACGATGTTGGCGAACATGGTCAACACCGGTATCACCACGGGCGATGTCGACTACATTTTGCGCAACGGTCTCTACATGCTTATCGCGACCGGCATGGCCAGCGGCGGCGCGGTGTTGGGCTGCTATCTTTCGGCGCGCCTGGCCGCCAACGTGGCCTGCGATATCCGCAATGCCGTCTACGACAAATCGCTCGAGCTCGCGGCCAGCGATTTTGAGCGCTTTGGCACCGGATCGATGATCACACGCTCGCTCAACGACATCAACGTGATTCAGCAGGCTATCCTGCAGACGATTCAGTTGGTGCTGCCGGTGCCGTTCTTGGCTGTCGCGGGCATCATTTTTGCTTGGTTCATCGATCCTGCCATGGGCACACTTCTGGGCGTAGTCGTTGCGATTGTGCTGGTGGCGGCGGTCTTTACGGTTGCCAACGCGGCTCCGATCTTTATGCGCTTGCAGAGCTTTATCGACCGCATGAACGTGGTGCTGCGCGAAAACATCGTGGGCGTGCGCGTCATCCGTGCGTTTAACAAGGAGCGTCACGAGGAGCGGCGCCTGGACGAGGTGTTTAGCGACTACGCCGCCAACGCCATCAAAGTCAACCACCTGTTTGTGGGCCTCGACAGCTCAAGCTTCTTTTTGATGAACATCGCTGAGGTGGCAGTGCTGTGGGTTGGCGGCAACCGCGTGGGCGCCCACGCCATGCAGATCGCGAGCATCTCGGCGGTGCTGGAGTACGCGCTTCTGATCCTGTTCTTTGTGATGATGGCGCAGATGGTGGTGCTAACTCTGCCACGCGCCGCGGCATGCCTAAGCCGTGCACAGCAAGTGCTGGAGATTGAGCCGAGCATCGTCGATGGCCAGCGTACGCTGGGTGACGGGGCGCCTGCCTCCGAGGACGATGCGGTCGCCGTGTTCGATCATATGTCGTTTCGCTTTGACGACGCCGACGAGGACACGCTGTGCAATTTGAACTTTACTTGTCGTCGCGGTCAGACGACCGCAATCGTTGGCTCGACAGGCTCGGGCAAATCGACGGTGGCAAAGCTTCTGCTGCGCTTCCACGATGCCACCAAGGGCTCCATTCGCCTGAATGGTGTGGACCTGCGCGAGCTTACGCAAGACGAAATCCGCGGGCGCATTGCCTATGTGCCGCAGAAGGCGTGGCTGTTCTCGGGCACGGTGGCGAGCAACCTTCGCTTTGGTAACGAAGGCGCGACCGAGGGCGACATGCTTCACGCGCTTGAGGTTGCCCAGAGCACCTTTGTACTCGACCAACCGCAGGGGCTCGATACCCCGGTTGCCCAGGGCGGTACGAACTTTTCGGGCGGCCAGCGCCAGCGTTTGGCAATCGCCCGTGCGCTCATGAAGCATGCCGATCAATATATCTTCGATGACAGTTTTTCGGCCCTGGACTTTAAGACCGATGCTGCCCTGCGTCATGCGTTGCAAGACGAGACGCGTGACGCTGCGGTGCTCATCATCGCGCAGCGCATCTCGACGATCTTGCACGCCGACCAGATCGTCGTGCTCAAGGATGGCGAGGTTGTGGGTCTGGGCACGCATGGCGAGCTTATGGAAGCCTGCGAGGTGTACCGCGCCATCGCGGAATCGCAGATGAAGGGAGGTGAGTAGCATGACCGAGGAGCTCAAGAAGCAGGGCGGCCTTGTCGATGCCGCCGCTGCGGACGCTGCCGAGGAAGCGGTCGAGCGGGCTGCCATGTCGACCGAGCTGGATGACGCCGCCAAGGCTGCAGCCGAGCGCGAGGCTCGCCGCCAAGCGCTCTACGAGGAAAACGAGCGCGCCGAGGACGAGCGCGCCCGCGCCGAGGCAGAGCGTATGCGCGACGTGGACGACGAAGACGAGGACGAGACGCCTCGGGATACCTGGGCGACGGTGCGCCGTCTGTGGAGCGAGGCCTCCGGCGATCACTGGCGCTTTTACCTCGTGTTCGCGAGCATCGTGTTCTATGTCATCTTTAACACCGCGGCGCCGGCGTACAGCGCCCGCGTCATCGATGAACTGTGGGGACACGTGAAGCTGGCGTTTGCCAACGACACCACCTTCAGCATCACCTGGGAGAACTGCGGCAGGACTATCTTCATCTACTTTATGATCTGGACGGCCGCCGCCTCGTTCTACGCGTTCCAGAGCTTTTTGATGTCGAGCGTGGCCGAACGCCTCAACCTGCGTCTGCGTAACCGCATCGCTCAAAAGCTCAACCGTCTGCCGCTCGCCTATTTTGACGCGCATCGCCCCGGCGAGGTTGTCAGCCGCGCGACCAACGACCTGGACAAGATGTCCGAAAGCATGCAGCGCGGACTGCTGCAGCTGCTGGTGTCGATCGGCACCGTGGTGGGCGCCGTGGGCGTGATGTTTGTGTTTAGCGTGCCGCTCACGCTGGTCTTTTTGTTCTTTACGGCGTTGTCGCTGCTGGTGACCAAAGTCGTCTCGCGCCGCACGCATGATGTGACCGGCGAGCGCCAGGAGTGGGTGTCCAAGATTACGAGTGCGGTCGAGGAGGGCTATTCGGGCCGTCTGGTGATTCGCGCGTTTAACCGCGAGCGCCAGAGTTCTGCCGAAGTGCATGAGGCCTCGAGGGAGCTAGCGCGCGTGAGTACCAAGGCTGACTTTATGATCAATGCCGTCGGCCCTGCGGTGCGCTTTATCGGCCGTTTGGCGCAGATCGTGATCGCGCTGGTGGGCTGTAGCATGCTGGTCGCCGGTCACATGACCGTCGGCGTGTTCCAGGCGTTCTTCCAGTTTATCTACGAGGCGTCCGAACCCATGACGCAGCTGTCGTTCACTTTCAACTCGCTGCAGAGTGCACTGGCGAGTGCGGAGCGCGTGTTCGACCTGCTCGATGAGTCCGAGATGGAGGCCGATCCGCTGCCGGACGAGGCTGCCAAGCTGCCGGGTCGCGTTGAGGGCCGCGTCGCTTTTGAGCATGTGCGCTTTGGCTATTCGCCCGACAAGCCGCTTATGCGCGACGTGTCGTTTATCGCCGAACCAGGTCAGAAGATCGCCGTGGTGGGAACCACGGGTGCGGGCAAGACCACGCTCATCAACCTGCTCATGCGCTTTTACGAGATCGACTGCGGCCGTATTACGCTCGACGGCGTGGACACGAGCCGCATGGACCGCGGCGAGCTGCGCCAGCAGTTTGGCATGGTGCTGCAGGACGCCTGGCTGTTCGACGGCACGATTGCCGAAAACATCGCCTACGGCTGCCCCGAGGCGACGCGCGACGAGATCGTGGCGGCTGCGCGCGCCGCGCAAGTCGACTTCTTTGTGCGCACCATGCCGCAGGGTTATGACACGCGGGTGGCCAACGATGCCGAGAGCATTAGCCAGGGCCAGCGCCAGCTGCTGACCATTGCGCGCGTGCTGCTCAACAACCCGGCGATTCTCATCCTGGACGAGGCGACCTCAAGCGTGGACACGCGCACCGAGCTTGCCATCGGCCGCGCCATGGACGCACTTATGCACGGGCGCACGAGCTTTGTGATTGCACACCGCCTGTCGACGATTGTGGATGCCGACCTGATCCTGGTCATGGACCACGGCAACATCATCGAGCAAGGCACGCATAAGGAGTTGCTGACTGCCGAGGGAGCCTACGCCGACCTCTATCTGAGTCAGTTCGCATAATGTGACAAAGGGACGACCCCTTTGTCACATTGGAAATAAGGCGCGCCGGGGATGAATTCCCTGGCGCGCCTTTTGCGTCGGTGCCGATGTTGTTTTGTGCCGCTTGCGTTCCTAGCGCTCGTCCACGAGCTTGGTGACGAGGGCCTTAAGCTCGGCCACCTCTTTCTCGAGCTCTTTGACGCGGCGGGCGTTCTCGGTGATGCCCTGGCGGTTGAGGGCGGACTGCTCGGCGGCGTCGTCGGGCATGTACTCGCGATGCTGCTTGGCGTCGAAGCTCTCCTCGAACACGCGGCATCCGTTGCGCTTGATGATGCGTCCCGGCACGCCCACGACGGTGCAGTTGTCGGGTACGTCCTTGACGACGACCGAATTGCCGCCGATCTTGACGTTGTTGCCGATGCGAATGTTGCCGAGCACCTTGGCGCCTGTGCCCACGGTGACGTTGTTGCCCAGGGTGGGGTGGCGCTTGCCGGTTTCGTTGCCGGTGCCGCCGAGCGTGACGCCCTGGTAGAGCACACAGTTGTCGCCCACAATGGTGGTCTCGCCGATGACGACGCCCATGGCGTGGTCGATAAAGAAATGCTTGCCGATCTGTGCGGCGGGATGAATCTCGACGCCGGTGATGTGGCGGGTGATTTGTGAGAGCACGCGGGCGAGTGAGCGATGACCATGCTCCCAGAGCCAGTGCTCGGGTACGTGGTTCCACTTGGCATGCAGACCGGGGTACGAAAGGAAAATGACCAGGCCGTTTTGCGCGGCGGGGTCCTGCGCCTGGACGGTCTTGATGTCCTCGCGAATGGTATTGATAAAGCTCACCGGCCGCCCTCCCTTAGCGCCATGGCAATGCGATTCAATAAAGTATAGCGATTCGCTAGGGATTAGGAAGAGCAATCTTTCACGGCTTTGCGTGACAGGTGTCAGTTATGCAAACTTGCTGGTAATGGAGTCATGCTTTTGTGGGGTCGTGTGCATGGTCGCGCCGCAACCGTATACTGGTCAACTTGGACGTGTCCGCGCCCACAACTGAGAGGTTTTACTTCATGGGTTTCATTAATTTTATCGCCGAGCTGCTCAAGGATCCGCGCACCGCGATCGCCAGTTGGATCGCCGCCGGCCCGCTCATGGCCTACGGCTGTGTGTTCCTGATCATCTTTATCGAGACGGGCGTGGTGTTCTTCCCGTTCCTTCCCGGCGATTCGCTGCTGTTTGCCTCGGGCTTCTTTGCCCACAACGGCGGCTTTAACATCGTGGCTTTGCTGGCCGTTGCATGGGCCGCTGCCATTTTGGGCGATCAGTGCAACTTCATGATCGGCCATTTCTTTGGCAAAAAGATCATTGCCTCGGGCAAGGTCAAGGCCATGACGCCCGAGCGCATCAAGAAGTCCGAGGACTTCTTGGACAAGTGGGGCCACCTGGCCATCTTCCTAGGGCGCTTCTTCCCGTTTATCCGCACCTTTGTGCCCTTTATCGCCGGCATGGGCGGCATGCACTGGCGCAACTTCGTTATCTTTAACGTGCTGGGCGGCATTACCTGGTCGACGCTCTTTACGCTGCTGGGCTACTTCTTTGGCGGCATTCCCTTTGTGCAGGAGCACTTTGAGCTGCTGATTATCGGCATCGTCGCCGTGTCGATCATCCCGACCGTGGTCGGTCTGGTTAAGGCAAAGCTGGGCAAAAAGAACGCGTAGATCGAGCCAGCGCGCAAACCGTGCCGTTGAGGCCCGTCACCGCTTACGGTGGCGGGCCTTTTTACTTCGGTCAAATGAAAATACTTTACTTAGTTAAAGAAAAGCGTTTTATCAGACGCGTACGGGGAGTACAATCTCGTGCATGCGAATCGACGCGCCATCGGCTTTGATGCTGTTCGCGTGTCCCGTCCGGCTCTACGCTCCGGGCGTGCGACGTTGCGACGCGGTCGGC
>UQUG01000016.1 GCA_900544205.1 uncultured Collinsella sp.
GATGATGAGCATGGCGTCGCTGTTGGCGTTGCTGTAATAGCCCGCGCCGGCCACATGGTTCGCCGCGCCCTGCACCAGCTTATCCAGCAGCGTCTTGGCGCTGCTGCGATCGGTGTAAGCGCTCAGCGCCGCCATGGCCGCGCCCGTGGTATCGGGATCGGCGTAATACGCGCCGCCGTAGCTGCTGCCCAGAATGCCGTTGGACTCCGCCGCCGCGATGGTGGCGATCAGCGTCTCGATCTGCTGGTCAGTGCCCATCGAAATATTCGCGCCGAGCTTGACGGTCGCACCCGCCTCAATGGTCTCAGGCATATCGGCCGCATCGTTGACGACCACCGTCTCGCCCGAGTGCACTACCTTGGCGAAAGAACCTGCTTCTTCGACCTGCGCAGCCGGTACCGTTTCCTCGGACGCAATAGACCGCACGTCAACACCGGAGCTTTCCTGCTCCTGTGTGCTGCCGCCATCTGCCATGCCGGTTTCAGCGTCGACAGAAGGCTCATCTTCATCAGGCCTGCCCTGCCCAGCATCGCCCGCCTCTGTGACCTGATCGGCCGCCGCGGCTACGCCCGTGCTCACCTCCTCGGCAAACGCGGTCATTCCCGTGCTCGAACTGGCAAAGATAAACGCCATGAGCACGACGAGAAATTTCCTCGTACCTGTTCGGATGTTGTTGAGCATCCTTTCCCCCTTGGTCTGGAAGATCACTACCCCTATAAGAATCGAGGCCGACCATGTAAAGGGAAACGGGACACAGCGAAACGCCCGCACCTGACAGCATGCGGCAATGCCCCCGCATCGCATACGGGATGCTTGGGGCAAATATGATGTCATCTTCTGCTCACCGGAATCCAGCGGCTCCCAAAAGACCCTCGACACGAGAAGACCATGGGCAAGTAATCTGACTCGCGGGACAGCCCCGCACACAGTAACCGCCTTGCCTGGGATTCCCACCCAGTTCCCTTTTATGCGCCAAGCGCACCCATGGTCCGGCTTCTTTTCAAACAGCATGTAATTGTATGGAAGACCAGGCAACGAGCGTCCGCCGATATCACGCACACATAATTCACCGAAAATGTGGTCGAAAGTCCGCCAGGGCAGCGACGAGACCTTTATCCGAAATGCAAAACGGGGCCGCAGCATCATTGCCACGACCCCGCCTGCTCAAGCAACCTCTCATTCCGAGATGCTGCAGGTCACCTATGAGATATTGCCCAAGAACGCCTTGGTACGCTCGCTCTTGGGGTGGTCGAAGACCTCGCTCGGCGTACCCTCTTCCACAATGACGCCGCCGTCCATAAAGACGACGCGGTCGGCGACGTCGCGGGCAAAGCCCATCTCGTGCGTCACGACGATCATGGTCATACCGTCGCGTGCCAGGTCGCGCATGACACCCAGAACGTCGCGAACCAGCTCGGGATCGAGTGCCGACGTGGCCTCGTCAAAGAGCATAACGTGAGGGTTCATCGACAGGGCGCGGGCGATGGCAACGCGCTGCTGCTGGCCGCCCGAGAGCTGGCTCGGCATAAAGTCGATACGCTCGGCAAGACCGACCTTGGTCAGCTCCTCGACGGCAATCTTCTCGGCCTCTTCCTTGCTGCGCTTGAGCACCTTCTGCTGCGCGAGCATGACGTTCTTTTTGACTGACAGGTGCGGGAACAAATTGAACTGCTGGAACACCATGCCCAAGTGCGTACGCACCTTATTGAGGTCAACGCCCTTGGCGCACACGTCCACGCCCTCAACGACAATCGAGCCGCTCGTGGGATGCTCCAGACGATTGATGCAGCGAAGCATCGTCGACTTGCCCGAGCCCGAAGGACCCAGGACTACGACGACCTCGCCCTTGTGCACATCCAGATCGATATCGCGCAGGACCACGTTATCGCCAAAGGCCTTCTGGAGGTTCTTGATGCTGACGACGACCTCGTTCGAGTTATTGGTTTCGCTCATGATAGGACCTCCTTACAGACCGGCGATGTGATCGGCAGGCGTCGCGACAACCTGCCCGGCGCTCTTGGTGGGACGCTTCTTTTTGGTTTCGGCCGTACCCAGCAGTCTCGCCTCAAGACCGCTCACCAAGCGCGCAAGCGGCAGGGTGATGACCAGATAGAACAGGGCGGCAACCACGTACGGTGTAATGGAGCCCGTCGTGGCCACGATGGTACGGGCGTTCATGACGATCTCGACCACACCCACGGCGGCAAGCAGCGACGTATCCTTGTAAAGCAAGATAAACTCGCTGGTCAGCGTAGGCAAAACATTGCGGAACGTCTGCGGAATCATAACGTAGAGCAGCGTCTGGAAGGCATTCATGCCCAGAGAGCGAGCAGCCTCGTTTTGGCCCTTGGGGATCGATTGAATACCGGCACGGAAGATCTCGCACAGGTACGCAGACGAGTTCATGGCCATGACGATGACGCCCAAGACATAGTCGTCCACCTTGACGCCGGCCAACGGCAGACCGAAGAACGCGATATAGATCTGCAGGAACGCCGGCGTACCGCGAATGATATTCACATAGATGCCGGCAAGGCAACGCAGGATGCGCGACTTGGAGATGCGCATGAGCGACAAGGCAAAGCCAAAGGGGATTGCCAGCGGAAACGCCACGAGCACGATCGAGAGCGACATGAGGAAGCCCTTAAAGACGATCGGCAGGCTTTGGACCAAAATGACCGGGTTTAAGAACAGGCGCAGAAACATATTGGAGTTCCAGGCCTCGACCCACGGCTGCTCCTTAAGGTCGGCCAGGAAGTTATCGAATGCCGTCACGCCCTTAATCTCGACGGGAGGAATCTTGGAAATCTTCTTGGTCGAACCGTCGGCGAGCGTATAGGTGCCGCTAAAGGCCTCATCGCCGCCCTCGACGGGAAACGTCACACCGTAAACCTCGACACGGAAAAAACCGCCGGCAGGCGCCGTCTCGCCAAAGTCAATCTTGAGCGTCTGGCCGTCAGCCTTGCACGTGGGCTTCATGGGCGTACGATCCATGAGGTCCTCGCCCGAGAGCATCGTCAATCGCGTGTCATCGGTACCAAACGTCGTGCCGTCGACAAACGTCAGCGAAAGACCGCTCAGCTCCTCGTCGGCATCGGCCTGGACCTCCCAGGTGATACGAGTCTCGGTGCCACCGACTACGTCGCTACCCGAACCGGTATTGGGTCGGGCGGTAATCTTTGCGGTCTCAAGCGCCTGGGCGGTCGTGGGCACGCAGGCCCCCGCGCATACCAGGGCGAGCGCCACAGCCAGGGCACAGGCCAGCTTTTGGAGCATCGAGGGCAGTGGAAAACGCTGCTCCGCGGCCCCTTTGTTCAGTCGAGACAAGGTGGCTCCTATCGTAGAAGTTGCCGGCAAAACGAGACGGAAAAGCTCTCCGTCAAGAGAAGCGCAAAGGCCCTCTCCGCCAAAACGGAAAGGGCCCGCGCGCAATCAAGTAGCTATTTTACTTGATGTTGTACTTAGCCATGAGGGCGTCAACGGTACCGTCATCAGTCAGGTCCTTGATGGCCTGGTTGATGTCGTCCTTGAGCTTGGTGTTGCCCTGGTTGATGGCGATGGCGTACTCCTCGCCGGTGCTGATCTGCTTGATGGTCTGGCAGGTGTTGAACTGCTCGGCGGTCAGCTGGCTGGCAACGGAGCGGTTGGTGACTACGGCGTCGCCCTTATCGGACTGCAGGGCGCTGAAGCACTCGGTAGCGTCCTTGTAGGGGACGATCTTGGCCTTGGGGAAGTTCTCCTGGGCAAAGGCCTCGGCGGTCGAGCCAGACTGGACGATGATGGTAGCGTCAGCGTTGTTGAGCTTCTCGCTGTAGTTGTCGGCCGTGATGTCGGTGTTATCGACCTTGGTCACGATAGCCTGATCGTCCATGTAATAGGAATCAGAGAAAGTGACTTCCTTCTCACGCTCGGGCGTGTCGGTGATAGCCGCGATGGAAACGTCATACTTGGCGCCCGAAGCGACGCCCGGAACCAGCGTGTCAAAGTCATTGTTGACATACTCGACATCCAGGCCCAGCTTGTCGCCGATAGCCTTGATGAGCTCAAGGTCAAAGCCCTGATAATCGCCGTTGTCATCCTTGTACTCAAACGGAGCGTACTCGGCAGAGGTGCCGACGGTCAGTGTACCGTCCTTGACGAGCGCGTACTCCTTGGAGCCGTCGACCTTCTCGACCTTAGCGTCGTCAGAGCTGCTGGAACCGGCATCAGAACCAGAGGTGGCGTTGGACGAGCCGCAGCCCGTCAGTGCGAGGGCGAGCGCCATGGCGCCTGTGGCGGCAAATGCGCCAAGCTTCTTCAGCTTCATAATCAGTCTCCTTCCGGTGACCTCGTTTGATTCAGAGGTCTGCAAAAACTGTTGGCTATTATGCACCCGGAATTACGAATCTGCAATGAGAAAACTGATTGAAACAAACCCATAACGTGAATGGAACACTCCACTTTGTAACAGTCATTACTGCTGCAATGACCTTAATAGTCTAATTTCAGCTGCATAACCTGCAAGTTCGTTCGGAGTCTCCAAAATAAACGGCAGCGAACGCAAACGACCATTCGATACAATATTCTGCATAACCTGCATACCACCGCCAAATTCCTCGCTACCAAGATAGCCCTTGCCGATGCACTCGTGGCGGTCTTTATGGGAGCCGCAGGGGTTCTTTGAGTCGTTGATATGCACAGCGTGCAGGCGCTCGATACCCACCACGCGGTCGAACTCGTCAAGCACGCCGTCCAGATCATGGATGATGTCGTAGCCGGCATCGCTCACATGGCAGGCGTCCAGACACACGCCCAGCTTGTCCGACAGCTCGGGACGCTTGGCGGCAACGCCCTCGATAATGCGCGCCAGCTCTTCAAAATTACGGCCCACTTCGGTGCCCTTGCCCGCCATAGTCTCGAGCAGCACCGTGGTCTGCTGTCCCTCGAACATCACCTCGCACAAGGTGTCGACGATCATCTGAATGCCGGCGTCAGCCCCCTGCCCCACATGCGCGCCGGGATGGAAGTTGTAGTAGTTGCCTGGCAGCGCTTCCAGACGCTGCAAGTCCTCGGCCATGGCCTCAAGGGCAAACTCGCGCGCCCGCTCTTTGGCAGAGCAGGGGTTGTAGGCATAGGGGGCGTGCGCCACGAGCGGGCCAAAATCATGTTGTGCCATAAGCTCACGCAGGGCCGCCACGTCATCCATGTCAAGGTCTTTTGCCTTGCCACCGCGCGGGTTGCGCGTAAAGAATGCAAAGGTATTGGCGCCAATGGACAACGCCGTCTCCCCCATTGCCCGATAGCCCTTCGTCGTCGAAAGATGACACCCGATCGTCAGCATCTCCAGCTCCCTCCTCATCAGTTGCGGTGAAATACGGTCTATTGGTGCCTTATTTTGGCGCAAACAGACCGTATTCCACCGCAAGTTATAAAAGGGGCATCAGGGACAAAGGCCTCCAGGCATTCCAAGCGCTGGTGCCATGCCCCCACGCCCTAAAGTTTCAAACGAATCGCATCGATGATGTGCGCGCAGCGCTGCGTGGCGGCAAGGGGCATGACGGGACTCTCGAGTTTCCCCGCCTGAATGAGCTGCGTCGCATGCTGGATTTCGCCGTAGAAATCATCGACCTCAAACGGGGCATTTATTTCTAGCGTTCGACCGTCGGAATACTTCACATGAGCGCGCTCGGGGCGATGGAGACGCTCGATTTCCAACGAGCCCCGCTCACAGGCAATCGTTAAGCGGCTTTCATATGTTGCTTTGCCGTCGCACGCCATATGAATGGGTATACCGCCGACGCTCATATGGATCTCGTCGGCCCAATCGACGCGGCCGCCTGATACGTCACGCCAGCGAACTTCACGGGACGAAACCTCGCACGCGCCCGCGAGCAAATCCTCAAACCAACCGACCGCATAGCAGCCCATGTCATATAGACAGCCGCCCTGTAACGGATCAAGCAGATAGCCCGAAGGAGACTCGCCGTAATCGAGCTTTTGCACGCTTTCAATCGAGACAATACGGCCAAGCTCACCCGACGCAAGCAAGTCTTTCACGCGAGTGCGCATCGGGCAAAACCGATTCTTCATCGTCTCCATAAACAGCACGCCGCGCTCGCGAGAGGTGGAGGCAATCGAGAGAGCCTCTTCCTCACTCAAAACGGCCGGCTTTTCGCACAACACGGCCTTTCCGGCGCGCAGCGCGCGACAGGCCCAATGCGCATGCATGCCATGCGGAAGAGCCAAGTAGATTGCGTCGACATCGGGGTCGGCAATCAGCGCGTCATAAGCCGCATTGCCGTTATCGTCGACCGAGGCATGGCCATGCGCAGCATCGATCGAAAACGCTCGGCAAAATTCCTCGACATGTGCAGGAGTGCGGCTGGCCGCAGCCACCAGCCGTGCCCCGTCGGCCTTCTTAAGCGACGATGCAAATCGATGAGAAATGTACCCAGCGCCCAAAATGCCCCAACGAACCTCACGCGAATCATTACGTAAACCTCGGTCACCCACGATAGCCTCCCATCAGTTGCGGCGAAATAGTTCCTGCTATCGCCCTATTCTGCCGCAAACAGGAACTATTCCATCACAAGATATAAAAGGGTCATGAGGAGCGAGTTTTGCTGAAGACTTTAAGCGCGGCCGTTACGGGGCCAGGCTGGAAACGTCGGCGCGCGTCGTCGAGACGCTCGGGGACATCGATGTGTTGCGGGCAGTGACGCGCACATTTGCCGCACTTGACGCAATTGCTCACGAGCTTGGGCTCGCTCGTGCGCACCGCGCTCGCCGTAAAGTATTGCGACAGCCCCGTAAACCAGCTGTGCGCATAGCTCGCGTTGTAAGCGGCAAAGCAGCCGGGAATGTTAATACCCTTGGGACATGGCATGCAGTAGCCGCATCCCGTGCAGGGCACGCGATTCGATTTTTCAAACTCCGCCAGCACGCGTGCGATGGTATCGAGCTGAGCGGCTGTCATCGAATCCGGCAGGGCCCGATCGGCCAGCACCGCGTTCTCGTCCACCTGCGCGGTATCGGTCATGCCCGAAAGCAGCATCGTGACTTGAGGATGATTCCACACCCACGAAAGCCCCCAAGCAGCCGGCGTCTTCAGATGCGGATCGCTCGCGCTATCGAGCACGGCGCGGGCCCGCGGCGGCAGCTTGCCCGCCAAGCGCCCGCCCAAAAGCGGCTCCATCACAAACACCGCGAGCCCGCGCCCCGCAGCTGCCATAAGCCCCGCCGTTCCCGCCTGATAGCGTTCACCGGCATAGTTGTACTGAATTTGGCAGAAGTCCCAGTCATACGCATCGAGCATCGTAAGAAAGTCCGCCGCACTGCCGTGGTACGAAAAGCCTATCTGGCGAATACGCCCCGCAGCCTTTTGGCGCGCGATCCAGTCCTCGATACCCAACGCAACCACACGCTCCCATTGCGCGGGCGAGGTGATGTTGTGCATGAGGTAATAGTCGATATGGTCGGTCCGCAGGCGGCGCAGCTGTTCGTCAAAGAAGCGGTCGAAATCCTCCGCGCATTTGCACGAAGCGTGCGGCAGCTTGGTCGCGAGTAAAACCTGGTCGCGCAGACCCAGGCGCTCAAGCGAAGCGCCCACGCAAGCTTCGTTGCCGGGATAGAGATAGGCCGTGTCCAGGTAGTTAATCCCCTGCTCCACCGCACGCGAAATGATGGCATCGGCCGTCTTTGCATCGGGGCGCCCCGGCGCACCGGGAAACCTCATGCACCCCAGCCCCAACGCCGAGATACGGTTGCCGCTTTTGGGGTCAACGCGATATTGCACGGCCCCTCCCTTCGCCATCGGTGTCCCGGTCACGCGAAACACAACGGTCACGCCGCCGAAACAACTTGGAATCGCAATTGAGAACGTATCGTAACGCAGCGGAAATCGAGCCGTCACGGCACCGCTTTAACATCAGCAAAAAGCCCGATGAAAGGAGCCGGGCATGACCACGCGCGAGGACGCCTACCCCTACCCCGGCGAGCAATACATCCTCTCGGTCGACCGCTATCAGATCGAGGTCATGGACCATTTGGACGAGCTCCCCGCCACGGGCGCCGTCATCTTCTGCACCTTCCCCAAGGTCCGCGATGGCGTCGGATACCCCGCCCGCGTCTTTGTGGTCTGCCCCGCGGCATAAGTTCCCATGCGTTTGTTCTTCTAAATTCCGCCTCCGGTGCACGCTACACGCCCCAGCGGCATACAATCCATCAGGCGCCCCGCACGCGGGCGCCTTTTTGTGAGGAGATGATTCACATGCAGATCAACAAGGTCGCCTTTATCGGCAAGGGCGGCGTCGGCCTGCTCTACGGCAGCATGATTGCCAAGGCCCTCGGCAATGACGCCGTCGAATACGTTATGGATGACGCCCGTTTTGAGCGTCACGCGGGCGATGCGCTCACCGTCAACGGAAAGCCTTGCGATCTCACGTCCGTCCGCGCCAGCGAGGCAGCGCCCGCCGATCTGGTCATCCTGACGGTCAAGACCACCGGTCTCGACCAAGCACTCAAGACTATGGAGCGTGTCGTGGGACCCAACACGCTCATCGCCTCGCTGTGCAACGGCATTACGAGCGAGCAAAAGATTGCCGAGCGCTTTGGCTGGGAGCACACCGTCCTGGGTATCTGCCAAGGCATGGACGCCGTGTTCCTCAACGGAGAGCTCACCTTTACCAATGCGGGCGAGATTCGCTTTGGCGCGGCAGCGGGCACCAAGCCCGCAACCGTTACCGCCATCGACGAGCTCTATACGCGCTGCGGCATCGCCCATACCGTCGAGAGCGACATTGCGCACCGCATGTGGGCCAAACTCATGCTCAACGACGGCATCAACCAGACCTGCATGGCCTACGGCGGGACCTACGGAAGCGCCACGGAGCCGGGCTCCGAGCAGCGCCGCTGTTTTGTCTCCGCCATGAGCGAGACGCTTGCGGTTGCCAACGCCGAGGGCGTTGAGCTGACCGAGGCAGACCTGACGCAAATGGTGCACCTCATCGAGGGAATCGACCCCGCCGGTATGCCCTCGATGGCGCAGGACCGCATCGCACAACGAAAAACCGAAGTCGAGGAGTTCGCGGGCACCATTTGCCGCCTGGCCGCCAAACACGATATCCAAGTGCCGCAAAACGATTGGCTCTACCAGAGGATTCGCGAAATAGAAAGCAGCTGGTAGTGCTCGGCATACTGTAGCCAGCAGATCCAATGGCAAAGCCGCCGCAAGGGGCACTCCCCTCGCGGCGGCTTCCTTTTTCATCTTTGGCCAAAAATCAGCTTCACAACGGTTAGAGCTGCGACTCCGACGCCTGGTCCTCATCGTCGCGACAAAGGACTACACCTGCACTTCCCAGCAGCGCGGCCGCGATCAGCGCGCCGACCACGATAGGAGCAGCCCCGCATGTCCCCTGCATGCCCGCGACGAGCGCGGCCGTGGGACCAAGGCAGCCAAGCATCAACGCGACGGCGGCAACGGCGATATCTCGAGCATTCACAAGACCACTTCCTCCAAGAGAAAGACCTTATTTCTCATGAACTAGTGTGCCCCGCGCCCATATGCGCGACGTACCGTCACGGTAAGGGCTCTGTTAGCTCAGGCGCATACATAGAACGGACGTCTTTACGTTGCCCTAAAGCTCGGTAAAGACACCCGTCCGCCAAATATCCGTGATGCAGAAAAATTACCAACCGGTGTAGTAGTCGGTGGTTCCGGCAGCGCAGCCGGAGTCATAGACCTTGCAATCACCCTTGGAGCCCGTAAAGGTCGAGCCCTGGGCCATATCGCCCGCGGCAACAACGTAATAGCCGTCGGAATCGCGCCAGAAGCCCTCAGAATCCTGAGTCCATTCGCCCGTGCGATAGTGATAAAGCACATTGCTGCTGTAATAGGTCTCGCGGCGCCCGTTGTAGTTATTGACACCCGCAGAGCGCGTCAGGCCCGATCCGTTCGTGCAGGACGCGGCAGACGCGTAGGACGGAGTGTAACCGGCGTTGTAGTACGAAGCCTCGGCAGCCTCCGCCTCGGCGGCAGCCTCGAGCGCTTCGCGCTTGGCATCCTCAAGCGCAGTGCGCAGCTCATCGAGCTCGGTCGACTTGGCGTCGACCTCCCCCATCGTCAACAGGCTACCCGCACCGTCGATGCAACCCTGCAGCACAGCACGCTCGTCATCGGTAGCATAGTCGCCATACATATTCATAATGATCTGAGCGCGCATCTCAAGGGAATCGCGCTTGGCCTCCATCGAGGCGTTCCACTCCTGCATAGAGCCATAACCGTCGCCGCGGTAGTCGACAGGCTGCACCAGAGTCGCCTCGGACGGCGTAGATCCGACCGTATCGGATAGTGTTACCGCGTGGGCATCAGTTGCACCGGCGCCCGCCAAAAGTGCCACGGTCAGAGCGGCGGAAAGGGCGGCGGCTTTCGGTTTTCGTGAATCGATCCTCATGTAGCTAGAAACCTCCGTAGTGCGTTTTTGCTGCGTTTGAGCTGCGTGTGATTCGATCGCGCTGCATAGTAACCCGAGCAAATCGCGACCTGCGGTTTTACTCAAAAGGCGCACGTCAATTGCGTAAAACTCACATCCTCTCAACAGGAGTTTTCCACATCTCGATTGCATAAAGCGTGTCAAAAACCCTGTTTTTGCGCCCGCTCTATGCAAAAAAGACGCCTGTGCAACCATTGTTCGCACAGGCGCCTTGAGCAGGCATTTTATGCAGTTATACCTATCGAGTCGCAAGGGGTCCTTGCACAAGTCGCCTTACTCGTCCAGCGCGGCGAAGGCCTGCTTCAGATCCCAAATGATATCCTCGGCGTTCTCGGTACCGATGGAAAGACGGATCGTGGAGGACGTGATGTTCTGCTCGGCGAGCTCCTCGGCAGAGAGCTGAGAGTGCGTGGTGGTAGCCGGGTGCACGACGAGCGACTTGACGTCGGCCACGTTGGCGAGCAGCGAGAACACCTGCAGATGATCAATGAACTTCCAGGCGGCCTCCTGGCCACCCTTAATCTCAAAGGTAAAGATCGAGGCACCGCCGTTGGGGAAATACTGCTTGTAGAGCTCATGGTCGGGGTGCTCGGGCAAGCTCGGGTGGTTCACCTTGGCAACGTGGCTGTCGCCGGCAAGGAACTCAACGACCTTCTTGGTGTTCTCGACATGACGGTCAACGCGCAGCGACAGGGTCTCGGTGCCCTGGAGCAGAATCCAGGCGTTGAACGGGCTGATGCAGGCGCCCTCGTCACGCAGCAAGATAGCGCGGACATAGGTCGCGAAGGCGGCGGGACCGGCAGCCTCGGCAAACGAGACGCCATGGTAGGAGGGGTTGGGCTCAGCGATCTGGGCGTACTTTCCGCTCGCCTTCCAATCGAAGTTACCGCCGTCGACGATCACACCGCCCAGCGAGGTGCCGTGGCCGCCGATGAACTTGGTTGCGGAGTGGACGACGATGTTGGCACCATGCTCCAGCGGACGGAACAGATACGGGGTGCCGAAGGTGTTGTCGACGACAACCGGTAAACCGTGCTTCTTGGCGATCTCGGAGATGGCGTCGATATTGGGGATGTCAGAATTGGGGTTGCCGAGCGTCTCGAGGTAGATGACCGTGGTGTTGTCCTTGATGGCGCCCTCGACCTCGTCCAGGTTGTGGGCATCGACGAAGGTGGTCTCGACGCCAAACTGGGAGAGCGTGTGCTCCAGCAGGTTGTAGGAACCGCCGTAGATGGTCTTCTGAGCCACCACGTGGTCACCGGCCTGGGCAAGAGCCTGCAGGGTATAGGTGATGGCAGCAGCACCGGAGGCAACGGCAAGACCTGCCACACCACCCTCGAGCGCGGCGATACGGTCCTCGAAGACGCCCTGGGTGGAGTTGGTCAGACGGCCGTAGATGTTACCGGCGTCGGCAAGACCAAAGCGGTCGGCGGCGTGCTGGGAGTTGCGGAACACATAGCTCGTGGTCTGGTAGATAGGCACGGCGCGGGAGTCGGATGCGGGATCGGCGCTCTCCTGGCCAACGTGAAGCTGCAGGGTATCGAAACCAAAGGTGTGCTCGGGGTTGTTGATGAACTGGCTCATGATGATCTCCTTGATCGAACAAAAGTAAATTAATTAGAGAGAAGTAAGTCGCTGTCTCCTGATCACGCCGACGGGCGCAAACAGGAGCCCGGCATTCGTCTTGGTAAGCAATTCATATGCGGGCCTCCTTTCGCATCCCGGTTCCGTGGTCGGTTTAATTACCTACCGCCTTTGTGTGTTTTGAATAGTACGAGCATTGTTTCGCTCGGTCAATCACTTAAAAGCGCTAACCTGTTATCGGTTTTATAGATAACGCTCGAAAGGACGGCGCCGATGACCCTCCAGCAGCTTCGTTTCCTGATCGCCGTAGCAGAGTCCGGCTCAATCAATGCCGCAGCTCAACGCCTCTATACCGCTCAGTCCAACATCTCAAACGCCGTCAAAAGCCTGGAACAGGAGCTCCACCTGGAGATCTTTACGCGCTCCAGCCGCGGCGTCACGCTCACCAACGACGGCACCGAGCTTTTGGGCTATGCGCGCCAGGTCGTAGAGCAGGCCGACATGCTCGAGGCGCGCTACGAGGACGGCGGCACCCCGCAAGCCCGCCTCGCCATTTCCGCCCAGCACTACGCCTTTTCGGTCGAGGCCTTTGTCAACGTGGTCGAGCGCTGCCGCGACAGCAAGTTCGAGTTCATCATGCGCGAGACCACCACATCGCAGATCATCGATGACGTCCGCGCATTTCGCAGCGATATCGGCATTCTGTATCTGGATGACTTTAACGCCCGCGTTCTGCAGAAGGCCTTCGCCGATGCCCGCGCAAGCTTCCATTCCCTCTTCGACGCGACGGTCCACGTCTTCGTTAGCGAGCGCCACCCGCTCGCACGCCGCCCTCAGCTGTCCCTTGCCGACCTTACACCCTATACGCGCTACAGCTTTGAGCAAGGCACCTCGAACTCCTTCTATTACGCCGAGGAACCTTTTAGCTATATCCCTTGCGACCGCAACATACGAATCTCGGACCGCGGAACACTTACTAACTTACTTATCACGTCGAACGGTTACACCCTGTCGACCGGTGTCCTCTCCAATGAAATGCAATGGGGTATGGCATCGATCCCGTTAGCAGACGCCCCAACGATGCACATAGGCTACATCATGCATAACGATCGCAAGCCCTCTTCCCTCTTGCAGCAATACCTCGACGAGCTCAACCGCATCATCCATGCCAACTAACTGTCGAAAGACGGGGTAGAAATCGTAGATTGCTAGCCCCCGGCGGGCATGGCGCTACAATGGTCACTCACACGAAACGTACCCAACGAAAGGAAGCCCGTGAAGGTCATCATCTATACCGACGGCTCGGCCCGATCAAATCCGGGACGCGGCGGCTACGGCGCCGTGCTCAAATACACCAACCCCGCCGGCAAGACCTTTACCTCCGAGCTTTCGCGCGGCTACGCCAAGACCACCAACAACCGCATGGAGCTCATGGCCGTTATCGTGGCGCTCGAGGCACTTAACCGCCCCTGCGAGGTCGAGGTCCATTCCGATTCGCAGTACGTCGTCAACGCCTTTAACAAGCACTGGATCGACGGCTGGAAAAAGCGCGGATGGAAAACCGCCAACAAGCAGCCCGTCAAGAACCGCGACCTGTGGGAGCGCCTACTCACTGCCAAAAGCAAGCACAAGGTTGAGTTCATCTGGGTTAAGGGTCACGCCGGTCACGAGCTCAACGAACGCTGCGATGAGCTCGCCACCACGGCGGCCGACGGCAGCAACCTCGATATCGACGCCGGCTTTAACGAGAGCGACCTGTAATAGCGTTTTCGCGCAGCTTTATATCCCCACGCGCTACACTCATCCTGTAGACCAAACAACGCAAGGGGGACGTATGCTGCGCATCGCGACCATCGGCACATCCATGATCACAGACGACTTTATCCAAGTCGTCAACGCCAACGACCAAGCCGCGTTTGTGGGCACGCTTTCACGCGATGCCAATCGCGGTGCCGCCTTTACCGCCGAGCGCGGTGGCGAGCGAAACTTTACTTCACTCGATGAGCTCGCGGCAGCCGCCGACGTCGACGCCGTCTATATCGGCAGCCCTAACGCGCTTCACTACGAGCAGGCCCTTGCCTGCATCGCCGGTGGCAAGCACGTCATCGTCGAGAAGCCCTTCTGCGCCACCGAAGCGCAGGCGCTGGAAGTCTTCCGCGCTGCCGAGGCAGCAGGTGTCGTGGCCCTCGAGGCCATGCGTCCCCTCCACGACCCCGCCTTCCACGCCATCGAGGACGCCCTGGGCGAGATCGCCCCCATCCGCCGCGCCTCATTGCGCTTTGGCAAATATTCCTCGCGCTACAACGAGATTCTCGCGGGACGCGCCACCAATATCTTCGACTGCAATATGGCATCGGGTTCCCTCATGGACATTGGCGTCTACGCCGTCGAGCCCATGGTCGAGATTTTCGGCATGCCCTCCGGCCTTACGAGCATGACTACTCTGCTCGACCCCACCACGCGACAGCTCACGCACGGCCCCATCGACGGCTGCGGTTCCATCCTCGCCAGCTATGGCGGAGGCCGCATCTCCGTCGAGCTCGCGCACTCCAAAATTACGAATGACCTACTGCCCTCGCAGATCGAAGGCGAGCGTGGCACTATCCAGATTGACCATCTGTCAACGCCCCGCAACGTCCGCATCGACTATCGCGGCGACGTCGTACGCGGCTCGGCGACCGAGGCGCCGCGCGAACAGGGCGACAACGGCCGCGTGCTCGACCTGCCCAAATCGAGCAACACCATGGAATACGAACTCACAGACTTTATCACCGCCATCGGCGGCATCGATAACGTCAAGGAAGAGATTTGGGAGACCCCGGCGGGACGCCACGAGCTTGGCCACTACCGCGATGTCACGCTCGTCTCACTACGCATCATGGATGCCGTGCGTCAGCAGGCCGGCATAACCTTCCCGGCCGACGCAGGCAAGCAGGCATAGCGATGGGCCTCTTCGATACGTTCTTCTCCAGCGTCACCGGCGGCAGTCGAGAGCCTCAAAAACCGTCAAACGTCGAGCTCGAGCTGCGCCGCAGGCTTACCGTGCTTGCAAGCGACGAGGCCACTCAAGACACTCCCCTGCGTTATTTCCTGCGCTGGGCGGGGCAAGTCCAAGGCGTTGGTTTTCGCTTTACCAACACCAACCTCGCGCAGGCACGCGCACTCACCGGCTGGGTGCGTAACATGGAAGACGGCTCAGTCGAGATGGAGATACAGGGAGCTCCGGCAAACATCCTATCTCATCTCGAGGCGCTTCATGCCTCCTACGAGCGCATGGGAACGCGTTTTCGCCTCGTAGACGCCCAGGCCCGAGCCCCACTTGCCAATGAAGACGGTTTCAGTCCTCATTATTAGTATTGTGTGCTAAATACGGTATCATTTACCTACGACCGTTAATAGAAAAGAGGCGAGGCGCATGGCGGTGCAAAGAAGGAATACCAGGCAGCGAAAGCTGGTTCTTGACGCCGTGCGCCAAAGCTATAACCATCCCACCGCCGACGAAATCTACAACGTCGTGCGCGCGCAGGATGACAAAATCAGCCGCGGTACGGTCTACCGCAATCTCAATCTCTTGGCCGACGCAGGCGAAATCCTCTCCATCAAGACGCCGGGCGGCAGCCGCTTCGATCGCACGATCGAGCCGCATGCACATATCATCTGCACCTCATGCAGCCGCGTCATCGACGTACCGCTCCCCTTCGATGCCCAGCTCGACGCCAAAGCGTCCGAGCAAATCGGCTGGCACGTCACGTCGCACTACACCATCTTCGAGGGTCTCTGCCCCGACTGCCGGTAGATGTTTGGAACATGCCTTAAAATCCACCTTTCCGCACTTTGCAGCAAAAAGTAGATTCCTAGACATGTCCCAAATGTCTACTCAGCAAGTAGACGACGCAGCTCTTCTTCGACCGTGCGCACGTAGCGGACGCGGTCGTTAATGCCACGCATAGAGGAGTTGCAGCTCTCCATCAGATAGGGATGGCCCACGACGTTGAGCATGTCGCGATCGTTCTCATTGTCGCCAAACGCCATCATCTCATCGGGCGAAATACCCAGGGCACGACCGTAATCGGCAAGCGCGGAGCCCTTGCCCGAACCGAAACCGATAAAGTCCGTCCATTCGGTTCCCGACGTCATCACGTCAACACGGTCGCTAAAGAGGCGCTCAAAATACTCCAGGGCCGCCGGCTGATCCACCTCGGGCGTCTGGAAGGCAATCTTAATGACGTCCTCGTCGATGTCCTCGGGGCGGGCGACCACCGCCACATCGCAGTGGACCTCATAGCGCAAATGATCGACGAACGCATCGTTGCCGCTCATGGTGTAGAGGTGTCCCTCACACGAAAGGGTCACGTCGGCATGGGGATACGCAACCACGGCATTCGCGATATCCATAGCAAGGCTACGCTCCATGGAACGCTTGACAACGGCACGTCCCTCGCTCATCACCAGGGCTCCGTTTTCGCATACATAGGCGAGCTCATCGGCCACCGGGGCAAACAGATAGCGCAAGCTCGCATATTGACGGCCGCTCGCCGGCATAAACACGATACCGCGACGATGCAGCTCATCGATGAGCTCAAAGGCCTCGGAACGCGGCTCGCGCTCCCCCGGATGCAGCAACGTGCCGTCCAAATCGCATGCAATCAGCTTGATTCCTTCAAGACCCATATGCTCCCCCACAGCATCTCATCAACAGAAAGGCGGACTTTGAATAGTTGTCTCTCAAAGTCCGCCTTACTTATACGCACGTTAATCGCGCGCCTTCTTTACGATCGTAAAGTCTGGTGCCATACTCACAACGGCATCCGCCGCACTCGACGCAAAGCGCCGGTCCGAATCGAGTTCACGGGTAACCGTCGAGAGCCGAACGCCCTCGACGCCCCGGAGCATGCGGCCCAAAACAGGCTGCACCGGCGTATACATGCGCACGGTATACTCGTCCGAATCGCCTCGAAAAAGCGGCGCATGCATATTGCCGATCTCCCAGCACGCATGCGCGAGCGCAATCGGGTCCATGCGGTCAACTTCGACCAAATAAACCTCGGCGCTGCGCAGGCGCACGACAACCGCCACGGGCACCACGCCCGAACGGTCGACGGCGAGCACGTCGCCGTCGACAAAACGACCGCCGTCGGCAGTATCCAGCCGAACATCGACCGTGCGCCCCAGCTCCGTCACGCCCACAAACGCGCATACATCAGCCTGGTCCCAATCGAGCAGTAGCTCGTCAACTTCAAAGACGCCGCCCAGCTTCCGGCGAAGCAGAAGTTCATAGGACGGATCGTTGAGATTTCCCAAGCATGTCGTCGAAACCAAGCGCTCAGGCATGCTCTAACCCTCGACCTCGACGAGCTCGATATCAAAGTTGAGGTCCTTGCCGGCAAGCTCGTGGTTGGCATCGAGCGTCACAGCCTCGGGCGTTACGTCGATGACGACGGCGGGGACAGGCATGCCGCTCGGCGTGGACAGGAAGAGCTTCATGCCCTTCTCGATCTGCTCGATGTTGGGAACCTGCTCGGCCGGGAAGGTAATAACCATCTCGGGATTGTGCTCGCCGTAGGCATCGGCAGCAGGAATGTGCACGGTCTTCTTCTCGCCCACCTGCATGTCGACAACAGCGGCGTCGAAGCCCTTGATCATCTGACCGGCGCCGCAGGTGAACTCCAGCGGCTCGCCGCGATCGTAGGAGCTATCGAACTGCGTGCCGTCGTCGAGCGTGCCGCGATAATGAGTCTTGACCTTCTTGCCCTGGTTGGACATGGTAACCTCCGTGATAAGGGCAGCGCACAACGCGGGCCGCCGTGAACATATGGCGCTAACTATACCCTAGTCATACAATTCAATGACAGTTTGCAAAGAAACGCTGCAACCGGAGGAACCATGGCATATCCCGTATTTGACCTACACTGCGACACCGCCGACCGCATCGGCTGGGCCACGCTCGATCTCGACCTGCGCTTTACCGCCGGCACCGACGGTTATTTCCCCGGCGACGAAACGCATCCGCAAGATTTCGACCTCATCGAGGGCAACGCCTGCGCCATCTCGCTCGCAAAGATCGGCAACACGCCATGGGCACAGTGCTTCGCCACGTTTGTCCCCGATGAGATTCCCACCGCCCACGCCGCGCGCTTCCAGGCGCAGATCATGGCGCATATGAGCGGCCAGGCAATGCTCAACCACGACCGCATGGTCAACGTACGCAGCGCGGCAGACATTCGCCCCGCGCTCAAAGACGGCAAGGTCGCCTGCATCCACACCATCGAAAACGCCACGTTCTTTGCCGAGGACCCCGCGTTGATCGAGGTGCTCAAGAGCTTGGGCGTACTCATGTCATCGCTCAGCTGGAATGCGCAGGGACCGCTCGCGAGCGGACACGATACCCACGCCGGCCTCACCGCCGCCGGCATCGAGGCACTTACGCAGATGGAGCACGCCGGCATGGTGCTTGACGTCTCCCACCTCAACGATGAGTGCTTTGACGAGGTTGTCGCCCACGCCACGCGCCCCTTCGTCGCCAGCCACTCCAACTCCCGCACCGTCTGCGGCGTCAAGCGCAACCTCACCGACGACCAGTTCCGCACCATTCGCGACATGGGCGGTATCGTCGGCCTCAACTACTGCAGCGAGTTCCTTTCCAACGACGCAACCGACAAGACCGCCGCAGACGTCACCTTCGACCAGCTGGCGGCACATATCGAGCACTGGCTCGACCTGGGCGGCGAGGACGTCATCGCGCTCGGCGGCGACTGGGACGGCGCCACGGTGCCTGCTTTCCTCTCCGATGCCAGCAAGATGCCCGAGTTCCAGAACATGCTCTCCAAGCACTTTGGCAAGACCGTGATGCAAAAGCTCTGCAGCGACAACGCGCTTGCCTTCTTTGAGCGTTATTAATTTCACATCCCTTGAGCGGGCCGGCATGTCGAACGGTCGACATGCCGGCCCGTCCCCAATCTGAAGGACCGCTTTTGACGCAGCAATTTACGTTTTTCCTACCCCGACCGGATGGCACGTCCTTGCCCGTCGTCGTTACCAAAAAGCGCGTCAAGAACTTCAACCTACGCGTCACATCGAGCGGTGAGGTCCACGCCAGCGCACCGATCGGCGCCAGCCGTGAGCGTATCGAAGCGTTTGTGAAGCGCAACAGCGCCTGGATTATCAGCCGACTTGCCCAGCGCGAGCAACGTCAGGCGACGGCGAGAGAGCCGCTCAGCCCCTCGTCCATCATTGCGCTTTGGGGCAAGCCCATCACGGTACAAGATGCGCTCGATCACAACTTTAAGTCACCCGCACCGCGGCCCAAACAAGCCACGTTCGCAAGCTTTATGGGTACCGACGAGCCAGACGAACGTCCGCAGGCCAAGTGGAACGCGCCCCTCGACGGCTTAACGCCCAGTGAGATCCAAGCCCATATTGACCAGCTCTATACGTCCGAAGTCACATCGGCGCTGCGGGATATGGTGCACGCATACGAAATCGCAATGGGTGTCGCCGTTTCCCGCGTTTCCGTGCGCAGCTTGAAAACGCGCTGGGGATCATGCACGCCCAAAACCGGCGCCATTCGCATCGCACGAGAACTTGCCGCCTACCCCGTCGAGTGCCTTGACATGGTTGTCGCCCACGAGCTCGTCCACTTGCTCGAGCCAAGCCACAATCAGCGGTTTCACGCCCTGCTCGACACGTACTGCCCCAACAATAGAGCACTGTCCCAGCGGCTCAAGCAGCCACCCATAGAGACATATTAGAACCGGTTAGCGCACGCGCTCGATCTCGACACCGCAGCTTGCCAGGGGAAGACCGACGGGCGCCCAAGGCTTATCGAGCTTAACGCGCACGCCAAGCAGCAAGGGGTAACGACGCAGCAGCATCGAGGCCACACCCTCAGCTGCAGCCTCGATGAGTTTAAACGCATGCTCGCGCAGATAGCCATCGACATCGTGGCACACCGAGCCGTAGTCAATCGAGGCGTCCAGGTTATCGTGCTCCCCCGCTGCACGCAGGTCGGCATAGAGCACCAAGGACACGATGAACTTCTGGCCCAGCGCGTTCTCCTCGGGATACACGCCGTGGTTGGCAAAGACCTCGAGACCGTCGATAGTAATGCGATCGGCATGGCGCAGATCGTCATAGCTCACGTGGGGCACCGCCGTTGCGGTGGATATTTTGCCCCTTTCACGGCGGGCGAGCTCGGCACCTTCAGTCTTGGTTGCATTCTCGGGCAGTTTTTTGTTACTCATCGCGATCGTCTCCTTCGTTTAGAACCCCGACCGCGCAAACTAACTACACGCGAATCGACAGGTTCTTTTTATCGTCGCTCCAGTTGCAAGCATTGCGCGCGGGGCATGCAAAGCAGGCGCGCGACGCTTTGTCGGCTGCGTAGAGCAGACGCTCAAGCGGTTGGCTGTTCACGCGCAGCTTTCGATGGCCCAGAATGGCCGTCTTAATGGCTGCGGCATCGGCCGGCTCAAACGCCACGTCATCGGGCATGCCGGCGAGTATTGCATCAGCGACGCGCTCGCTTGCAACATCATGGGATATACCCGATTCATACTGTTCATCTTTGCCGATATCGTGAAGAAGTGCCGTGGCGTAGATGACCTCGCGGTCAAACTCGAGCTGTTCCTCGAGATTCTTGATCCACATAATACGGGCGACATCCAGCAGATGGTCGACACCGTGGCGGCAAAAGATGCGCCCCGATTCCAGCTGTGCAATGTTGCCCAGGTGCCGCCGGAACAGCCCGCTGGCACAGATGTAATCAATGCGAGGCATGACACCAAAGGGAGCCAGGCCCGAAGCCATAAAGCCGCGACGCGGCGTCCCCTCATCGGTCTTCGATGCAAAGTCGTTGACGACCCTCATGGTTAGCGGCCCAGCATCCTAAAGAAACGCTCTTCGAGCGCGGGGTCGGTCTCAAAGACGCCGCGGCGAGCGAGCGTCACGGTCTTGGTGCCGGGCTTTTGCACGCCGCGCATGGTCATACACATATGCTCAGCTTCCATGAGCACAATCGCTCCCTGGGGAGCGAGATACTCCATGAGGGCATCGGCAACCTGCGCACACAGCTGCTCCTGCAGCTGCAGACGGCGGGCATAAACCTCAACCGTGCGAGCAAGCTTAGAGAGCCCTGCGACACGGCCGTTGGGGATATAGCCAATGGTAGCCTTGCCGTAAAACGGCAGCAGATGATGTTCGCACAGCGAGTAGAACGTGATGTCGCGCTCGATAACCAAATCGTTCGAAGCGACGGCAAAGGTTTTGGACAGGTGCTCCTCGGCACTCTGGTCCATACCGCCGGCGATTTCACCATACATACGGGCAACGCGCGCCGGGGTCTCCAGCAGGCCCTCACGAGTTGGGTCCTCGCCTATGCCCTCAAGCAACAGCTTAATGGCGGCCTCGACTTTTTCCTGATCGACCATCTGGGCCTCACTTTTCCGATTTCACGTTCGCACTATGGTACCACGCCCTCCGGCATCGACCACAAGCTACATAGTATGGGTCGAATAGACCGGATCATCACGCCAAAGTTCAACCGCATCACAAAGCGCAACGCCCTCGCGCTCGGCACGGGCACGCGTAGCGTTCATATCGATCACGCGCTGATTGCTCGAGCCTCTGAAGCGCAACGAGATATCGTACAAATCCTGAACGAACGGACCGTCCACCAACATATCGAGGCAGGTAAGGATGCGGTCCGTCACCTCGGTATGATGACGACCGCCCGGCATAAGCTCCTCGAGCACATCGCCGGTAAAGCACCAAATAGTCTTTCCCGACCCCGATGGATAGGCCGCACGCACGCGTTCGATAAAGTCGACAAGCCCCGCTTGATTCTCAGGTTCCATAGGCTCGCCGCCCAAAATCGTCAGACCATCGATAAAGGGATGATCGAGACTCTCGATAATCTTGTCCTCGACGGCGCGATCGAACGGCTCGCCCGCAGCAAAGTCCCACGCGACAGAGTTAAAGCAGTTCTTGCACCCACGACGGCACCCACTCACAAACAGAGAAGTACGAACGCCTTCTCCATCAGCAATATCGAAATACTTAATGTTCGCGTAGTTCATAGGTAACTCTCCTGGGAGGCCGGGACATATCATCCCGTCCTCAAACATTCTCGGCCTGCGGCCTGCGAAACTGCGGGCGGGACGATATGTCCCGGCCTCATGCAAAGGGCAACTCAATGAACGAAGCGAACATCGAGTATAGGGTTCGAGGTCCAATAAAAACTGGGTTGCGGCTCAACCGCCATCGCAAGTAAATCGCAGCTGCAGCTCAAATTATTTCCGCTAAGAACTTCGAGGAGTGAGCAGGCCGCATGCTGCATCTCAGCTACATTAACTTGGCTGCCCCGTAGCGAGGCCCCGGACCTTTGCTCGATATGAGTTCCGCACGAACAGGAGGCGCCAGTGGCGCCTCCGTCGTGAGCCAGGACTGTCCGAAATAGCGAGTAAAGGTCCGGGGCCTCGCTACGGGGCAGCCTGGGATGGTTATTAGAGATGCAGCACGCGGTCGCGGATCTCCTCGGTTCGACCCTGGTTCCAGAACTGGGTACCGATGTAGCCGCACGTACGACGAGCGACGTTCATCTTCTCCTGGTCGCGGTTGCCGCAATTGGGGCACTCCCACACCAGCTTGCCATCGTCCTCGACAATCTTGATCTCACCGTCGTAGCCGCACACCTGGCAGTAGTCGCTCTTGGTGTTGAGCTCGGCGTACATGATGTTGTCGTAGATGTACTGCATCACGCGAATGACAGCCTTGAGGTTGTCCTGCATGTTGGGAACCTCAACGTAGGAAATGGCCCCGCCCGGCGAAAGCTGCTGGAACATGCCCTCAAACTTGAGCTTGTCGAAGGCATCAATCTCCTCGGACACGTGGACGTGGTAGCTGTTGGTAATGTAGCCCTTGTCCGTCACGCCCGGAATAATGCCAAAACGACGCTGCAGGCACTTGGCGAACTTGTAGGTCGTCGACTCCAACGGCGTGCCGTACAGCGAGAAATCGATATCGCTCGCGGCTTTCCACTCCGCACACTTGTCGTTCATGCGCTGCATGACCGCCATGGCAAAGGGCGTGCCCTCCTTCTCGGTGTGGCTGTGGCCCGTCATGTACTTGACGCACTCATACAGACCGGCATACCCCAGGCTGATGGTGGAATAGCCGCCCACAAGCAGTTTGTCGATCGTCTCGCCCTTCTTAAGGCGCGCCAGGGCGCCGTACTGCCAAAGAATCGGCGCGGCATCCGAAAGCGTGCCCATCAGACGCTCATGACGGCACAGCAGGGCACGATGGCACAGTTCAAGGCGCTCATCGAAGATCTTCCAGAACTTGTCCATATCCTGGTGCGAGCTCAGCGCGACATCAGGCAGGTTAATGGTCACAACGCCCTGGTTAAAGCGACCATAGTACTTAGGCTTGCTCGGGTCATAGTTCAGCGCGTTGGCGACATTGTTAAAGCCGTTGCCCGAACGGTCAGGCGTCAGGAAACTGCGGCAACCCATGCAGGTGTAGCAATCGCCGTTGCCGGCGGTCTCGCCCTTAGACAGCTTGAGCTCGCGCATCTTCTTCTCGGAGATGTAATCGGGCACCATACGCTTGGCAGTGCACTTGGCAGCCAGCTGGGTCAGGTAGAAGTACGGGGAATCCTCGTGAACGTTATCGTCCTCGAGTACATAGATAAGTTTGGGGAATGCCGGGGTGATCCATACGCCGGCCTCGTTCTTAACGCCCTCGTAGCGCTGGCGAAGCGTCTCCTCCACAATCATGGCAAGGTCGTGCTTCTCCTGAGGCGTACGGGCCTCGTTAAGATACATAAAGACCGTCACGAACGGCGCCTGGCCATTGGTGGTCATAAGGGTCACGACCTGATATTGAATCGTCTGGACGCCGCGACGGATCTCGTCACGCAGACGGTCCTCAACGACCTCACGGACCTTCTCGGCAGACGCAGAGACGCCGAGCTCCTCAAGCTCACGAGCGACCTCGCCGCGAATCTTTTGACGGCTCACCTCGACGAACGGGGCAAGATGGGTCAGCGAAATCGACTGGCCACCGTACTGGGAGGAAGCAACCTGGGCGATGATCTGCGTCGCGATGTTGCAGGCGGTCGAGAAGCTGTGCGGCTTCTCGATCAGCGTACCCGAGATAACAGTACCGTTCTGGAGCATGTCCTCCAGGTTCACCAGATCGCAGTTGTGCATGTGCTGGGCAAAGTAATCCGAATCGTGGAAATGGATCAGGCCCTCATTATGGGCATCCACGATCTCTTGAGGCAGCAGCACACGCTGAGTCAGGTCCTTGGAGATCTCGCCGGCCATGTAGTCACGCTGAACGGAATTGACGGTCGGGTTCTTGTTGGAGTTCTCCTGCTTGACCTCTTCGTTATTGCACTCGATCAGCGACAGGATCTTGTCATCGGTCGTGTTCTTCTGGCGCTTCAGGCTCTGAACATAGCGATAGATGATGTAGTGGCGGGCAACCTCGTAGCAGTCGAGACGCATGATCTCGTCCTCGACCAAATCCTGAATCTCCTCGACCGAAACAGTGTGGCCCGCGTTCTCGCATGCCTCGGCGACGTTTTGCGCCGCGTAAACCACCTGGCGGTCGGTAAGACGAGAGCTCTCCTCGACCTCCAAGTTTGCGGCACGGATGGCATTGACGATCTTATCGATGTCAAAGACAACCTCGGTGCCGCTGCGCTTGATGATCTTCATCCTCTTGCCTCTTTCGCATCGTAGCCTCATCGCGCTTCAGAGCCAAACGATACCCGGCAGGGCTTGCCCCTGTCTTGCGGCGCCGTCGCGCAATCTGTGTTCTCGATAAACCATAAGTCCTCATGCGGACAATCCTCGCGGCCGATCAAGCGGCTCAAAGACGTGTCCAAATGGGGCGAATAAGGTTCTCGTTCTCTGTCCGCCATCTATCATACGACAAAGAGGCATCTATATCCTGTATTCTTTTTTTAGGTCAAACACAACATATAGTGTTTCAGCAGGTCAAAGCAATTAGTCATTTTGCAGACGCATTAAAAATGAGGGGTTCTTGGGAAGTCGGTAAAACGTTACCAACACGGCTACCTGCATGGCAGTTATAAAACCCCCTTAGTCAAGCCGCTGACAAATCCTACCAAAACCAAGCCGCTCACGCCAAAAGAATCCAAAAGATTATGCTTGACCAACATGTTGCGGTCACGGTCGGCCAGGACGTATGCAATCTGCCGGCACCTCTACGGGGACCTTGGATCAATATTTGGTGGCATATTTGACGGCGTGCTTGGTAGCAAAACAAAACAGCCCAGAGGACATAGCCTCTGAGCTGCGAACATTTGGTGGGCGTTAGAAGATTTGAACTTCTGACCTCTTCCGTGTCAGGGAAGCGCTCTCCCCCTGAGCTAAACGCCCAAATGGAGCGGACAACGGGGCTCGAACCCGCGACCCCAACCTTGGCAAGGTTGTGCTCTACCAACTGAGCCATGTCCGCTTACGAGGATTAATCTTACGTGATGCCCGCATCCTATGCAAGAACTTTTTTTAAAAAGTTTTGCAACGCCCTCGCGAACCTCGCGAAGACATCAGCCACCACGGAAGGCGCGGGCAAACGCAATCTCGCCGCAAGAGACCCCTACATCCCACCGAGCATGATCCAGGCAGAGCTGTCCTGCGCGAGCCTGCCGTCTGCAAGCGGTGATGAGGCGAGCAGGACCCTGCCCGCCGGCAGCTCCACGGCTGCTGCGCCGAAGTTCGTCACACACGCCCAGCCGTTGTCGCGGCGATAGGCGATGACGCCGCCCTCGGCGCCCTCGGCACCATCCGCAAGACCGGTGCGCCCGTCAAGATCGAGCCACGCAAGATCGTTGGCGCAACCGCGCAGCTTGCGCCGAAGCCAGAGGGCGTCACGATAGAGCGCAAGCATCGATGTCGGGGCCGCTTCTTCCCTATCGGCAGCGTAATCGGAAAACCATGCAGGTTGCGGCAGATGGGGCGCCGCATCGGCGTCCGCCGGCGAAAACCCAAACGATCCGCCCTGCGCGGGATCGTCCGCCGCCACCCACGGCAGGGGCACACGGCAGCCGTCGCGCCCCTTCTCACGCTTCGGTCCGCGCGTATTGGTCGCAGTAGGATCTTCGAGTGCAGCCCACGGGATGTCAGCCACCTCAAAAAGGCCGAGCTCCTCACCCTGATACACGTATGCCGAGCCCGGAAGCGCCAGTTCAAGCAAAAGGGCCGCCCGCGCGCGGCGCTCGCCGAGTTCACGGTCCTCGTCATAAGACAACCCGTCGCGTAAGAGCCAGTCGAGCGCAATCTGGTGGTAGCGCGTCGCCTTGATTTGCGGCAGGGCATAGCGTGTCGCCACGCGCGGCACGTCGTGGTTGGAGAGTACCCAGGTCGAGGCGGAATCGGATTCGACGGCTGCCTTCAAGCCCTTCTCGATTGCAGTGTGCATGTCATCATAGGTCCAAGTGGCCTTGGCAAACTCAAAGTTGAATGTCTGGCCAAGCTCGCTGGGACGCGCATAGAGATACTGGCGCTCGGGCAGCACCCACGCCTCGGCAACGGCACTGCGCGGCGGATTATAGCGGTCGAACACGCGGCGCCACTCGCGATAGATCTCGTGGACCTCATTGCGGTCCCACAGCGGATGGGTGCCGTCGTCAACCATGTCATCGCCCTCGGCGAGATGCCACCGGTCGAGGTCATCGCGGTCGAGATCCTTGGCGAGACCCTGCGCCACATCAATGCGAAAGCCGTCGACGCCTCGATCGCTCCAAAACGCCAGGACGTCGCAAAAGAGCGCATGAACCTCGGGGCATGACCAGTCAAAGTCCGGTTGCTCGGGCGTAAACATGTGCAGATACCACTGACCGTCCGCAACACGCGTCCATGCGGGGCCGCCAAAGTTGGCATTCCAATTGGTGGGAGGCAGCTCGCCATGCTCGCCGCGACCATCGCGGAAGATATAACGGGCGCGCTCGGGCGATCCGGGGCCGGCGGCAAGAGCGGCTTTGAACCAGGGGTGCTGGTTGGATGAATGGTTGGGCACGATGTCGACGATGACCTTGATGCCGCGCGCGTGAGCCGCAGCGATCATGTCATCGAAGTCGTCAAGCGAGCCGAGACGCGGGTCGACATCGCAGTAGTCCGCCACATCATAGCCGCCATCGACAAGAGGCGATGGATAAAAAGGGCTCAGCCAGATGGCCTCGATACCCAGTCGCTCAAGATAGTCCATCTGCTGGGTAATGCCCGCGATATCGCCCAGACCCGAACCAGTCGAATCCTTAAACGAGCGCGGGTAGATCTGATAGATCGCGGCATCGGACATCCATGAGCGCGAAGAGGACTTTTCTGTAGCCATGGGGCGTATCTCCCTTGCAACGAGGTTATGCGAGATGCCCACGATGATACGCCCAAAGCGGACATTCGCGACAAACAACGCCCCACCCACACCCCAAAATTCCCGCTCCCTCTCGGGTTCGAGCCCAAGGGGCGGATTGACCAATTAGGCGAAAAGAACGGAAGGCCCGCTCTCCCGGTTACGACAGCGAGCGGGTTCCGGGTGCCCCAGGTTGCCGCGAAAGAGGAGGGAAGCGTACTTTATGTACGCGACCGACGATTGAGGGGCAAGATGGGGTGCCCGGGGCTCGCGCAGCGTCAACAAAAAACGCGGTTCGTTAGAACCGCGTAACATAGTTGGAGCGGACAACGGGGCTCGAACCCGCGACCCCAACCTTGGCAAGGTTGTGCTCTACCAACTGAGCCATGTCCGCATATGTAAAAACAAAACGGGCGCCGGAGCGCCCGGATGTTGCCTGGAGGCGAAGCCCGGATTCGAACCGGGGGTAAAGGCTTTGCAGGCCTCTGCCTTACCACTTGGCCACTTCGCCAAAAAAGGACCGCCTAAACGGTCCGGAAATGCAATGGAGCGGACAACGGGGCTCGAACCCGCGACCCCAACCTTGGCAAGGTTGTGCTCTACCAACTGAGCCATGTCCGCTTGCAGGTTATTAATTTACGCGAGTTGTCCAAAAGACGCAAGTACTTTTTTCAAAAAACTTGTCTGCCGCATGTTCTTAATAGCCAAACGCGCTAAAGCGATTGGCTAGGCACACGATTCCAGCGCTCCGCTAAACAGCTTCACCATCTGCACGCGCGTGCCGGCGCCGTCCGTACGACGAGCAACCTCCACGTTATCGACGAGCATACGCATAAGCTTGATGCCACGGCCGCGCTCCTCGGATGCGACCGGCTCGCTCGTTTCATCGATAGAATAGCCGGCACCTCGATCAAGCACCTCAACCACAACGCGATCGCCATAGGCCTGAACCGTCAGGACGCACCCGATACCGCCCGCATGGTCATAGGCATTACCCAGCGCCTCCCCCGACGCCAATGCGACATCGTAGCGCTCGTCACGGCGCAACGGAAGCGATTCAAGGAGTTCGGCGATGCGATGTCGGTAGTATGGAAGATTCTCGATACCCTGACGGACCTCGACGCTCTTACTCCAGCGAGGCAGCTCCCCCACCGGAATGGCGGGAATAGACTCCCGTGCCGGCCCCGCGACATGAAGGATATCGACAAGACGAGCAATCTCCAAAAAGCGAACAACTTCACCCGATGCATTGACGAGCGAAAGCAGGCCTTCTCGCCTCATGAGCTCACGAGCGCGCGTAAGCAGGAATGCCAAGCCCGTCGAATCGATAAAGCTAACAGCCTGACAGTTGATGACAACACGACGCACGCCGCGGCCAATCAAAGCATCCAACCGCCGACGCAGCGCAGGCACCGTGGCGATGTCGATATCGCCTGGTGGCGTCAAAACCGCTATGTCATTCCACTCATTCATACGACCATGGTTCCCCAAAAAAGCCCACTCGATGCATTCGTTTCCCCAACCGTACGGATTCAGCCCGCCCAGCGTCGTCTATGAACGACCCCGTAAAAACTCAAGGGACACCAATGCAATGTCATCGTCCAGCGCCGATTCGGTAAATCGGTCAAGCTCGCCCAAGACCTTGCCGCAGATTCCCGATACGCCCTCACCCGAGACAGAGAGCAGAAGGTCACGAAGGCGCTGCTCACCAAAGAACGCTCCGGTGCGGTCGCGGGCCTCAATCGTTCCGTCCGTATACATGAAGAGCATGTCGCCAGGAGCGAACGTAAACACGCCTGTCTCGTACACCATGCTCTCAAAGGCACCGATTACGCCCGATTGGCATCCAAGCAGCTCGACCTCTCCCCCACGGGCCTCGCCGCCACCCAGCGGCATCGACTCTGGCCTAATGACCATGGTCGGAGGATGGCCCGCCGAACAATACGTTGCGCGTCCGGCTTTAAGGTCAATCTTGGCGATAAAGGCCGTCACGAACGTCTCGACCCTCGAAAAGCCCATGAGCATACTGTTAAGAGAGCGTGCCATGCGGGCCGGTCCAGCGCCCTCCCACGCATATGCCGTCAGGGCCGTCTTGACGAGCGCGGACATCGATGCGGCCTCAATGCCTTTGCCAGACACATCACCCAGAATCATGACGGCGCAGTCGTCGGGAAGACGGATGAGCGTATAGAAATCGCCGCCGACCAACGCCGAGTTCGTGGCTGACAGGTACACCGAATCGGTTGCGATACCCGGAACATCCCCCAGGGAATTTCTCATGCCGATCTGAAGGGTCTGAGCGATATGGCGCTCCTCGCGCTTTTGAGATTCGCCTTCGTAGATCAGTTCAAAGTCATGCGCCAAGTGCACCAAGTAGTCATATTCAAGATCATCAATCGGCTCTTGGCTACCATCACGAAGCAGCAGCGCGCGCGTCGTCGGGCTCTTCGCAACAGAAGCAGGAACAATCGCGTCGTTACTGTGCTTGCCATCACCCTCAGAGCGCGGGCGCCCCGCCTCGATGCCGGAGTCGACGTAGAGACCTTGACAAGGCAGGCCATGCGCCCTAAGCCAGCCTCCCATAGGCATCGATTCATCAACGCGAGTTATACGGACGTGTTTAAGGTCCTCGGCACTCGTGCCGCCCAAAACAGATGCCTCAAAGCCATCAGGGCCAGCCCCCAGACGTTCCGCCGGAGCCGTCGTGGAAAAGAATAGCTTCTCGGGATCGTCCGGCAAAGCAACGCGACTGCCGCCTTCAAAATCTATGACGTAGGAGTCCAGACTGGCGTCATACTCAACAGGGCAAAAATGGCAGTTGAGCATATTGCAGATCTCGGACGATACCGCCTGGGTAGCCGCGGCGGAATCGTCTAGAAAGGTAAACAACTCATCACGCAAGACATTGAGCGAGCGGCCAAGCTCGGCCGTGCGACGGGAGCGAAGGCTCGATGCCATGCCGACCAGCTGGATAGACAGGTAATCGCAAATGACCTCGAGCACATTAACGTCATAGGCGAGCGGTGCCTGAGGGCGTTTCCAACCAACTTCCAGCACGCCAAGAATCTGCGTACCGTAAAAAACGGGAAGACAGATCTCGCTGCGGTACGGAGGCATATCCTGCATGCGCAACAGGTGCTTAGAACGATTGTCCAGGTCCATGAACATACCGGAGGCGGCCTTATCACCCTCAAGGTCCTGTTGAATCGACAAGCGACAGGCACGCGACTCACGAAGAACATACGTCGGAATGCCAGCGCCATACGGCAAAAACTCAGGCAGGTAGCTGTCGTACAGCTCCTTGGAAACACCGCGAAGTTTAAAACCGCCGCTCTCAGAAAAATAGATAGCGGCACCCGAAGCATCGAGCGTTCCTACAAGCTGGTTCAAAACGGTATCAAGTAGGCTGGGCAGCTCATCGGAGCCCACAGTGCTCATAATGACCGAGAGAGTGCCAGAGAGACGCTTGTTCGCAACTCTAAGCTCCGATAACGCACGCTTAAGTTGACGGTCGTGAGAATACTGTTCCTCGATACTGTGAAGCGCCACTAGGACACGTGGTGCGCGGCGCCCAAAGATGCGTGGAGGCGTTACGGAGCCCGCGCGAACCAAGACGGGGATAAAAGAGCCGTCACTCAGCTTGAGCATCAGTTCGTTCTCGGAGCCATCAGTTTCAAATGGCAGACGATGTTCCGCCGCACGTTCAAAAGCGGACGAGTACAGGACGTCTTTAACATCTCCACCGATGACATCGGCGCGTTCCTCGCACATCAACCCAAGTAAGCGATTATTCACATGCAGAATGGTTCCGTCGAGCTCGCAGATGATGACAGCATCGCTCGTGATCTCGACTAGTTGGGCAACGTCTGCCCACTCGTTGCGTTCAAGCGTTTCCATCGTGGACCCCACCGTCTATCGGTAACAAAAAAGCCTCCGAAGAGGCTTCTCAAATGCGATGGTGTCGGAGGCGGGACTTGAACCCGCATGACCAAAAAGCGGTCACTAGCACCTCAAGCTAGCGCGTCTGCCAATTCCGCCACTCCGACATGCTATGTTGTTGATTCGCGGTTCATTTTGTTGGACCCGCGCGTTCAACGAAGAAGATAATAACCTATGATTCGAGAACTGTGCAAGCACTTTTTTCAAAAAAGTTTACGAATTTGTAAATGCGCAGGTAGACTGACCTGTTCGGGCAGGAATGAGGTTGCTTTCCAACGCGTCCTCGGGCATGCGGCATTATTTTGATCCGTGCTTCGCGCTACAAAATAATGCCGCCCCCTGCGGAATGCGTTGGAAAGCAACCTCATTCCTGCCCTAGGGGCACATGCTTCAGGCACAGTTCTCAAACATGTGCTGGGGGCTGATTCAAATTTGGTGGCTCGGCTTTGCCGAGCCCTTATATAAGGAGGCCGGAGCTAAAGCTCCGGCCTCGCTATCTTTTCCATTAGATTAAGTGAGCGATCAAGGAATCACACTCCCCCTGCCGAGTTACCGCAGGGCCCGACCTGTTGTTACTTTTCAGAACGTCCCGCAGGACGGAGGAAGCCCCGCAGCGCGCA
>UQUG01000017.1 GCA_900544205.1 uncultured Collinsella sp.
GGGCGCCGTTGTCGTGTAGGTGGTTATGTCGTGCGGGCTGCTGTTGAACGTTCGGGCCCGTGCTCTATAGCGAGTCGATAAAGCGCTGTTGGGCGGCGCGGCCGGCTTCGTCCCACTTAAAGACGCCGGCGTTGTCGAGCACGTGGCCAAACACCACGCCGACCTCCTCGTGCAGGATATCGATGGCGTTGTCGGCCGTAAGCTCGTTGGCGCGGCGGGCATAGACATCCTCGGCCCATGCGGCGTGGCTGCGGCATAGATCATCGCCCTCGAGTGCACCGGCAAGGTCGTAGCTGGCATCGGCCTTGGCTGCCAGCAGATGCTCGCGGACAGCGCCAAGCTCGGGAACCAGGCGCGGCGGCAGAATTGCCAGGCCCATGACCTCGATCAGGCCGATGTTCTCCTTTTTAATGTGGTGGTACTCGGCATGCGGGTGGAATACGCCCAGCGGATGCTCGTCGGTCGTGATATTGCAGCGAAGCGCCAGGTAGGCCTCGTAGATTTCGCCGCCGGCGTTGCCGCGGGAGTCGACGCGGCGGATGACGGGCGTTACGGTGTTGTGCGCTACGCCGTCGGCTGTGTGTGCGATAACGCCCACGGACTCGTCGGTCCACTCGCGCCAGGCGAGGATAATCTTCTCGGCAGCATCGAGCAGCTGGGTGCGGTCGTGCGAGCGCAGTCGCAGCACCGAAAGCGGCCACTGCAACACGGTGCCGCTGACCTGGTCAAAGCCGGGCACGCTAAACTGCGAGACCTCGGCGGCATGCATCATGGGGAACTCGTGCGCGCCGCCCTGGAAGTGGTCGTGCGACAGAATCGAGCCGCCCACGATGGGCAGGTCGGCGTTGGAGCCAATAAAGTAGTGCGGGAACAGGTCCACAAAATCGAGCAGGCAGGTCAGCCCCTTGCGGTCGACGTGCATCGGGCGATGCTCGGAGCTCATAGCAATGCAGTGCTCGTTAAAGTATGCGTACGGGCTGTACTGGAAGCCCCAGCGCTCGTCGTTGAGCTGAATGGGGATAACGCGTAGGTTCTGGCGGGCGGGATGGGCGCCGCCGTCGGCTGCGGCGGAGCGTCCGGGATAGCCCTCGTTCTCGATGCACAGCTGGCAGGCGGGATACTTCTCGCCCGTGTTCTTTGCGGCGCCGGCTGCGGCAATGTCGCGCGGGTCCTTCTCGGGCTTCGACAGGTTGATGGTGATCTCCAGGTCGCCCCAGTTGGTGGGGGTGCGCCATTTGATGTTGCGCGCGATGGCGGCACGGCGCACGTAGCCGGCGTCGCAGCACAGACCGTAGAACCAGTCGGTCGCGGCGCGGGGCTCGTTGACGCCCATGCGGCCGTTGAACTTCTCGTTTACAACCGAAGGCCTCGGCATGAGCGCGCCCATGATGCGCATGGCGATGCGGTCGCGGCCCGACACCGTGTCTTCGGCAGCACCGTTGGCAACGGCGGCCTCGGAAAGCGCGGCGAGCGTGCCCTCCAGGTCAAAATCGGGCAGGGTATCGGGGTGCAAGAGCGAAATCTTCTCGGTCTTGAGCGCCCAGGCCATGTTGAGCGCGGGGCCCGTGGCGCCGATGCACTCCAGAATGGTGTTGTAGGCCCAGATGCGGTCGTCCTGTCCGATCATCGATCGGTGGATAGCGTACTCGATCAGGTTCTGCGCAGCCTCGCGCGCGTCGGTCATTACAGCCATGCCGCGTAAGCCCCCTTGTCAGAGATAGCGTAGTGACGGGCAGAGCCCTCGCCCAGCCAGCTGTTCATCTTGGTGATAAAGGTGTCGACCAGATCGAGTGGCACAAAGGCCTGGATGGTGCCACCAAAGCCGCCGCCGTGGATACGGACGGCGCCGCGGCCGTCGAGCACGTGCTCGGCCAGTGCCAGGGCATACATCGAGGGCTGCTCGGAGCCCAGCTTGGCAACGACATTCTGCAGGTACATGGCAGAGCTGGCGCCGGACTCGCGTGTCAGGACCAGGAACTGGTCGATGTCGCCGGCGTTCAGGGCTGCCCAGCGCTTGTCGACCAGGCCGTTCTCGTACCAGTAGTGAACGGCGCGCAGGCAGGCACGGTCGCCCAGCTTAGCACGCAGCTCGGGGAGCTTGGCGTCAAAATCGGCAACGTTTACCTCGCACAGGCGTGCCTTGCCAAACTCGGCGGCGACGTCTTGCATTTCGCGCGGAACGGCGGCGTAGTCGTCGGTAGCGGCCACGTGGTCGGCGCCGACCTTGACGAGCACGAGCGCGTAGCCGTGATCCTCAAAGTTGAGCTCGAGCTTCTGGGTCTTAGGCTGGGCCTGATCCTCAAAGTCCATGTAGGCGAGGCCGCCCAAGCAAACGGCGGCCTGGTCCATCAGGCCGCAGGGCTTGCCGTAGTAGTTGTTCTCGGTGCGCTGGCTCATCTGGGCGAGTGCGACGGGCTCAATGGCGGGCGCTCCCCAGAGCGTCTCCATGGCACGACCGTATGCCGCCTCGACGGCAGCGGAGCTCGAAAGACCGCCGCCCGAGGGGACGGAGCAGGTGAAGGCGAAGTCGAAGCCCTGGGGCTCAACGCCAAGGGCTGCAATCTCATGGGCCATGCCGCGGACGAGGCTTGCGGACGTGCCCTTCTCGGACTCTTGAATATCCAGCGTGTCGAGCGTGATCTCAAAGGTGGGGTAGCCCTCATCGGCAACGCGGACCTTGTTGGTGTCGGTCGCTACGGCGATGCCGTCAACGGCGACATCGAGCGAGCCGGCGATGACGTGGCCGCCCTCGTGGTCGGTGTGGTTGCCACTGATCTCGGAACGGCCGGGCGCGTGCACATAGAGCACCTGGCGATCGCCGATGGTGCCAAACTCCTCCTCAAACAGCTTGGTGAGCGTGGCAAGTGTCTTTTCGTCGGGGGTGGTCATGGGGGGTCCTTTCCTTGACGCGGGAGAGACTGGTCCGTGTCATTATGAGTACGTTAACAATTTTGAGCACCACAAACCAGACGGTCGCGGTGCCGCACGTTAATGGGTATGTTAACGTACTCATAACACAACGCATATCTATTTTTGAGAATCTGGTAATCGGTAGATTTTCGGCCGTGAACGGTGTGGCTGTATGGACATATGGAGCAAAAGAACCGCCGATAGAAAAAGTAGAGTACGTTAACATGCGTCCGACGATAGCGGGCCTCGGCGCGGGATGTATTTCTGCCCGGGCCGGCATTCACGCTATTCAGATCTCGCAAGGGTGAAGGTGATCCTGTGGCAAGGCGTCCGTCCAACGATACCAGTTCGCGTCCGGTCTCCATGGCCGACGTCGCCCGCGCTGCCGGCGTTTCGCAGCAGACGGTCTCGCGCGTTGCCAACGGCTTGCCCAATGTGAACGAGCAGACGCGCCAGCGCGTACAGGCCGCGATGCAAGAGCTCGGCTTTCGTCCGAGTTATGCCGGTCGCTCGCTGCGCGACGGCCGTTACCATTCGGTCGGCCTGTGCGTCAACGATGTGACCAAGTTCGGCAACCTCTCAATGATCGACGGCATCGCCAGCGCTGCTCGTGAGCATAATTGTGCCATCACGCTGGTCGAGATGTCCAAGACCGAGGAGTTTTCGCTTGCCGAGGCCACGCGTCGTATGGCCGCATTGCCGGTGGACGGCATCATCATCGGCATGAGTCGCATGGCGCCCGATTTTGAGACGTTTGATCCACTGCCGGGCATTGGCACGGTCATCGTTACCATGTACGCGCACCCGCGGGTGACCACGGTCGACTCCGATCATTACGGCTGCTCGCTATTGCTTATGGATCACCTGTTTGAGCTAGGGCACGAGCAGATTCGCTATATTGGCGGCCCGTCATTCTCGGTCGACGAGCAATTTCGTCGCGCCGGTTGGCAGGATGCACTCGAGCGTAAACACATCGAGCCGGCAGAGCCGCTCGAGGGCGACTGGTCTGCCAACAGCGGCTACGAGGCCGGCAGGTACCTGGCCGAGCACGATCACACCATGACGGCGATCTATGCGGCAAACGATCAGATGGCAAATGGCGCGATTGCCGCGCTGCGTGATAGCGGCCTGCGCGTGCCCGAGGACGTGAGCGTGGTGGGCGTCGATGACTCGCTCGATGATTTTGTAGCACACAACGAGCTCACGACCGTGCGATTCGATTTACATCAGCGTGGACGCGAAGTATTCGAGCATACGGTTCCCGAGGCGGGTACGGCGGGCAAAACCGTTGCCATTCGTATTCCCGGCCAGCTTATCGTTCGACATACCACGGCAGCTCCGCGCACATAGTTTTTGCAGGTCAATGGCGATATATTCCGCCTCAATAACAATCGATAAGGATGCTGGCAGATAGCCGTGGCTATGAAGACGAGTGCTATGATAGACGGGCTCTTTTGTCTATCTAGGAGGCTTTGCCTGATGGAGATCACCAAGGATATCCGCTACATTGGCGTTAACGATCACGACATTGACCTGTTCGAGGGCCAGTACGATGTGTCCGAGAACGGTATGGCATACAACAGCTACGTTATCTTGGGCGAAAAGATCGCTGTCGCCGATTCAGTCGACGGCGGTTTTGTTGACGAGTGGCTCGGCAACCTCGAGGCCGTGCTCGATGGCCGCACGCCCGACTACCTGATCGTCCATCACATGGAGCCCGATCACTCCGCCGGCATCGCCGCCTTTATGGAGCGCTATCCCCAGGCGCAGATTGTTGCCAGCATGGGCGCCTTCCGTATGATGGTCAACTACTTTGGCACCGACTTCCCCGAGCGCAAGATGGTCGTCAAAGATGGCGACGTGCTCGACCTGGGCGGCCACAGCCTAACCTTTGTCGGTGCCCCCAATGTTCACTGGCCCGAGGTGCTCTTCTCCTACGAGTCCACCGACAAGGTGCTCTTTAGTGCCGACGGTTTTGGCAAGTTTGGCGCCAACGACATCGAGGATCCCGAGGGCTGGGCTTGCGAAGCGCGCCGTTACTACTTTGGCATCGTCGGTAAGTTCGGCAAGTTCGTGCAGGCCGTCCTCAAGAAGGCCGCCGACCTGGACATCCAGATTATCTGCCCGCTCCACGGCCCCGTGCTGACTGAGAACCTGGGCTACTACCTCGACACCTATAACACCTGGTCGAGCTATCAGTCCGAGGACGAGGGTATCACGATTGCCTATGCGAGCGTGTACGGGCATCTGAAGGCTGCCGTCGAGGAGCTCGCATCTGCGCTTGAGGCTCGCGGCCAGAAGGTCTCCGTCTTTGACCTGGCTCGTGACGACATGGCCGAGGCCGTTGAGGATGCGTTCCGCTACGACCGTCTGGTGCTCGCCTCCATCACCTATCAGGGCGAGATCTTCCCGTGCATGAGCACCTTCATCCATACGCTCGCCGAGCACGCCTACCAGAACCGTACGGTGGCGCTCGTCGAGGCCGGCTCTTGGGCACCCGCGGCTGCCAAGGTTATGACCAAGGAGCTCGAGGGCATGAAGGACATCACCCTGACGCAGAACAAGGTGACTGTGCTGGGCTCGCTCAACGAAGCCTCGCGCGCCCAGATCGAGGCCCTCGCCGACGAGCTGTCCAAGTAACAACGCGCTCGCTTCTACCGTCAAAACCACCACAAAGGGGACTCAGGCACCTTTGTGGTGGTTTTTGTTCAAAGAACTCAAGAATGCTCAAGAAACTCAAAGGTGCTCAAAAAACTCAAAGGTGCTCAAAGAAATCAAGAGCTGTGGGGCATAATGGAATTACGTGAGTTCAAGGGAGGCTTTATGGCGGCGGCGACAGCGTACAGGCAAGCAAATCCGTTCACGCCGATGTTCGGACGTGTACCGGCATACATGGCCGGCCGTGAGCAAATCATTGATGATATGGTGCTGGCGTTTGAAAGCGCCGATTCCGACCCCAACCTATGCTCGATTTTCTACGGAGCGCGCGGGACGGGCAAAACGGCCCTTTTGGCATATCTGTCATACCGCGCCCAGCAAGAAGGCTGGATTACGGCGAATGTGACGGCTTCGGACGGGATGCTCGAAGACATTCTGCAGCGCCTCAACGAATCGGCTGCCCATCTGATCGAAAAGCCCGCTTCTAGGCGTGTGAACAGTGTTGGGATTGCCCCCATAGGTAGTATGAGCTGGGAAAACGTTGATATTGAATTTGAGGGCGCCAACTGGCGTACTAAGATGAACGCTCTGTTTGCTCAGCTTGAAGCGACTGGCACCGGGGTGCTTATCGCCGTTGACGAAGTTGATGCATCGTTTGCTCAAATGACCGAGCTCGTTACCACCTACCAACATTTTGTGAGCGAGAACAAAAAAGTAGCTTTGCTTATGGCGGGGCTGCCGTTTCGCGTGCTGGCGTTGTTGACGGGAAAATCGACATCGTTTCTTCGTCGTGCTGCCCAGCATTCGCTGGGATCTATTTCGCCGACTGAGGTAAAAGAAGCGTTTCGGCTGACGATTGAAGACGGTGGCAAAACGATTTCCGATGAGGCGGTCGACCGTGCTGCCGAGGCAATCGATGGTTTTCCGTTTATGTTCCAGTTGGTGGGTTATCGGGCGTGGAACGCTTCGCGCCAGGCGGCTGAGGTTTCCCTTGAAGACGTCGAACGTGGCGCGAAGCTTGCGCAAGAGGAGCTCGAATCGCGCGTTTTTGCCTCGACTGCAGCGGAACTTTCACAGGGGGACTTGGATTTTCTTCGTGCAATGAATCCGGAGGGGACGACGACCAGGCAAGAATTGGCTGCGCGGCTTAAGAAAAGTTCCGGTTCGATCTCGACGTATAAAAAACGTCTAATTTAGGCAGGGGTGATTGAAGAACCCTTACAGGGACGTTTCGAGTTTGCGCTGCCGGGCTTCGGTCGATATGTAGCGTCTCTTTGCTAGAGGGCCACTTCTGCCAAGACCGTTTCGCGTCCAACTGTCTCAATCTGTAACATCTGGGCGGCTAAATCGACTCTATCTGTTACAGGTTTAGATTAAGGGCGGGGGTCGAGCGGAATTATCTCGATCTGTAACAGTTAACTGACTTTTAGGGGTCTAGTTGTTACAGATTGAGACAAACTGGCGGAGCGAACCGCCGTGCCGTTCAAACCACCACAAAGGGGACAGGCACCTTTGTGGTGGTTTTTGTTTAAGCGCCGGCGATGATGAGGGCTGGACGTGCGCTGTCGGTGGCCTCGGCGATTGAGGTGGCGACGGCATGATCGGGGTCACGGTCCATCACGATGGTGTCGACGTCCGCAAGCTCGGCAAAACGGTACATGCCGCGTCCGTTAACCTTGCTGGCGTCCATGAGGGCGACGCTTTGACGGGCGGCACCGACCATAGCCGCTTTGGTCTCGGCCATCTGGGGAAAGTCGGTCGTAAAGCCGCAGCTGGGGACAAAGGCGCCGGGGCACATGACGGCCAGATCGGCATGGACCATTTGGAGCGCCTGCATAGTGAGCGGTCCGTACAAATAACGATGGCCTTTGCGCAGCGCCCCGCCCAGCATGACGACATCGACTGAGGGCATGCTCTCGTCGATGTAATCGGCAATGGTAATGTCGGCCGTGATGACGGTGATACCGTCGCGCTGATCGAGGAGCCGGACGAACTCGAGCGCCGTGGTGCCCGAGTCGACGAGCAGCGTGTCGCCGTCATTGACGAGCTCGATGGCGCTTTGCGCGATGGCCTGCTTGGCGGCGACGTTGACATTGATGCGGCGATCCTGCGTGGAAACGGTTAGGCGTTTGTGGAGCGATACGGCACCACCATGTGTGCGGCGCAGCTTGCCTGCTTCGGCGAGCGCGTCAAGGTCGGCGCGGGCGGTGACGGAGGACACGCCAAAGGTCTGGGCGATCTCTGCTACCTGCACCGAGGCATTATGATCGAGCATTTCCAAAATGGCGGTACGGCGTTCGTCGGCAAAGGCACGGTTGGTGGCTTGGGCCATGTTTGCTCCATTCTCGGCTAAATTTGCAGGAATTGTGTTGACTCTATTTTCGTTCATTTTCTTTTTGGGTAAGAAAACACCTTTCGATTACTTATCTTTTCTATAAAAGAAAGACGCTGAACGCCCAAAATTCAATATCGAACATGTTCACTCGGCTCAAATTTCTTCCGTTTGCTTTTCAAAAACGACTGTATTGACCTGCATGGGCTCAATATCTCGCACGTGCAAAGCTGCTGAATTTCATACAATGAGCGCAGCAAAACGCAAGGTAAAACGCCTTGTGAACAACTACGCCCGATGTCCAGATGCGGGCGAGGGAGAGGAGCAAACGCTCATGGCACTTGTTACCACCGAAAAGATGCTCAAGGACGCTCAGGCCGGCCACTACGCTGTTGGCGCTTTCAACGTCGAGAACCTCGAGTTTGTTATGGCCGTTCTGGCCGCTGCCGAGGAGACCAAGTCCCCCGTCATCATGCAGACCACCCCGGGCACCATCAAGACCGCTGGTCTGGACTACTTCTACGGCATGGTCAAGGCTGCCGCCGAGCGCGCTTCCGTGCCCGTCGCTCTGCACCTCGATCACGGCGATGGCTATGACCGCTGCATGCAGGCTTTCCGCACGGGCTACACCTCCGTCATGATCGACGGTTCGCACGAGTCCTTCGAGGACAACATCGCCCTGACCAAGTCCGTCGCCGATGCTGGCCGTGCTATGGGCGTGCCCGTCGAGGCCGAGCTCGGTAAGGTTGGCGGCAAGGAGGACGACGGTCCTGCGGTTGAGGGCGAGAGCCCCTACACCGATCCTGCCGAGGCCAAGGAGTTCGTCGAGCGCACTGGCTGCACCTCCCTCGCTATTGGCGTTGGTACCAGCCACGGCGTGTACACGAGCGATCCGCACATCGAGCAGTCCGTGGTCAAGGCCATCCGCGACGCCGTCGACGTGCCGCTGGTTCTGCACGGCACCTCCGGTGTGCCCGATGAGCAGGTTGCCGAGGCTGTGAAGAACGGCATCTGCAAGGTTAACTACGCTACCGAGCTGCGTCAGGCCTACACCAAGGGCTTCATGGCCTACATGGCCGAGAACCCCGCCTGCTTCGATCCCAAGAAGCCGGCCAAGGAGGGTATGCGTGAGATCACCGAGCTGGTTAAGATCCGCATGACCAACCTCAACTCTGTGGGCAAAGCAGAGTAACAGCAAGGGTACTCCGACTCGCTACATATCCCGGGGAGGGACGAGGGCTTAGTTCCCCAATCGTCCTCGGGCATGCAAAAAGCCTCGCTGCGCACTTCGTGCGGCGAGGCTTTTTGCCCCCTGCGGAAAGATTGGGGAACTAAGCCCTCGTCCCTCCCAAGTTGACCTGCTCGAGGTCGTCGCCCTTGTGGCGTTAGGTCTGAAAATAATAAGAAGCCTTCGCGCTGCGGAATGATTTTGGAAACTAAGTACGGGACCCGTCCAAACCGTCCTGCTCAATCGCCCTTGTGGCGTTAGTGTCAGAAAAATAAGACGTTGCTTTTTGCCCCCTGCGGAAAGATTGGGGAACTAAGCCCTCGTCCCTCCCAAGTTGACCTACTCGAGGTCGTCGCCCTTGTGGCGTTGGGGCTGAAAGGGTGGGGCGCGGGGGTTACTTGGTTGTTAGGGTTAGCAGGTCGTTGGGGGTTTTGAGGTTGTAGGTGGCGTTTGGGATATCTTGGTGTGATCCCCATGCTGCTTGGGCAAAACTGACCCCTGCCGAAGTTGCGCATTGTTCGTCGTAGACGGTGTCGCCAACGTAGACGACGTTGCCAGGATTCGCGCCCGTACGCCGGAGATATTCGAGCATGGGAGCGGGTGCGGGTTTATGTTCGGTTGTGTCTTCGACAAGGATGATGTGCTCAAAATACTTATCGAAGCCAAGGGGTGCAATTTCTTCTGCGTATTCGTCGCGCGCACGTGAGGAGACGATGCCAAGTTTGCAGCCATTGTCGGAGAGTGTTGCGATAACTTGGTGCAAGCCGGGAAACACGCTGATGGTGCTTTTAAAGCTGGCGGCAACTTGGCACCAGCGATCCAGCGTTGCCTGTGAGTAGATCCCAAGTTTCTCAAGGGCGTTCTTGCCGGGTATGCCGAGGGCAAAGTCAAGCTCGTGTCGGGGAAGCGTTTTACCGGTTTCTTCTTGGACAATCTGGACAAGCGATGACAGAACGCTTTCTTCTGTATCTGCCAATGTCCCATCAACGTCAAATACGATATGGTCAAAGTGCTTCATATGATTGCTCCTCTCTGTTGTTTGCCTGCAAGTTTGATGCAGTGACAGAAGAAGGGCTAGCGGGATTTCTGCCTGGTGCTATCGAGATTCTGCCTCGCTGCTCGATAGCTCGAAGGAGTGCACCCCATTTGTTCTTTAAATACCTGGCCAAGATGGCTTGCTGTTATAAATCCGCATTGGCGCGCGACTGTCTGGACCGTTCGCGTGGTGTGTGCCAAAAGTTCGCAAGCACGGTTTATGCGGTATGCGCGTAGATATGCCGCCGGGGTCGTTCCTGCACAAGCTTCGATAATGCGGTAACACTCTCTTTCGCTTACGCCGGCTGCAGATGCCATCTGGGACACATCTATAGCGGCTGCATAGTTTGCGCGGATAAAGTCCAGGATTGCCTTGAACTGTACGTCGCGGTTGGTCATCCAAGAGGCGTTGTCGGAGGAAAAGAGCGGTTCGGTCTTGGCGTAAATCTGAATCCAGAGCTCTGACAAGTTATTTCGAAGCGCCATCTCGTTCTGCGGCCGTTGAAGGTCGTGACTAAAGGAGCTCTTCAGCAAATCGATAAAGGGCATATCGTCGGGGTTGGTGGGCGACCATTTGAGCACATCGACGCCTCGACATTGAAGCAATGGGTTGATGTAGCGCTTTTGGAGACGTCCCGCGGGATCGCCGAGCATCGACGGCTGAAAGATATGCAACATTTGAATGGCTGGTGCCGAATTGGGTGATTGCAGCGTGCTGTGCAAAACGCCGCCGTTGATAAAGCCGGCGGACCCTTCCTCAAAGCGCACGTGTTCATGAGCCGCGCGCGTTCGATAGTCAATCGCTCCCTGCTCCATGTAGAAAAGCTCAACCTCGGAATGCCAGTGCCAGGGGACGGAATTGCCCGGATAGCGAGCGAATTCTGCGCGTTCGGCAATATAGGGCCAGTCTTCGGCGGTCTCGGGAAATGCTTCCTCGCGTCCTCCGCGGTGCAATTCTATGTGATCCATGTTTCGCATGGCATCAGTATAAAGCGCGATGGGCCTAGATTGCTCTTGCCTGTTCGGGGAACGCCTTGTCTAGGGATGCTTGGAGCTTTTCGAAGGATGTCTGCAGGTTGAGGTGTTGGTCTGCAGAGCGTTTGGGTTTGGGAGTTGGGGAGTCGAGGAGGCCGTTTCTCTGTGTCGGGGGGAAGGAGAAAAGGTTTGCATGTTTTAGGGATGGCTGCTGTGCTGCGTCATTGGAAGAATGCATGCTTATGCGGCCTCCTCGATGTCCACCAAAAGATTGCGCTCGGGGTATGCTGCTAGGTCCCGTGCGTTGGCAGTATTATGCCGCGGCTGCTGCAAAGAAGCGCTAAAGAAAGGCTTAACCTGGTTTGGTTTTACGATGAAACTGCAGGTCAGAGGTATTGAGTAACACTCTTGAAAGGTTTTGAGCTTAAGGGCTTTCTAAGGTTTGTGGTGCGGATGTGGCTCGCCTGTGTGGGGCGTGTGGACGGCTCGTTCCTAGCGCTGCGGTGCGGCGGCGCGTACTTGTTCGATGACCTTTTCCATCGTGGCGTCGATGCGGTCCTTTTTGAGTTCGCATTCCCAGATGGTTATGGGCGTCCAGCCCATTTCGGTGAGCGCTGCCACGGCGGCACGGTCGCGCTCGACGTTGCGACGGAACTTTGCCTCCCAAAACTCGACATTGCGCTTGGGCTGACTTGGGTTGCATTTGGGGCAGCGGTGCCAAAAGCAGCCGTTGACGAAGATGGCGATCTTGCGCCCGGGGAAGGCGATGTCGGGTTTTCCGGGCACCTTCCATTCCAGACGGTATCCCGTAAGGCCTGCGGCGCGCAGGCGCTGGCGAACGAGCAGCTCGGGCTTGGTGTTCGCACGCTTGTTGCCCTTCATGGACTTTTTGATGGCGGCGCGACGGCGCACGAGCTCACGCTCGTCAGCGGAAAGGTCCGAGGTGTCGATGCCGTCCAGCAGGCCGGGCTTGGGGCGCTTTTTGCTGCGGCGCTTGGCTTTGCGCTTGGGCTTGGTAACGGGCTCGTCGGCTGTGGTGGACTCGGTGTCGTTGGCGCCGTTAGCCTCAAGCCGATCTTCCTTCAACTCAATCAGGGCATCAATGAGCCCTTTGTCGGCGGGCATCCACTCAACGGTGGCAAGCGAGGTGCGCGGAATCCAGCGGATATCGAGCTGGCGGTCATGCTTCTGGGGTTCATCGGATTCATCGGCGAGCGAGCAGTAGTAGCACTCCATGGAGAGATGGAAATCGGGGTAGTCGTACTCAACGGTATAGAAATCGCGCAGGTTGGTGACTTTTACCTGCAGTTCTTCCATGAGCTCGCGGCGCACGGCGTCTTCGGGTGTCTCGCCGCGCATGAGCTTGCCGCCCGGAAACTCCCAAAGTCCCTGCATGTCGCCATAGCCGCGCTGCACGGCAAGCAGCTCGTCAGATCCTTCCTTGCGAATGATCCCAGCGGCAACATGAACAGTCTTCAACAGGAGTCCTCTCTCAGCATCAACACGTGGCAGGGTAGCTACCCGTACCTTACACAACGGTAAGGCAAGCGTAAGCCATATCGATGGTAGCCGACTCGACTCCTTGCGACTATAGATGCCGTAGACTAATCGCAAGAAAGGACTCGGTATGCAAACCACGCAAGCTGCGACCCCGGTACTGGAGGTCGCGCATCTCGAAAAGATATATGGAGCGCTGGGCAACGTGACCCGTGCGCTCAACGACGTCAGCTTTACCGTCAACCGCGGTGAATTTGTTGGCATCATGGGCGCTTCGGGCTCGGGCAAGTCGACGTTGCTCAACTGCGTGTCGACCATCGATAGCGCCACGAGCGGCACGATCCGCATCAACGGGCAGGACGTGACGCGCATGAAGCAGGCCAAGCTCTCGCAGTTCCGCCGCGATGAGCTCGGCTTTATCTTCCAGGACTCCAACCTGCTCGATACGCTCACGGCACGCGAGAACATCGCCCTGCCGCTCACCATTGCCCGCACAAACTCGGCAGAGATCTCGACCCGCGTGCAGGATGTGGCAGCGCGCCTGTCCATCAGCCAGGTGCTCGACAAGTATCCCTACCAGATGTCCGGCGGTCAGCAGCAGCGCGTTGCCGCGGCTCGCGCGCTCGTCACCGACCCCACCATGATCATGGCCGACGAGCCCACCGGCGCCCTCGATTCCAAGAGCGCTCGCCTGCTGCTCGAGAGCCTGGAGGCCCTTAACCGCCGCCTACGCGCTACCGTGCTCATGGTCACGCACGATAGCTTTGCCGCCAGCTACACGAGCCGTGTGCTGTTTATCCGCGACGGCAAGATCTTCACCGAGCTGCGCCGCGGCGACACCGACCGCCGAGAGTTCTTCGACCGCATTATGGAGGTCGTTGCCATGATGGGCGGTGAGGGCTCCGATGCTCTGTAAACTCGCTTGGGGCAACGTCCGCCGCGCCGGCCGCGACTACCTCGTCTACCTTTTGACGCTCACCCTGGGCGTCACGGTCTTCTATGCCTTTAACACCATCTCGATGCAGGTCGACATCGCCGGAATCGATGAAGAGGGCTTGGCGCAGGTTATGGGCAGCATACTCGGCGACCTGACGTACTTTTTGGCCGGTGTCATGGCCTTTTTGATGGTGTACGCCAATAACTTCATCATGAAACGTCGCAAGAAGGAGTTTGGCCTGTACCAGGTGCTCGGCATGGGGCGCGGGCGCGTCGCCACGATCATGGCGCTCGAGACCGTGATAGTATCGGTCGTGGCCTTTGTCGCCGGCATTGTGCTGGGTGTGGGACTCTCCCAGCTCATGACGTTCTTTACGGCCTCGCTCTTTAAGACACAGATCGCCAATTTCCACTTCTTTTTCTCGGTGCATGCGTTCAATCTGACCCTTGCCTGCATGCTCGTAATGTTTGTGCTCACGCTACTGTTGAACCTTCGCGCCGTGCGTCGTACCAAACTCATCGAGCTTATGGGTGCCGAGCGTCGCAACGAGAGCATCAAGACACGCAACCCCTGGATCGCGATTGCCATCTTTGCCGTGGGCGTGGTGCTTGTGGGCGTGGCCTATTACCGTCTGCTACGTGATGGGTTCCCGCTAACCGCGACGGACAGCAAGCTGCAAGAGGCCATGAACCAGTTTGGTATTACGACCGCTATGGTTACCGTGGGCACCTTTGCCCTGTTCTGGGGACTCTCGGGCATGCTCATCAAGCTGCTGCAGAGCCTGCGCAGCGTGTATTGGCGCGGCCTCAATATGTTTACCGTGCGTCAGCTTTCGGCCAAGGTCAATACGGTGTGCTTTTCGATGGGCGTCATCGCGATGATTCTGTTCCTCGCCATCACCTCGGTGACCTGCGGTATGTCGATCGCCAACGTGATGAATGAGAATCTGGAGCGCTATACGCCGGCCGATATGTCGCAGACGTATATCTATTACACGCCCGAAACGCTCGACTACTACAAGGAGTACGTCAATCCGTCTGAGGCCGATCGCATGGTGCTGGCCGATAGTGCGGTCGATTTGTACTCCGCATGGCACGGCGATCCATGGCACGGCGATCGCAAGGGCAAGTCGGCGGACAACAACGACGAGACCGGCAAGAAGGTCAGTATCGCCGATGTTGCCGGTGAGCATGTGCAGATCGATTCGTATCTGAGTTACCCGCTTGGCGGCTCGGATCCTTCGGTGACTCCAAGTGAGATGTGCAAGACCATGGGCGAAAAGCTTCCCAGGGCGTTCGGGGGTAGCAATGCCGATACGATGGGCCTGTTTGTGACGCCGGCGAGCCAGTACAACAAACTGCGCCAGATGATGGGCGAGGAGCCGGTGAGCATTGGCCTCGACCAGTACTTGCTTACGTGTGATATGGGCGGTGATCTGGGCGACCTGTACACCAAATACATGGCCGGCGGCCATACCCTCACCTTGGGCGGGCATGAGCTCAAGCCCGCAACCGATAAGTCGGACAAGGACACGGCGGCCATCGCCAACTCGGCGATGAGCAGTAATCCGGGTACCGTCGTCGTTGCCGACGAGCTGTTGTCCCAACTTAATCTGCAGCCGTATTCCAGTAGCCTGCTCGTTAACTACAAACAGGGGATGGATGCGACCGAGGCAGACGAGAGCATTAAATATACGGTGCTCGACAATCTGCTCGTTGACGGCAAGGAGCCGGGGTCGTGGGGAATCTTCATCACACGCTCCGAGATGTACACGCAGGCAGCGCAAATGAACGGTCTTATTAGCTACCTAGCCATCTACATCGGCTTTGTATTGGTCGTTGCATGCGCGGCGATTCTGTCGATCCAGCAACTCTCCAACGTGGCCGACGGCAGCCGCAGCTATCGTGTGCTGGCACAGATCGGCTGTGACGACTGTCAGATTCGCCATTCGGTGATGGCACAGCAAGCGGTATTCTTCCTGTTCCCGCTGGCAGTGGGCCTGGCGCACTCCTTTGTGGCACTTAAGGTGATCATCGAGCTGGTGAGCACGTTCGGCAACATGAGCATCGGCGGCACCGTGGGCCTCACCTGTGCGATCTTCCTGGCGGCCTACGGCGGCTACTTCCTGGTGACGTACCTCATGAGCACCGGCATGGTGCGAGTCGCCATCGCCACCCGCTACAGCGAGTAGCAGGCGGGCAAAACCGCAGCGAACAACCGCCGCGAAGGGGGACGGGCCCCTTTCGCGGCGGTTTTTTGCCTGTCTGGGGCGTCTCAAAACCAAGTGAGTAGGCTTTTTGGGATCTGCCGAGCACATCGCGACAAATGCTCGGTAAAACCGCAGGTCAGCGCTGTGACGATTTGGGATGTGCTCGGCTTCCTGCAAAAAGTCTACTCACTTGGTTTTTTCTGCTAGAAAACCGCCGCGAGGGAAAGCAGCTCCCTCGCGGCGGTCTTGGCGTTTGCCCAGATAAAACCTGCCAAAATAAACCCGTCCCTTTTGGTAGGTTATCACTTCAAAAAATGGAGAATGAACAGTCATCAGGGACGTTTTTAAACGACTGCAAATTACTATTCAATAACGCCTTTGAGCTGGGCTACCATAAGATTATGGAAAATACTACTGCAAGATTATGGCGAATGATATTATCTGATTAGGGAAACAACGTTATAGGGGGCGTCGATATGGCCGAGTACGTCAACAGAGATTTGCAAGAGGCGCTCGCTCGCATGGCGGGCTGGTTTCCTGTTGTGTCATTAACGGGGCCCAGGCAGAGTGGCAAGTCTACGCTGGTCCGGCATGCCTTCTCCGATTATTCCTATGTCACGCTTGAAGATCCCCAAACGAGGCGCGCTGCCTTGGAGGACCCGGTGAGTTTTATCCGCAACCGAAAGGGTGGGCTCATCATCGATGAGGCGCAATACGCCCCGGATTTGTTCTCAATGATCCAGGTTGTTTCGGATGAGCGGGGAGACACCGGTCAATATATCCTTACGGGGTCGCAAAACTTTTTGATGATGAAGAGCATCGGCCAGTCTCTTGCCGGACGAGTCGGGATCTTAAAACTGCTGCCATTTTCGTTTCGAGAAGCGGAGAACGGTCAGAAGGGGCAGCTGGGAGTGGATTCGTTCGCGCTCGAGGGAGGATACCCTCGTCTGCGTTCCACCGGAATGCCGTCTTCGGTTTATTTCCCCAGTTATATCGACACCTATGTTGAGCGCGATGTTGTGGGCCTGCTCGATGTGCGCAACAAGGTGGAATTTCATAAGTTTCTCTCCATAGTTGCTCAGAGCGCCGGATCCCTTATCAACATTGCTTCGCTTTCTCGAGATACAGGCGTGAGCGTATCGACCATCAAAAACTGGCTGTCTATCCTGGAACAGAGCTACCTGACTTTTTCGCTGCAGCCTTATTACGCAAATGTTAAGAAACGTTTGACTAAAACGCCCAAGCTCTATTTTTACGATACGGGGCTGCTTTGCTATTTGTTAAAGATTGGGTCGTTGGAACAGTTGCTGGAAAGCCCTTATCTTGGGGCTGTGTTTGAAAATCTTATTGTGGCCGAAACGGCCAAGAGTCATCTCAACGTAGGAAAAAACCCGGAGCTGTATTTCTATAGGGACGATAACAAGCGAGAGATTGATTTGCTCGACTGTACAAACTCAGGGAATCCCAAGGCTATTGAGATTAAGTCGTCGAGAACGTACCACGATAAGTATGCGCGGCACCTCAATGCCGTGTGCGAGGAAATAGGTGTCGAAAAAGACGCACGCTATGTTGTGGCTCGCGTGGATTCAACGTATAGGACGAAAGATTGCAATGTGGTCTCGGCGCGTGATTGGCTTGTGCAGTAGCGAGTTTGGTCAAAAGACCGCCGCGAGGGAAAGTTGCTCCCTCGCGGCCGTCGGCGTTTGCCCAGATAAAACCTGCCAAAATAAACCTGTCCCTTTTTGGTAGGTTATCGCTTCCAAAAATGGAGGATCAAGGTCGTGCGGTTTTGTTGCTCGGTTTTGACCAGGATGTTGTGGATGTGGGTCTTGACGGTGCCCACGGCAAGGAATAGCTCGTCTGCGATCTCTTGGTTCGACTTGCCCAGCACGACCAGGCGCATGACCTCGGCCTCGCGATTGGAGAGCTTATAGGCGTTGCGATAGAAGGGCATCTGTTCTTCGATATGTCGATCAAGATCGCTGACGTTCTTTTCCTCGGGCGCCTCTTGCATGCGGATCGAAAGCACGTGATAGGCGTAGATGATTAGCAGGATGGCAAAGTAGCACGCAAAGACGTTCTCGCTAAAGTTGCGCTCGGACAGATACAGCTGCAGCCAGGAAGGCGCCAGGCTCATGGGGACCACCAGAATGTTGTAGAAGTCCTCGGCAACGATGCAGGCGACCAGAATAGCGCCGACAATCAGGTGCTTTCGCTGGTTGTTGACGCGCGCCTTCAGCTCAACCTTCGTACTCTTGTGGGCCGTCCAAAAGATATACAGCCCCACAAAGACAAGGAACACCTGGCGCATGGTGTAGTAAAGCCACTGGTGCATGGGGCCATAGGGGACGGCGACGATAATCAGCAGCTCACTTACCAAGAAGGTTGCAACGGGAATGACGAACAGCTTTTTAGAGTGCTTGTCGAGCAGGTCCATGGCGATCAGCCAAATAAAAGCCTGTGAAGCGGTCGCCACAAGGGTTCGCAACACAGGCATGGTAATTGAGTAATAGTCGCTGGCCGGAAAACTCTGGTTTTGCAACGTGTATTCAAAAAAGAAGATCTCGGTCATCTCGATGGCGTAGCAAATAAAAACGCCGCTGCCATAGATAAAGAAGCGTCGACGGGACGAGGCGTAGGTGGCAAGCGAAAGCACCGCCGTCACAATACAAATGACGAGTATTGCCAAGGTATAGAAGAACATGAGCGTGTTCATCTGTCACCGTCCCGCCTCATTTGATCTCTTATTGGAGCCCGCTATACCCCCGGGGTATACATGTCCCAGCCGGTCGTTTTACCGCGGATTAGGCGCCGAGTTATAGGATAGCCTTATACCGTTCACGGTTCTAGATAGTAAACCACCTGCAAGCCAGCTACCTGCAGGTTTATATTGGATTAGAGGGGGTGTAACTCCGTGAACGGTCTTTAATCCCGAATAAACTAGGTAAAAATTGCGCATGGGTGAATGATGGTCTTGTCAACACGAGGCGTGATGTTCGAGCGCCTCATAGTAATAGTCGGCAAGACCGGCGGAAAGGAAATCGACATGGCACTGCCCAAGGATTTCATCGACACCAACGACTTCACCAAAGAGCAGATCATGGCTATCGAGGATCTTGGCCTGGCAATGAAGAAGGCCATCAAGGTCGACGGTTATTATCCGCACCTGCTCCGCAACAAGAGCCTCGGCATGATCTTCCAGCAGGTTTCCACTCGCACCCGTCTTTCCTTCGAGACCGCTATGACCGACCTCGGCGGCCACGCTCAGTTCTATGGCCCTGGCACCATCCAGCTCGGTGGCCACGAGTCCCTGGGCGACACCGCTCGCGTCATGGGCTCGCTCCTCGACATCATGATGGCTCGCGTCGACCGTCACAAGGACGTCGCCGGCCTCGCCGAGGGCTCCGCTGCCCCCGTCATCAACGGCATGTCCGAGTTCAACCATCCCACGCAGGAGATGGGCGACCTCATGACCATGCTCGAGAACCTCCCCGAGGGCAAGAAGATCGAGGACTGCACCCTGGCCTTCATTGGCGACGCCACCCAGGTCTGCGTCTCCCTCATGTTCATCGCCTCCAAGGTCGGCATGAAGTTTGTCCAGTTTGGACCTAAGGGCCACCAGATCCCCGACGGCGGCCTGCACGTTGGCACCGTTGAGGAGCGCGCCGAGTTCGGCAAGCAGATGATGGCCATCGCCGAGGAGAACTGCAAGGTCTCCGGCGGCTCCATCGTCATCTCCGACGACATCGAGTGCATCAAGGGCGCCGACTTCATCTACACCGACGTGTGGTATGGCCTGTACGACGAGGAGGTCTCGGGCGAGAACTACATGGACGTGTTCTATCCCAAGTATCAGGTCACCATGGACATGATGAACTTCGCCGGCCCCAACTCCAAGTTCATGCACTGCCTGCCGGCCACTCGCAATGAGGAAGTCGTCGACGAGGTTATGGACGATCCCGAGCGCTCCCTGTGCTGGGTCGAGGCCGAGAACCGCAAGCACTCCATCCGCGCTCTCCTTGCCGCTCTGGGCAAGCGCACCCCGCTCAACGACGAGGGTGTCGAGTACTCCGCCAAGGCCGAGCTCCACGCCGCTCTCGAGGCTCTCGAGCAGCTCTAAGCCTCAAGGCTTCTAAAAGCACGTTTGCGGGCGGCGGATGCTCGTCTCCTGTCGCCCGCTCACCGAGGCCCAAGCAATTGCCTTAATACCTTAGGGCCTCGGATCTGTCCAAGACTGAGCGAAGGAGCTCATCATGAGCGACGGAAAGAAAAAGCTTTCCTTCTTGACGGTCATTTCGACCATCATCTGCGTCGTCTTCGTTTGCGAGGCCGCCGCTCCTGCTGCTGCCATTGGCAACCAGCAGTTCTTCTGGTGGATCTTCCTGATCCTGACCTTCCTGCTTCCCTACGGCATGGTTGTCGCCGAGCTCGGTACCACCTATGACGGCGAGGGCGGCATTTACGACTGGGTACGCGATGGCCTGGGCGACAAATGGGGCGCCCGCATCTCGTACTACTACTGGGTCAACTACCCGCTGTGGATCGCCTCGCTGGCTACCATGTTCCCCGACATTTTGGGCATGGTCTTTGGCGTCGAGTTCAACTTGATCGCCAAGATGGGTATCGATCTTGCCTTTGTGTGGATCGTCTACCTCATGGGCCGCTCCAAGGCGGCCGACTCCGAGTGGGTCCTTAACGGTGGCGCCATCATCAAGGTCGCCGTTGCCGTTATCGTTGGCGCTTTGGGCATTTGGTATGCCATGGAGAACGGTTTTGCGAACGACATGTCCGCTGCCACCTTCCTGCCCGAGCTCACCAACACCAACGCTCTCGGCTACCTGTCGATCATCATCTTTAACTTCATGGGCTTCGAGGTCATCTGCACCATGACCGACGACATGGCCGATCCCGCTCGCGATATCCCCAAGGCTATCATCGTCGGTGGCCTGTCCATCGCCGTGATCTACCTGTTCGCTGGCTTTGGCATCGGCGCCGCCGTGCCGGCCGACTCCATCGATCCCGACTACGGCATGATCGTCGCAGTCCAGACCATGGTGGGCGACTCCATGATCTTTAAGGTCATCTGCATCGCCTTCCTGATCACCCTGTTCGCCAATATGGCCGCTTGGTCCTTCGGCGTTAACTCCGTTGCTCGCTACGCTGCCGAGCACGGCAACATGCCCAAGGTCTTCGCCTCGATGATCTCGGATGACGACATGCCCAACGGCGCCAACCTGGTCAACGCTGTCGTTGCCTCCCTGGTGCTGTGCCTGCAGCTCGTTCCCATCGACGCCATCTCCAACGGTGTCTTCTGGATGCTCTTTGGCACCTCTGTCGTCTTCCTGCTGTTGACCTACATCCCGATGTTCCCGGCGTTCCTCAACCTTCGTAAGAACGACCCCAACCGTGAGCGCATCTTCACGTTCCCGTTTAAGGGCGCCATGATGAAGGTCATGCTGGCCATCCCCTGCATCGAGCTGGTTCTTGCCATCGTTGCCACGCTGATCCCGTTCTCCGCTGCTGAAATTGGCGACAAGGTCCCGATGATCGTTATCTTCATCGTGCTCGTGCTCATCGGCGAGGTCGTCCGCGTCGTCAGCGCTAAGGGCCGCGAGACCGAGTACAAGGGTCTGACCCCTGAGCTCGCAGCCCAGCGTCTCGCTGAGGAGGCCGCCGAGGCCGAGGAGAACTAGAGCACCCGGTTCTGGGGCTCCAACCCTCCTCGTGTACCAACGCGCGCCTCGTCGGGCTTGTCGCTCCCGACTCCGGGCACTCTAGCCTCTTCGGAGGCGTGTCCAAGCGACAGGTTTGCTAACCATTCCCCCGGGGTGGGTGTGAGCGATAGCTCCGGTAACCACCGCCCACCCCAATCTCTCTTCCGTATCCTTCGTGCGTTTTGTCTCCGCGCACTTGGTTACGTCGTCGCTTGCCGGTGCGATTCCGTGAAAACCGGCACCGGGCGCCCCGACCTTTGCCGGGGAACGGGCGCCTACCATCTCTTGGTTTTAGGCTGCGGGTAACCCGCCCGCAGCAAGCGATCGTTCGATTTGGAGGAAATCTTATGCGTACGATCACCGAGTCCGAGTCCACCCCCAAGGCCGACGGCTTCTTCATGCCCGCCGAGTTCGCCCCGCAGGATCGCGTGTGGATGGGCTGGCCCCACCGCACCGACACCTGGGCCCACGGCGCCAAGCCGGCCCAGAAGCAGTATGCCGCCATCGCCCGCGCCATCTCCGAGTTCACCCCGGTCTATATGTGCGCCAACCAGGTCGACTACGCCAACTGCAAGGCCGTCTTCGAGAACGACGAGAACGTCACCGTCATCGAGATGACCACCGACGACGCCTGGTTCCGCGACACTGCCGCCACCTACGTCATCAACGGCAAGGGCGAGAAGCGCGCCAACCACTGGCACTTCAACGCCTACGGCGGCCTCGTCGACGGCCTGTACTTCCCGTGGGACAAGGACGAGCAGATCGCCCTCAAGATGGCTGAGCTCTCCGGCTGCCGCCGCTATCGTCCCGACGACATGATCCTCGAGGGCGGCTCCATCACCGTCGACGGCGAGGGCACCCTTGTCGTGACCGACCAGTGCCTGCTTTCCCCGGGCCGCACCTGCTCTGCGGTTCTGGAGGAGGAAGAGGATCCCGAGTCCATCTGGCCCAAGTACCGCAAGAAGTTTGAGCCCTGGAGCGAGGAGCTTCGCGCCTACATGGACGAGCACCTCAAGGATTACCTGGGTGTCGAGAAGGTCATCTGGGTCAAGGAGGGCATCGACCCCGAGGAGACCAACGGCCACATCGACGACGTCGCCACGTTCATCGCGCCGGGCGTCATGGCCTGCATTTGGACCGACGATCCCGAGTATCCGTTCTACGAGCAGTGCCACGCTGCCTACGAGACCCTCTCCAACGCCGTCGACGCCAAGGGCCGCAAGATGAAGGTCTACAAGCTCTGCATGCCCGTGAACCCGCTGTTCATGGACCAGGCTTCCTGCGACACCATCGACGCCGACGAGAACGCCGAGCCGCGCGTCCCCGACGAGCCGCTGATCGCCTCCTACATGAACTACCTCGTGACCAACCACGGCGTTATCGTCCCGCAGTACGGCGACGAGAACGACCAGCTGGCCGTCGACACGCTCCAGAAGATCTACGACGAGGTCTGGGGCGAGGGCGTCTACAAGTGCGTCGGCGTTCAGTCCGAGCAGGTCGTCTTCGGTGGCGGCAACATCCACTGCATTACTCAGCAGGAGCCGTCCGCGTAATTGTCTGTCTTCCCGAGGCACGGCACCTTGCCCTTCAATCGTCGGGTATGACCCTTAAGGTCTATGCCCTCCTCTTTCAGGGCAATCTGCCGCACCTCAGAAACCCAGCCGATCAATCGGACAGTCGGTGAATCGCACCGTGACCATCTCGGGGCATTGATGGTCGGTTTATTCGATGTCTTGGTCGGCTGGGTTTTTCTTTGGGCACTCCGTTGCCTCCACTTCGGAGTGCCCGCCTCTTTGATTGAGTACGCGTCTGATCTGGGATTTATTGCGGGTTAGGCCAATTGTTCGCTTGAATATCCCAGGTCAGACGCGTCTTCAATTGCCAAAAGATTCCGGTCGCAATCGCGGCCGTTTTGATCGGAGTATCTATGTACCAGCGTATCGTTATCTACACGCGCCTGTTCCGCGAGCGTTGGTCCAACAATTGCATCCTCTCTTCTCTTTGGGATGGCACCTGCACCGGTGACGCGGCCTGCAACCCTACCTTGGGCTGCGCCTTCGGTACAGATGCCATCCTTTTTGCTGTAGGGGAAGCGTGCCATGGCAGGTAAAAAGTTCTCCCTGTTCGAGGTCATCCTCTCGGTTATCTGCGTTGTCTTTACCATCGAGGCGGCTGCTCCGGCATCTGCCATGGGTAACGTGCAGTTCTTCTGGTGGATCTTCCTTATCATTACGTTTTTGCTTCCCTATGGCCTGGTGGTGGCCGAGCTCGGTACGGCGTTCGATTCCGAGGGCGGCCTGTACGACTGGGTTCGCCTGGGCTTGGGAGACCGTTGGTGTGCACGCTGCTCCTGGTGCTATTGGGTCAACTTTCCACTGTGGGTGGCAAGTATCGCCTGCATGTTCCCCAGTGTCATCAATGCGGTATGGGGCATCGAATTTTCGCTTGGGGTCCGAATTGCCATCGAGCTTGCCTTTGTGTGGGGCGTCACGGTCATGGCAATGCAGCCGGTGGCCGAGGCCGATTGGGTCATGGATGGCGGCGCCGTCATCAAGGTGCTCATTACCGCCGTGGTGGGAATCATCGGCATCTGGTTTGCCTGCAACAACGGCTTTGCCAACGATATGTCGTTTAAGACATTTGTCCCCGATCTGGGAGACACTAACTCACTGACGTATCTTTCAATCATCCTATTCAACTTTATGGGCTTTGAGGTGGTCGCGACCTTTGCCAGCACGATGAAGAACCCATCGCGCGATATCCCCAAGGCGGTTATCGCCGGTGGCGTTGCCATCGCGGCGATCTACATTATCTGTGGCATCGGTATTGGAGCCGCGGTTCCCACCGAGCAGCTTTCACTCGATTCGGGCATTGTGGACGCGGTTGCCGCCATGGTGGGGCGCGCTCACCCGCTGACGATGGTCGTGGGCGTGGCCTTTCTGGTAACGCTGTTTGCCAACATGATCTGTTGGAGCTTTGGCGTCAACAACGTGGCGAGCTATGCCGCGCGCCATGGCAACATGCCGCGTCCCTTTGCGCTGGTGTCCAAGAAGACCGGCATGCCCAACGGTTCGGCACTCATTAACGGTTGTTTTGCCAGCTTGGTGCTGCTACTTCAGATTCCGCTGGGTGAAGGTTCCGACGTCTTTTGGGTCTTCTTCTCGATGAACGTCGTCTTTCTGCTCATGAGCTATATCCCGATGTTCCCGGCGTTTTGGCGCCTGCGTAAATACGACGACCGCCCGCGTGTGTTTCGCGCGCCCTTCGAGGGCAAGGTGCTTGCGGTAGCGCTTGCGGTGCCGGTGGTAGAACTCGTGCTTTCGATTGTTGCGACAATCGTGCCGCTTAACAGCTCGCCCGCCGAGATGTCAAAGTTGCCGATCCTCATGGGTGTGGTGATCGGCGTGTTGCTGGGCGAGGTTTCGCGCCTCATATCGCGCCGCGGCCGCAGCATCGACAATCCCGGCGTTGGCGCAAGGGGGACAGGTCGCTTTGCACCAAAACAGTAGCGCCGCGAGTTGTGCGGTGCTAGATGCATCTTGGATTACTGCTCACGCTGCTCGGGATCAGATGCGAGCTTGGGTGCAAAGTAGGGGACGTGGCCCAGGTAGGGGCAGCTGTCCGAACGCGCCTCAACGGCGCAGGGGACATTGTCGTAGGTCATGGAAGAACCGAGTCGGGTGATGGCCTTGGCGGCGGGCGCGACGAGCATCTTGAGCGGAGCGATCGGTGTCATGGCATCTCCTTTCATCGGTGAGACACAGCTTGTTTATCTAAACGATACAGTACGTTTAATCGGTGAGTCTAATCTTGCGGCAAAGAATCTGTCAACATCCTCACAGCATCTAGACAGGGGAGGCGGGCATGAGTTTCGCGTTCTATATCTACACCACGATTATCATGGGTGTGGCTCTGGTGACCAGTGCCGTGGCATTGGTGGTTTGGCTCATGACGCGCCGTCGCGACAGCCTCGTGGCCGCGGCGGGTTTTTTGCTCTATATGCTCGATATGTCGGTCATCTTTTTTGACGAGTACAATCGGCTCAAATACGACTACGCCGTTACCTTTAGCGAGCCGCTGCAGCACCCCTTGCTGCGCTGCGTGCTTGGTATTGCCATCTATGCCTGCGTGGTGCTATGGATGTTTGCGCGCTTGCGCAAAAGACCGACGTCGCGCATGCTCGGACTCGCTATCGTGCCGTTTTCAATCTTGCAATTGCTGCTGGTGCCTCGCAGCGGCGCTGCCGGAGAGGTGCAGCAGTATCTCTTTTGGCTCACGCGTGACCTGGGTAATGTAGGATGTCTTGCCTATGCCGCCTGGCATTACCGGTACAGAGCAACGCGTGTTGAGAAACTCGACCTCGACCGCTCAAAGCTCTTTTGGAAGGTGGCCTTCGTTCTTGTGTTTTGCGTGATCGCCGAGGACACCTACATGATCTTGTTCTGCCGCCCCGACTCCCAAAACCCCGTCATCGGCCTCTTTTTGTGGTATCTGTCCGAGCGCAATATCTCCGAAAACGTGCTGCTCGTGGTATGCGCGGCTCAGCTTTTTTGCCAGTTTAGCCATATCCTGCGTGTGTATGCCCGTCATCCGCGTGCCGATGAGGACGTGGCAGCCGAGAGCGCAAGCTCTGAGGACGATCTCGCATCGCGTGTGGTGATTTATGCCGACGCCCATAAGCTGTCACGGCGCGAGCAGGAGGTGCTCACGCTGGTGCTGAAGGGCAACGACGCCCAAAACATCGCCAGCGAGTTGGTCATCAGCCCTGGCACGGTCAAGGCACACTTGCATCGCATCTACGTTAAAAGCGGCGTCTCCAACCGAGATGACCTTATAGATACCTTTTGGCGTTCCTAGCCTCATTCTTCCTCGCATGCGGGTCTTGCTGTGTGGGCGGCCACACCGTTGGGCGTAATGAAGCGGTAATAATCTCAGACAATAAACCTGCAGGTAAAGCGTGTAAACCTGCTTAAACTGACCGTTTGCGGTCCCTGGCCTTGGCACGGGTTTGCCCCTGTGTATCAATGGGTGTAGAGCGAAGCCGCGGACGTGGGACAGACGTCCGAGCACGGCTTGTAGGCACGCGCCGATGCGGGAGCGCTACGCTCCCAACCGAGTGCCCACGCGGGCGGTGCGTCCGCGTTACAACCAAAGATGCCTGAGGAGGCTCGCATGGACAAGGCTGATGTAGTTATCAAGAGCGACGCCGTCTTTGCCGGCGATGGGCTCGAGCCGTTTAAGGGCGGCGTTGCCGTGCGGGGCGATAAAATCGTTGCCTGCGGTGACGATGCTCACCTGGCACCGTTTATCGGTCCCGATACCGAGGTGCGCGACTTTGGCGACCAGCTCGTCATGCCCGGCCTGATCGACTCGCACACGCATTTTGCCCAGGGCGCGTTTATGACCGACCCCGATTTTGCCGTCAACCTCATCGACTGCACCAGTTTTGAGATGGCGATGGAACGTGTCGTGGCGTTTGCGGCCGACCATCCCGATAACGAGTGGATTCTGGGCTGCCAGATTATCCAGTTCCAGTGGGATGTCCCCGAGATGCCCACGGCCGCGATGATCGATGAGTACATCTCCGACCGCCCGGTATTTCTGCAGCAGGTTGACTTGCATACCTTTAGTGCCAATACCTGCGCCATCAACAAGGTGGGAGTAACTTCGCAGACGCCCGATCCCGCAGGCGGCAAGATCCTTAAGGATGCCGACGGCAATCTGACGGGCGTGTTTTCCAACAACGCCGGCGCCTTCTTTATGGACGAGGTCTACGACCCAGCGCCCGAGGTTGTTGACGCGTCGTTTGCAAAAACCGCCCGGCGCGCCAATGCCCTGGGAATCACTACGGTCGGCATGGTCAATCCTACGTTTGTGAGCATGGAAAACCCGTATGCGGTGTTGGCAGGTCTTAATGCCAAGGGCGACTTGCCGCTGCGCGTGTTCCTGTACACCGACCTGTTCGAAAACGAGTCCTTGACGCTCGAGCAGATCAAGGAGAAATACGCCTTCCCGGGTACGCAGGTGGAGTGGCACGGCTTTAAGCAGTTCCTTGATGGTGTGTGCTCCGACCATACCGCCTGGATGCTTGAACCCTATAGCAACGCACCCGACACCTGTGGTGAGCCCGCGGAGGAGCCGGAGCGCATCCGTGCTGCCATCCTGAGGGCGCAGGAATGGGGCGTTGACACGCGCATCCATGCAATCGGCGATCGCTCGGTGCGTTTTGTGCTCGATTGCTTTGAGGAGGGCGAGCGCTTGCATGGCAAGCGGGATTGTCGCCACTCCATGGAGCACAACGAGACGGTTCAACCCGAGGATATGCCGCGTTATGCCGAGCTCGGCGTCTGCCCCGGCATGCAGCCGTGGCACATGCTGCTCGATATGGCTGACCTTGCCAAGGACGAAGCCGTGGGTCCCGAGCGTGCCGCGCTTTCGTGGCCCCTGCGTAGCCTGCTTGCCAGCGGAGCCGTGGTGCACCTGGGCAGTGACTTCCCCGTTGTGGGCTTGGAGCCCATGGAGGAGGTGTACGGCGCGGTCTTCCGCATGCTCGAGGACGGTTCCAACCCTGAGGGCTGGTTCCCCCAGGAGCGCATTACCATGGCCGAGGCTCTGCGCGCCTACACCTATGGCAGCGCCTACGCCATGCATGCCGAGGACCGCATCGGCACGCTCGCGTGCGGCAAACAGGCAGATATCTGCGTGCTCGACCGCAATCTCTTTGATTGCGAGCCGGCCGAGGTGCTCGAGGCTACCGCAGCCCTCACGATGATCGCCGGCAAGGTGGTCTTTGAGGCATAGCGCCATCGTTTGATTGGGCGGCTTGGTGCCAGTTGTCAGCCGCCTGACATCCATTCAGCACTACTCTCTCAAGGAAAGGGGAGAACAATGGCAGAAGAAGTAACCGCTGCCGTGGAGGAGGAGCGCGAGCTCGCCTCCCAACCGATTCCCGGTCTGGTGCGTAAGTACACCATCGTCACCGGCCAGGGCATGCTCGCCCAGATCATCATGGTGGTCCTTGAGGGCCTCGTGATGGGTTGGGGCCTAGGTGCCCACGGCCTGGCATGTGTCTCGATCATTATGTCGGTCGAGTACATCAACCTGGCCTTTGGCAACCTGTTTGGCACCGGCGTGCCCGCCGTGGTGGGCAACCTTTTGGGTGCCGGCGACATCAAGGGCGCAAGCAAGGCTTTTAGCCAGGGCTTTTGGCTCACCACGATCGTGAGTGTGCTGCTTGCTGTGGTGATGGCAGTGTTTACCGAGCCCATCTGCACATTCTTTGGCGCCACGCCCGACATCATGGCCGATACCGTTGCCGGCGTGCGCACCTTCGCCGTGCTGCTGCCGCTCACGGTCATTGGCCAGATGATCACCGCTGTGATGCGTGTGGACGAGAAGGTTCAGATCCAGGCCAACCTCATGACCGTTTCGGCCATCGTCGCCATCTGTTGGCTCGCGCTTTCCACGTTTGTGCTCAAGTTTGGCGTTATGGGCGCCGGCGTGTACTACGGGCTTTCCATCGGTATCTGGGCCATCGGTATCTTCTGGTTCATCGGGGGCAAAAAGTCCCAGCTCCAGATTAGCCTGGCCGACCTTAAGCTCGACCTCGCCATCTGCGGCCAGATCTTCAAGATCGGCTTCCCGTTCTACCTGGTCCAGGGTGCGACCTTTATCTTTAATACCGTTGCCAACTCGCTTTTGGGTTCGCTCGGCGGCGACATGGGCTCGCTCTACATCGCAGCCTTTGGCGTGATCAACGGCTACATCCTCTACATTACCATGATGGTTGCCCAGTGCTTCTCCTACGGTCTGCAGCCCATCGCTGCCTTCAACGCCGGCGCAAAGGCTTGGGCACGCCTTAAGGAGACGCTCTCCTGCACGCTTAAGTACCAGGTTGTGACGCTGGCGCTGGTCACCGTCGCGCTCTGGCTTGCCGCCACCCCGGTGTGCGCCTTCTTTGCCGGCAGCGATCCTGCGCTCGTTGAGGTTGCCGCCAACGCCACGCGTACTGTCATCCTGGCTGTTGCCCTGGGCTATCTTGCCATGACCATGTCGATGTATTTCCAGGCGGTCGAGAAGGTGGGTGTCGCCACGTTTACGGGCCTGCTTCGCTATGTGATCTGCTCGGTGCCGCTTATGTACCTCCTCGGCAACATGATGGGTGTCGAGGGCGTGTGGATCGCCCTGGTGGTGGCCGATGCCATTACTGGCATCATCTCCATTGCGCTCGCCGCGCACGAGTCCAAGCGCCTTGCCACGCTCTAGGCTCGGACATGGCTGGCGTACGATAGTCGAACAAGTTAACTCGCCTGCAAGCCACCACAATGGGGACAGCCCCCATTGTGGTGGCTTTTGTTATTTAGGGTCTGAGATTTCGGCTCTATAAATAATGCTTTTGAACTGGGTTACTATAAGATTATGGTAAACGCTACTATAAGATTATGGAGAATGAAACTATTCGATTATGGTAACAGCGTAATAAGGGGCGTTGATATGGCTGAGTTCATTAACAGGGATTTGCATGAGTTGCTCATTCGCATGGCAGGCTGGTTTCCTGTTGTGTCGTTGACAGGGCCTAGGCAGAGTGGTAAGTCTACGCTGGTTCGGCATGCCTTTCCCGACTATTCCTACGTCACGCTTGAGGACCCTCAAACGAGGCGCGCGGCCTTGGAGGATCCGGTGAGTTTTATCCGCAACCGAAAGGGCGGACTCATCATCGATGAGGCGCAATACGCCCCGGATTTGTTTTCAATGATCCAGGTTGTTTCGGATGAGCGGGGAGACGCCGGTCAATACATCCTTACAGGCTCGCAAAACTTTTTGATGATGAAAAGCATCGGGCAGTCTCTTGCCGGGCGAGTCGGGATCTTAAAATTGCTGCCATTATCGTTTCGAGAAGCGGAGAGGGGCCAGCAGGGGCAGCTGGAAGTGGATTTGTTCGCGCTCGAAGGGGGATACCCTCGCCTGCGTTCCGCCGGAATGCCGTCCTCGGTTTATTTTCCCAGCTATATCGATACCTATGTTGAGCGCGATGTTGTGGGCTTGCTTGATGTGCGCAATAAGGCAGAGTTTCATAAGTTTCTGTCCATAATTGCTCAGAGCGTCGGTGCCCTCATCAATATATCCTCGCTTTCTCGAGATACGGGCGTGAGCGTATCGACCATTAAAAGCTGGTTGTCCATTCTGGAGCAGAGCTACCTGACGTTTTCGCTGCAGCCCTATTATGCAAATGCCAAGAAGCGTCTAACTAAAACGCCCAAGCTCTATTTTTACGACACGGGGCTGCTCTGCTACTTGCTCAAAATTGGATCACTGGAGCAACTATTGGAGAGCCCTTATCTGGGGGCCGTTTTCGAAAACCTCATCGTTTCCGAAACGGCGAAGAGCCATCTCAACGTGGGCGAGAATCCCGAGCTGTATTTCTATAGGGACGACAGCAAGCGTGAAATCGATTTGCTCGACTGTACAAACTCAGGGAGTCCCAAGGCTATCGAAATAAAATCATCCAGAACGTATCACGATAAGTACGCCCGCCATCTACAGACTGTATGCGATGAGATCGACATTGCAAAAGATGCGCGCTATGTTGTGGCCCGCGTGGACTCAACGTATGAGTCGAAAGACTGTAGTGTGGTTTCGGCGCGTGATTGGCTTTTACGATAACAAGCTCGGCGTATTAACGGCTGCCGCGAAGGGAACCGGCCCCCTTTTTGCGGCGGTTTTTGCCTATCTGGTGCGTCTTAGATGCAAGTGAGTAGACTTATTTGGATATGCCGAGCACATCGCAACAAATACTCAATAAAACCGACGCTCCTATAAGTTGTCAAGAGGCAGTTTGCGGGAGCGTTCTCTCCAATTCGCACAGGAGCTCGTAATACCTCCTCTCCAGTTTCGTCGACCGCCGTTTCCCCCGTTCCAAGTGCCCGAGTGTGGCTGCGGACAGGCCGAGCTCCGCGGCGGCTTTCTTCTGAGTCACCCGCATCGCCTTGCGCATCTTCGCGAGCTCGGGGCCTTCCGGCGCGGCGC